>JAHDEE010000018.1:0-5951 GCA_020629005.1 Chitinophagales bacterium
CACCAAACCCTCCCGTCTGTGATGATGCTGATTGTGCGACTGATGACAGTTATGATCCAGAAACCTGCGAGTGCATCTTCTCGCTAAATCCTCCCATCTGCGATGACGACGACTGTGCTACCAATGATAGCTATGACCCTGATACCTGTGAGTGTATCTTCACCATAGGTCCACCCGAGTGCGATGATAGTAATTGCGCAACAACAGATACCTATGATGAGGACACTTGTGATTGTATTTACACACCAAACCCTCCCGTCTGTGATGATGCTGATTGTGCGACTGATGACAGTTATGATCCAGAAACCTGCGAGTGCATCTATACACCAAACCCTCCCTTCTGCGATGATGACGATTGTGCCACTGAAGACAGTTATGACCCAGAGACTTGCGAGTGCATCTTCACAGCAAATCCTCCCTTCTGCGATGATGGCAATTGTGTGACTGATGACAGTTATGATCCAGAAACCTGCGAGTGCATCTTTATGCCAAACCCTCCCTTCTGCGATGATGGCAATTGTGTGACTGATGACAGTTTTGACCCAGAAACCTGCGATTGCATCTTTACACCAAACCCTCCCTTCTGCGATGATCACGATTGTGCCACTGAAGACAGTTATGACCCAGAGACTTGCGATTGCATCTTCACGCCAAATCCTCCCCTTTGCGATGATTCCAATTGTGCGACTGATGACAGCTATAATCCAGAAACCTGTGAGTGTATCTTCATACCCTCTCCACCTGAATGTGACGACAACAATTGTAATACTCTTGATGAGTACGACGTAGAAACCTGTGTATGTATCTATTCAGATATTCCACCCCTCAATTGCGATGATCAAAACTGCAATACAGCAGATTCATACGATCCAATGATTTGTGAATGTGTGTACATTGAAATCCCCCCTGAGGAGTGTGACCAAAACCCCTGCACCAACGGAGGAACCTACTACTGGAATCCTTTAACTTGCTCGTGTGAACTTGATAACGAAACTGTGCTTGGTTGCATGGACGAAACTGCTTGCAACTTCAACCCGAATGCAAACTGTGATGATGACTCTTGCTTGCAATTCGATTGTGAAGACGTTTGTGGAGGAGCAAATCAACCAGGATTTGATTGCATCTTCGGCCCAGGATTCGCCGGCATATGGGACGATGACTGTAATTGCATCATGATTGATGTGTTAGGCTGCACAGACACCTACGCCTGCAACTTCAATTCATTAGCCACAATAGAAGACTTTTCTTGTTTGTATCCAGGCGTTCCTTGCGATGATGGCAACGATCAGACATTTAATGACGGTACAGATGAAAATTGCATCTGCACCGGCACCCCCTGCGAGCCACTACCAAATGCAGAAGACGATAACTACTTATTTTCCTTCCCAGCAGGATTCCCAGAGTCATTCACGCTAACACCACTGAGCAACGACATCGGAGTCCAACTCAGCCTGGAGGTGCTTGATCCAATACCTCAAATAAGCCAAGTTATAAACAACGAGATCTTATTTGCATTTGACAATTCAGGACTGCTGGACTTTGAAATAGAATACAAAATTACAGATCCATGCGGCAATGAGGACTATGGGCTGATCACTGTCGAGGCCATGCTGACGACAAGGGCGCCTGCCAGTAGTGAGCTGCTCTTACGAATCGGAAATCAAGGCGTACATCAGGAGCAATCAAGAAATCGTGAACTGGTAGATCCAGTGAGCGAACTGATGTCTGCATTCGATCTTAACTACTACAAATATTTTGATCACAACCTCTTCGTCCGTTATCAGCTACATAGCGGCACTGGAAACGAAAACTTACCACTCAACCTCAGCAGTAGCTTCTCTTTGAATTACCGAAAAAGTGATCAACCGATTTATGTGGGTTTAGGCTATTGGCTGCCCATCGATTATTCTCAACAGGAGCTGTTCGAAGGAGCCTTTGTCTTTTCTAATCTTGGCATTCGTAGGGAATTCATGCAAACTTGGAGACTAGAGGCCGAACTCTGGAATCGGCTGCAATGGCCGCCGAAACCAGTATTTCAAGCGAAACTACTGAAAACCATTAAACCGGAATAAATGATCAAGGAAACAAGTAGAATGATCGCCTTGCTGCTCACTTTCATATTAACGCTGTCGTCTTGCGCAACTGCCAGCTATCAAAGTAGTAAGGCAGTCGGAAAGGCACAGATCGAATTGCCTTCTCATGTAGAGTCGGTTTTGATCATGGATCGGTCCCTTGATCCCAATGGGGTGCAAGATGTATTTGTATCTGGAAAGGTAACTTCCGCAATGCTGGGCTGGGATAGACTTCGGCTAATGAAGGCCGTCTCAAAAGCCATTCCGGTGCTGGCTGATGTGTCCTCGGATACAGAAACGGCTGAAGATGTAACCAGGTCCCGACCACAATTGTCACTTGCAGAAATCAAGTCAAGGGCAAAAGACTATGACGCACTTTTATGTCTAGACCAATTCTGGGAAATGGATGAAACCAAGATGACCGTTTTCCCAAAACATCAGCTTGATGCCAATGGCAATGACTATGTGATAGATGCTATGAGAGGAGAAAAGCAAGTGAGGTTGAAAGTCTTATGGCGACTGTATGATACCACTACAGGGAAACTGCTCAATGAGATTCCACAGCTCCGTGAAGAATTTTACACTGCTGAAGGTCTGGATGCCACGCAGGTAAATACAAAGATTGCCAGTCAAAAACCTGCTACCATCGAGCAGTTCAGAATAGACATGGCAAAATCGATGAAACGTGAACTAAGTCCCAGATATCACAAATCTTTCTGGACCTATTACCGCAAAGGCGATAGACCGATCAAGCGCTCCGCCACTTGCATCCGCAACGGAGACTTCAAACGAGCCATTGCGCAACTTGAGGGTAAGCAAGAGACTGTCAAGAACCAAAAACAGCGCTCGAGACTGGAACACAATCTCGCTTTAGCTACATTTCTGAGTGGAATGCACCAGGAAGGGATCAAAATCGCTTCCCACGCTAAGAATAAGTACGGAGGAAGGAAGCTTAGTAAGCTGCTGCAAAAAATGCAAAATTATGCCCAGCGATAATTGTCGACAATTGGCAGGATAAGCACACATGTACACCAAATCCTCAAATAACCAGAATCCGCTACGGCCCACCGCCTTGTCCAAATAGCCTCGGGTGCAGCGGCTATGAGCCGCCCAGCAGCGCCAGTGGAGCCCGCGCCATGGTGGCTCGCCCTAAGGCGAGACACCATGGCGCGAGGCGGAACAAGCTGATGGGTGGTGAATAATAGCGGAACACGAGCAAGCCGGTGGCGCGATGGGGTTCGTTTCGCTCCAAAATTTTATTGTTTGTTAAGGCTGGATATCTTTGGCCGGAAAGTCGATTCTGGTATTCGAATGGCACAGACAAATTGGGGCTTATCCTTAGCAGGATAAATCGCAGAAACGCACCGCGTAGCACTAAGCTAAGAAGGCAAATCCACTACTATATGCACCCAATTACCAAACAGGCCCTACTCAATTACTTGAGCAGGGCCTGCCAATTAGTCTCAGCAAGATCATTTGCAGAAACCTATTGCCGCAAGAAGTTTTACGAGTCTATCTGCACCTCCAAAGTATAACCACCACTTAGCACTCCATCTGCACCTGCAACCCCGATCACCACTGTGTGGGTGCTTTGTGGAAGGTCATCAAATACCTGTACGGTCTGAAGCTCAATGCTGCGAGTTCCTGCTTCTGAGGAGCCTTCTCGCGGGTCTGCCTGACAAGTCCAGCAGGAGGCGAGATCTTGCGGTAGTGTAACTGTTTCACTGAAGCTGCCGTAGCTATAGACCGCCATCTTGCTTTTGGGATCGTCCGGGATGAGATTGACCTTCATTTTGGAACTGGCGGGTAGTTGGGTTGTGTAAAAGACGTGCTTGCCAGCATAGCGATGCGCAGCATGCGACACAAAACAGTCGATGGAATTGTTCCATGCCCAGTCTAAAGAAGATAGCACCATTCCTTGATCGAGGTTGCCGATCTTGGAGGTACTTCCGCTTTCCAAAGCGATCATGGCGCTGTGCTGTTGCTGTGCTTGACCTGTATCTTCGTCTTCCTTGGTGCAGGAGAAAGTTAGAAATGTCAAGATCATTAGCAGTGGTAGAAATTGTAAGGCTTTCATAAAATTGGTTTTTGGATAAGAAACTGATGGTCGGGGTTTGTGCCAGCAAGATAATTGCTGTTAGAGCCATTAAGAGGGTCAATTTTTCTTAATTTAGCGTCTTTGGCGATTCGTTGAATCGATTCAATCAATTGATAATCAATGATTTGGTGGATTTTAGAAAACGGTTTTGCAGGGTCGTCACAAACGCTTATAATATGTAGATTCTTATGTCCCAGCGCCTATTCAATTTGATTTCTTCCATGACCAGTAACGAAAAAGGTCATTTCGTGAAGCAGGCTAGCGCCCATATAAAGCAAAAGAAGAATACCTATGTGGATCTCTTCAAGGTGATTAATGAAATGTCGGAGTACGAGGAGCCATTATTGCTGGAACGACTGAAGAAGAAAAAAGTAAAACTCAATGTTTCCCATGCGAAGGCTTACTTGGAAAATGCACTGATCAAGAGCTTATCCGAGTATCACACAGTTTCTGCTACCGAAGAAAAACTCCAGACGGCGCTAAACCGGCATCGAATCTACTACGAAAAGGGTATGTATGATGAGGCCTACAAGGTGCTGAAAAAGCGAGAGCAGCTGGCCAAAGATTCCTTTTCTTTCGAGTATTATCAGAAGATTCTGTACAGTCAACTTATCTTGCTCTACGGTATTTCGCACCCAAAGATGCGGGAAGAGGTGCAGGTGATTTCTGAAAAATTGAAACAGTCTGTAAAAGAGTTGCAGGACTATTATGAATGCTCTGCAATATTCTATGAAGTGCTGAGTGAGGCGCAGCTGCTGGAGAATATATATGAACAGGATCGTGTTCCTGGGCAGCAGGAAAAGGCCAGGGTTCTGCTACAGCGCAAGCAATTATGCCTCACGGCCGCGGCAACTAGTTTTATCAATCGGACGCTTCGTGGCATCTATTATAGTATCGATGAATTCGACGATGCACTATCAATCACTTTGGAAGAGATTGAATCCTACGGCAAATATCCGGAGTTTAAGGACACAAGATTTGGGCTCTATTACCAGGAATATTATCACCTGATTTTGTGCTGCGACAGTGTAAAGAATTATGAGGCACTGTTCAAATACAAGGACGAATTTGAAGCGATTCAGACTTCGGATCCCCACATGGTGGCCATGCAAACACTCAACGGTCAAGAGCTTTTACATATAGAGCTAGTGCATTGGGGAATTGATTCGGAGCAGGCCAAAAAGAGGACGCTGGTCTTTGATCGATCCATAGAATCTTGCCAGTCGTTTCTCAGTCCTTCTGGCTATCTGACTGTTTTGTATAACCAGGCAAAGATCAATTTCCTGCTTGGCAATCATGAGCGCAGCTTGCATTGGTCTGATCAGCTACTGGAGCAAAGCAAGCCCCATTTGAGGCAAGACATTTCTGCCATCGCCAGTATGTTGCGACTGATCAATCACTTTCATTTGGGGAATCACGTGTTATTGCCTTATCTGATTAAGCAAACTTACAGACAATACAAGAAGATGAATCGCTTTACCCCATTTGACAAATGGATTTTCAAAAACCTGCGCAAGTTCAACAAGCTATTTCCTAAAGACTTTCAGGACAAGGCTCTGATCAATAAGCTGAAAGAGGAATACGCCGCCTTGCAAGCAGGGGAGGACATGCCTGATCCGGGCTTAGATTTCTCCCTTTGGTTTGATAGTCTATTGCAAGGTAATTCCATTTACGAGATGCTTCAGGCGGATCGTGCTAACTACGAACATTCATAGTCTATAAAGTTCGCAGAAATAACGGATTTAATTAGTTTTGAAAGCATTCCGCTTTGTTATGATACC
>JAHDEE010000018.1:6051-32954 GCA_020629005.1 Chitinophagales bacterium
CAATACCCAATACCCAATACCCAATACCCAATACCCAATACCCAATACCCAATACCCAATACTTAAAACCCAAAACTCAAAACGAAGCGCATCCGATCCCCACGAAGAAACGGCTTGCTCGCTATCCATTGCAATGGGGGCGCCATACAGCTGCTTCGCTGCTGCACTATCCCTGTCTGCTTATGGCAGCCAGTGCTAGCGCAGCGACTCAGCGGCTGTATGGCACCCCCATTTCCATTGCTATCGAGGCTATTTTGCCACGACAGTCCGTCGCGCGAAAAAAGTAATCTGGGATATTTTATCGGGGGTGTTAGTTAATCAATTCCTCAATACTCAAGCCCCTAAGCTTAGCGCTAATCCAGCTCTGACAATCCAGGTACTGAAGATCACGCCGTGCATGCTTTTGCCGCTCCAATAGTTGAAACTCCAGAAGACCATCTCTCAACAGTTGCTTTCGATCATACAAGGGTGCATTGATCAGCTTGGTGAATAGCTTTAGGGTCAATATCTGGACTTGGTTCTCTATTTCGTGTCGCTTGAAAAAAGCTCGGTAGGTTCTTAGTAGGGCGCGCATGAATTCCGTATTGCCGGAATCATAGTTCGCCATGAGAGACATGAGCCGTGCATAAGCCTGGATGTCTTTTCGAAGACTGATGTTCGATAAGCTGATAATGTGATTCAGAAATGGAATAGCCTCCTGTGCCTGACCACTGGCCAAATACATCCAGGAAATCTTGAAGTAGATGATGAGGATCTTGTGCTCATCAATTTTAGTCTGATGTTTTTTAAGAAGGGCAATCGTGTTCGGAACTTCACTTACTCCCTGTGAATAGCTACCGTCCAAAAAATGTTGATTCATTTGCGCACTCTGCTCGTACAGAAAGGCAATCGTGTGGCTGTTGTCGGTAAATCGCTGTTTGTGCTTACCTACAAAGGAAAGCAGTTCTGCTCTGAACTGCATATGCGCTTCTTTTCGTCTGAGATAAAATGCGCAAGTTAGCAGATAGTGATAGCCACGCAAAAAGAGATTGATATCTCGATGTTGTAGTGCTTCATCGGCCTTGAACATCTCCACCCATTTTCTTGCTTGCTCGAAACAGGATTCGAAATCGCTAAGGATATAGTAGTACCAAACATTGGACTGGTAGAAATGAACTCTCTCCATATGTCCTAGCTGTTCAAAATCCAGCTCAGGCAGATTGTCTCGATAAAACTCTCTGACAGCTTGCTCTTCTTCTTCATTTTGAGCATGCCCGTTTTTAACATAATAGGCGTGAAGCGCCAGACGGAGATTGCTTAAATGCACCCGATTGCTTATGGTGCCGAGTTTTTTGGTCGATTCCTCAATCAGCTGCTTTACGGGACGAAGCTGACTTCGAGTGATATGACGGGAATGGATCATCTTTTCAAATTCATAAATGATCAGCAGGGTAAATTCGTGATTGTGCTTTACCGCTATTTGCTCCGCCTTGTCCAGCATCTTGAGCGCGTCCATATACAGCCCCTTTCCATATAGTACGTAGGCGAAGTCCAGATACTCCCTCATCTTGATGTTTGCCCGCTTCTTAACACTAAGGAGTCGGAGACTGACCAGGATCTGCTTGTACAGATGACGCTTGAGATTCGAATACTTGTTGCTCGAAATCTTTCCAAAGCTGGCCTTAATACTGTCCTCATCCAATTGCTGCTGCTTGTCGAGAAGATCAAACAAGCGCATATAGATTAGCTGCTCGCTGTCTTGCCCACGCTGAGTAAAGAGGCGGAAAGCTCGCTTCTCAGATTTGGAGAGCGAACGGATAAGGGCAAATAGCTCATTGGTTTTGGAGGTAGTCATAGCAGTCGATCGCTAATTAAGAGGTTGATTGTCAAAGGTTTGCTCGCAACAAACGCTCTTTGGAAACCACAATTAAAACAAATTTCAGCGAAAATTCTCTGGCTCTGTGACTTAAATTTAGAAAAGCACAAGCAGTGATCAGGAAGATTGATGCCGTAATTCGTGCCTCTCATTTTGAGTTTCTCGAATGGAAGCCAGTTGGCTAAATCATCACGAACCTACTTTGCTTGCCTATTCCCAGACTAGCCAGATCCTATGAGCAATAGCTAGCTGAAGAACAAAAATTGTTTTGACATGAACGAAAGTGAGCAAGGGCAACAAGGCTTATATGTTCCAACCGCAGAGCGAGATTCTTGCGGTGTGGGACTGATGGCTGACCTAAAGGGGGAAGCCTCACACTACATCCTTGATTCTGCTCTACAGATTCTGGAGAATATGGAGCATCGCGGTGCCTGCGGATGCGAAGAAAATACCGGTGATGGAGCAGGGATTCTTGTTCAGATTCCTCATGACTTTTTTAGCGAAGCACTACACACTCAGCAAAAGACGATACCCCAGGCAGGAAAATACGGGGTCGGGATGTTCTTTCTGCCACGGGATGCAAAGCTGCAAAGCTATTGCAAGGAAGTCATCACAAGCTACTCAGCGAGCTTGGATTTCAAGATAATTGCAGAACGACAAGTTCCTGTGGACAATGCGGAACTCGGACAAACAGCTCTCGATTCTGAACCCTTAATGCTCCAGCTCTTCTTTCAGTCCACGGGTTTTAATTACAAAGATCTGGAACGCCGTTTCTATTTGTTGCGCTCCTCGATCTTGAAGGAGATTTATGACTCGGACGCTGGCTTAAGAGATGAGTTTTATATTGCCTCGCTTTCATCCAAAACAATTGTCTATAAGGGCTTGTTGACCGCTCATCAACTAAGAACCTACTTTTCAGACTTACAGGATGAGCGATTCAAATCGGCAGTGGCTATTGTGCACAGTCGATTCTCTACGAATACTACTCCGAAGTGGAAGTTGGCTCAACCCTTTAGATGCATTGCTCACAATGGAGAGATCAACACTATTCAGGGAAATATAAACTGGTGGCAGGCTCGCGAGCAGCATGTAAAGAAAGTGACTGGGGAGCTACCCGAATTCAATAAGGTTTTTCCAATCTGTGATCCTTTCCTTTCCGATTCTGGCAATTTTGACAATGTAGTAGATTTTCTGTTGAGAGCAAGCAGGTCCATTCCCCATTCGATCATGATGATGATTCCGGAGGCCTGGCAAAACGATCGGGAAATGCCAGACTACAAGAAAGCTTTCTACGAGTATCACGATGCTGTGATGGAACCCTGGGACGGCCCCGCCGCGATTTGTTTTACTGATGGTTCCGTACTTGGAGCCACACTTGATCGCAATGGACTGAGACCTTGCCGTTATCTGGTTACCTCCGACCAGATTCTGATCGTAGCAAGCGAAGCTGGTTGCCTTCCTGTCGATGAGCGTAAGATCATAAAGAAAGGGCGTCTCGAACCTGGAAAAATGTTGGTGGCTGATCTGGATGAAAAACGAATTTTCTCGGATAAGGAGGTCAAAGATATTATATGTAAAAGGAGGCCCTACCGAAGCTGGTTAGATCAAAATGCAATGCATATCGAAGATCTCGAAAGTCGAGCGCCTCTTGATTTTCCAACACTACCATTGCAGCAGTTGCAATTGGCTTTTGGAATGAGCCAGGAAGACAAGAAGCTGATCATGGATTGCATGGTAGCAAATCAAAAAGAGCCCATAGGCTCAATGGGGGCAGATATCCCGCTCGCTGTTTTGTCAAGGGTAGCACAGCATATTTCTCATTACTTCAAGCAGCAATTTGCCCAGGTAACCAATCCTCCAATTGATCCACTTAGGGAACAATTTTATATGAGCCTCTCTACTGTAATAGGTGGCGGAAGTCGCCTCATAGGAATCGGCGAGCGAGAGGCAAAGGTGATCCGCTTCGATCAGCCCATTCTCAATGCGTCCGAATTAAGTGCTTTGATAAATACGGAGCATGCGGATTTTAGAGCCGCAAACATTCCGATACTCTTTGAGCAGCAGGAAGAGCTTTCGCAAGCCATCCTTCGAATTTGTGAAGAAGCACGGTTAGCGATTCAAAAGGGGGCAACAGTATTATGTCTCAGTGATCGGGGGATTTCTGCAAAGCTTCGTCCTCTTCCCTCCTTGCTGGTAGTTGGTGGACTACATCATTATCTGATTGGGCAAGGCATTCGAAAAGAAGTGTCCATACTTGTTGATGCAGGCGATATTTGGGAGGCACATCATATGGCGACCTTGCTTTCTTTTGGAGCAGATCTGCTGAGTCCATATTTAGCGCTGGCAAGCTGCAAGCAAATCGGTCAGTCGCAGGGCCTGAATGCAGAGCAGGCGGTGCGCAATTATATAAAAGCTGCCAATAAGGCCCTGCTGAAAATTATGTCCAAGCTGGGCGTTTCAACTTTAGGCTCCTATAAGGCAGCTCAAACCTTTGAGGCCCTGGGTATTTCGCAAGAAGTGGTAGACCTCTGCTTCACCGGTACAGTGACAAGGATTGGCGGAATGAGCTTCGAAGACCTAAAAAGGGAAAACCAACTGCGACACAAGATCGCATTTTCCGGCGCTGCTTCAGCGCTTCCTGACCAGGGAACCTTTCAATGGAAGCGTAAGGGAGAATATCATCTCTTTAATCCTACATCCATTCACCTGTTGCAACATTCCACAAGAACAAATGATTATAAGGTCTACAAGAAGTTTGCTGCTACCATTGATAAGCTGGAACAGAATTCCAGCACTTTGCGCAGCTACCTTCGAATCAAACCTGGCCCCTCCATCCCCATAAGCGAAGTAGAGTCCGCAGAAAAAATAATGAAGCGATTTGCCACAGGTGCTATGTCTTTTGGGTCCATTAGTTTGGAAGCCCACAGCATGCTTGCAATCGCCATGAACAAGATCGGAGGGAAGAGCAACAGCGGCGAAGGCGGGGAAGATGAGAACCGTTTTGAGCCAATGGAAAATGGTGACTGGAAGCGATCGGCCACTAAACAGGTGGCTTCCGGTAGATTTGGAGTCAATATCAACTACCTCACCAATGCGGAAGAGCTGCAGATCAAAATCGCACAGGGAGCTAAGCCAGGCGAAGGCGGTCAGTTGCCAGGTCATAAGGTCGACAGCAACATTGCCCGAGTCCGAAATGCAACACCGGGAGTTGGTTTGATTTCTCCACCTCCCCATCATGATATATACTCTATCGAAGATCTGGCGCAGCTCATCTTTGATCTGAAGAATGCAAATAGAAAGGCAAGAATCAGTGTAAAACTGGTTTCTAAAACCGGAGTAGGAGTGATCGCTTCTGGCGTCACAAAAGCCCATGCCGATCACATACTGATTTCCGGTGCTGACGGCGGTACAGGTGCCTCTCCCTTGAGCTCTGTCAGACATGCTGGCTTACCCTGGGAGTTGGGTTTATCAGAGACACATCAAACCCTGATCAAAAACGGGCTACGGGACAGAGTCACTCTACAAACCGATGGGCAGATACGCACAGGAAGGGACCTTGCTGTTGCCACGATGCTAGGAGCAGAAGAGTGGGGCATTGCCACGGCTGCCCTGGTAGTAGAAGGTTGCATTTTGATGAGGAAATGCCATCTGAACACTTGCCCCGTAGGAATTGCAACCCAAGACAAAGACCTAAGAAAGAAGTTCAATGGAAAGGTAGAACACCTGCTCAACTACTTCCGATTCTTAGCTGAACATTTGCGGGAGATCATGGCAGAATGTGGTGTCAGGACGGTCAATGAATTAGTAGGAAGGACTGATCTGCTGCAGGTAGATGAAGGTGACCGACACTGGAAGACCAGTAACCTCGACCTCAGCCCGATATTACACCGGCCAGCAAATACCTACGGTGTTAAGCTGTACTGCAACCGAGTGCAGGATCACAAACTGGAAAACATTCAAGACAAGAAACTGATTCACCTATGCAAAGCTGCGATCCAAAATGATCGATCCTATGAAAACAGCTTTCCGGTCATCAACACAGATCGAGCTATTGGGGCAATGCTCTCTAATGAAATAGCAAAAATCTACGGCTCTTCAGGTATGCGAAAGGGCAAACTAAATCTGAATTTTACCGGTTCTGCAGGACAAAGCTTCGGCGCATTTGCAATCAAGGGTTGCTGCTTCCATTTGGAAGGCGAGGCAAACGATCACTTTGGTAAGGGGCTCAGTGGTGCCACGCTCAGCGTTCGTCCACCTGTAAAACAAGATCGACAAGCTGACGAAAACGTGATCATTGGTAATGTTGCACTCTATGGTGCGACAGCGGGTGAAGCCTTTATTTCCGGCATTGCTGGCGACAGATTTTGTGTTAGAAACAGCGGAGCAAAAACCGTTGTCGAAGGTGTCGGTGATAATGCTTGCGAATACATGACAGGTGGGCTGGCACTGATTTTGGGCAAAGTGGGACGCAATTTTGCCGCAGGCATGAGTGGTGGCCTGGCATTCATCCACAACCAACATTATAGGGAAGTAAGCATAAACCAGGATATGGTATTGATCGAATCCTGCACGGACAAAGATCAGCAGAAACTTCATGATCTGCTTCAAAAGCATTTCCGGTATACCAGAAGTGCAATCGCCAAAAAACTCCTGGCCAGTTGGTCTACGGAGAAAGATAACTTTATCAAGATCATACCAGAAGAATACAAGGCCGCTTTGGCCAGGCAGCAAAGCTTTTTCAAACAATCAAAAGCAGGATAGGTAATGGGTGATATCACTGGATTTAAGAAAGTGCCAAGAGACTGGGGCACAAAGCAGTCGCCAGAACAAAGAGTCAAGCACTTCAAAGAGTTTGTGATTGATGCCTCCGAGCAAGAGCAATCCAAACAGGCCTCTCGATGCATGGACTGCGGCGTACCTTTTTGTCACAGTGGTTGTCCCCTCGGTAATCTGATCCCAGCATTTAACGAAGCGGTTTTTCAGAGCGACTGGAAACTGGCTTTTGAACTCTTAAGTAGCACAAACAATTTCCCGGAATTCACCGGTCGTATTTGTCCCGCGCCATGCGAATCTGCCTGCGTGCTAGGCATCAACAACGATCCTGTAAGTATCGAATCAATTGAAAAGTCAATTGCGGAAAAGGCCTTCGAAGCTGGCTGGGTAGAAGTGAAGCAGCCTGAGCAAAGGTCTCCTTATTCCGTGGCCATTGTTGGTTCTGGACCTGCTGGTCTGGCTGCTGCCGAACAGCTAAATCAAGCAGGGCATACAGTCACAATATTCGAAAAGAGTGCGCAGGCAGGTGGCCTGCTTCGATACGGAATTCCAGATTTTAAGTTGGATAAAAGTGTGGTCGAAAGGCGAGTTGAATTAATGAGAAACGCTGGCATACGTTTTCAATTAAATACAAATGTAGGGTTTGATGTCGATCCAAATGAGTTGCGGGAGCAGTTCGATGCATTGTTGCTATGTGGTGGATCAGCCGTTCCAAGGGATCTGCAGATAGAAGGTCGTCATCTGAGCGGCATCAATTATGCGATGGACTTTCTTTCTCAGTCAAACAAAAGGGTTGCTGGAGAAGCATTTCCGGAGCCAGAAATTACTGTGGATCAACAAGAGGTCATCGTTATTGGCGGAGGAGATACCGGTTCGGATTGCATAGGAACCAGCAATCGTTTGGGTGCGAGCTCCATCCGACAGATTGAAATTATGCACAAGCCTGGCCTGCTGCGATCACCGGAAAATCCCTGGCCTCATTGGCCCTTCACTCTGAGTACTTCAAGTTCGCATGAGGAGGGCTGCTTGCGACAATGGGCAATTCGAACCAAAGCTTTTGTTTCCGAAAATGGCAAAGATGTTTCTGGCATCAAAGTCGTAAATGTGGAGTGGAGCAAAAACGAGCAGGGCAAATACCAAATGACGGAGCTTCGCGATACAGAGCGGATTTTACCTTGCACAAGAGTCTTCCTGGCCATGGGCTTTACGCATCCGACTCTAGATGGAATGATTGAGAAGCTGGGTGTTGAACTCGATCAACGCAAGAATGTTCACACGCAGGATTTCCGAACCTCAATCGATAAGGTCTTCGCTGCCGGAGATATGAATCGTGGTCAATCCCTGGTCGTTTGGGCCATCTCCGAGGGACGCCAGGCCGCCGAGAGCATCCACCGGTTTTTGTGTGGGACTCATTCGAATCTGGCAGCTCAGCCGCAAGGGGCAATCTTTCTTGATTAATTACAGTCCGAGAGATCGAATCCTCTTTACCGCCTGTACCGTAATTGAAGTGAAGATGATTTTTTGGAGCAGAAATTTGTTTGTTCGCGTTGACTTTGGCCTGTGTTCCATTGCAATGCGGGCAGCACCTACCTGTTCGTGCAGGTCGTCTGTAGTCTTTCCGCAAAGCTCCAAGCCTCCAGTCTCCCGCACTCACCACGGTAGCTGCTACCCGCATTTCCATTTCACCCAGGGCTATTTCATATACTGCAGTCCACCGCGCTAGAAGAGCAAGAACACCAGAGCGAAGGACTAGAAGCCACAGAAACCTAATTGAAGTGCTCACTATTTATGTCATGTGCAACCAGGCCCTACTTGCAAATCCGCTAATCTGCTGCAACAAGCAATTGCGATCACCAATTCTTTCTGTCTCCCGAATTTCCTCTTGCAGCTTGTCATAGGCTTGTCTGCTTCCACGCTCCCGAAGCCGACCCAGCTTTTATACGCTTGATGAGATTATAGTTTTAGATGATAATATTTTTTCACAACTTTATGGGTTGTGCTGTATGCGTTCGGTGCGGGCAGGGGTGTCCGCACCGATTCTCTTTGTGACCACGAGGGACGGAAGCTGCAAAATAGCCCCGGGCGCCGCGGAATGAGCTGCCAGGCTGCTGTGGCGAATGCCAGCCAATGGAGGCTCGACGATAGGAGAGACTCCAGTGGCTGAGCATGAGCAAGCAGACTGGTTGCGAATTATAGCAGAGCACGGGAAGGCCGCTTCCACGACCGGATTTGATTCGCTCCTAATTATTGAAAATCCATTTTTCTACCCGCAATTCAGCTATTTCCAATTGCAATTGCTTGGGATTGTAGAAGTAGATTTTAAGCTCGTCATTAGGGCCTAAAGAGGCTGGGAGCTGGCGGAACATGGCAACTTCTTCCCACACATTTGCTTGTCCTCCCCAGATCGTATTGTCTACATTGCCGCATTTGTTTTGCACTCGTAGTGCAACCCAGTTCGGATCAAGGCCCTTGGTAGATTTTCGATCGTACTCTGAGACCAGCAGTGTCTGCTGGTAAACGCCTCTCTGCTCACTTTGACTTCGGGCTACGGTACTGATCCTTATCCAATCGCCCGGTGAAAGGCCGAGACTTTGTAAACTCTGAGCCCAGGTGCAACAATACTTCTGATCGGTTTTCATCACATAAATACCGTTTGGCTGATCAGAGAATTCTTCTTTATGCAAAGTTTCAGCGAGCTGCATAGACTGCTGGTCTGGTTGGATTTCGCCAATGTCGTAGGTGACAAACTGCGCCCTGGAGATTTCTGTTTTGCCGATGATGCTTTTGTAGTAATTCCAATTTGCCTCTTCAGACCATAATATGCCTTTGGAGAACTGGTAAGTGTTCATTTGGTTTTGAAGTAGTAGTAGGCCGCTCAGGAGCAAAAAAGCATGGAAGAAGTACTTACGCTTCCAGGTGTAACTGAGCATGTATAACAGCGGAATGCTCAGCAGGGCATAAGTCTGAACCATTGGTCTTGAGCCAAAACCATTGATGTAATTCCAGCACCACCAACTATAAGTAATGTAGATATGCGGAAGTAGGAACAGCACAATAGGCCAAAACCAGCGCCTTTTTCTGTAGGCCAGAAAGATGCCGAGCAGCGCAAAAATCATGATGGGTGTATAACTTAGCCAGCCATTACTGAAAGAGGTGAGGCCTTTCCAGAGGTGTGGACTGTAGAAGTTGAATCCTTCATCGCCATAGCTGTAGAAGAGCCAGTTTCCAGATACGTACTTCCAGTAAATCAGCTGAGGCAAGCCGCAAAGTATAAACACGAATATAGATAGTAGATAGAATTTTGCGTTTTGCCATGCAAATTTGAAACGATCCTTAATCGAACTGAAGTCGGAAAGAAGAAAGCTCAAAGGGATGATGATGCAGAACAACTCTACCGGTCGTATCAAGGTGATCATTCCCGAGCTGATGCCGATAAGGATGGCAGCGGTAGCAGATGGCTTTTTGTAAAACCTAATTGTGGCATATAACAAGACACTGTACAAGGAAAAAAGATAAGCATGTGACATGCCGCTGCGAAAGACCGAAAAGAAATACAGATTTGTACCCAATGCTGTTAACAGCAGACAGATGGCAATTAGGTGGTCTTCGACTTCTTCCTCTTTGAGCGTAAGGCGCAGAATCCATAGCCCAAACAAGCTATAGAGGCAGCCTGAAAACAATGCCAAAAATCGATAGGGAAGCGAGAAACCCGATTGAGCATATCCTAGCAGACCACTCGTGATGTGCGCCAGTACAAAAAAGGGTGCTTGCAAAATGGCCACTCCCAGCGTATACTTGATTACGGAGTTGCCATTTTCTGCAAGCTGTGTTTCATCTATATGCTGCTGGTAGTTGGCGGCATCAATTTGCAACGCGACATGCTTTCCAAACTTTGCAGAATGCTCCAGGTTTGCCAGATCGCCATGAATGAAGGTGGCAGGTAGGTATACATAGTAGCCCCACTGGTCGCCGCTTCCAAGTGGGTGGGACTTATACTGTTGGTAAAAAAGAAAGGAAATGACGTAGGTAAGACTGATGAATAGGAGACTATATCTCGACCTATTTGGCGGCATTGGGTGAAGATACGGCAAGCCTTTCATTATTCAAACAGATTGTCCTGCAGGCCGCTATTGTGGTGAACAAGTGCTTGAAAGGAAGCCATTTAATCCCTAAATTGCGAGAGCAAAATGTTGCCATATGATCTTTCGAAAGGGTTTATCGATATTCAAATTTGTGTTCTTGCTCTTGCTGATTGGCGCAGCAGAGATTTCAGCTCAACAAACCGTAGGCGTATTTCAGAATGAGCCGGAGGCAGAGGATGGCTACACTCTAATTGCCGCGCACCGATCCAATGAAGTATACCTAATCAACAACTGTGGAGAAGTCGTCTATCAGTGGACCACGGTAACTTCGCCTGGAATGACAACACTGCTTATGAACTCCGGAGAACTGCTGCGTACCCAACGCACCTCCATGACGTTTGGCGCCGGAGGAGTAGGAGGGCAGGTGCTGGTGCTGGACCAGAATTCGAATCCCGTCTGGACAATAGATTACAGTGATGCGGATGTATGTCAGCATCATGATGTGCATGCAATGCCCAATGGAAATATCTTGATTCATGCCTGGGAGCGAAAGTCAGAGCAAGAATGTTTGGATGCAGGTCGCAACCCAAATCTGATTCCCCCGGGAGGAATCTGGTCAGATAAGATTGTGGAGCTGGAGAAGACTGGTCCTAATAGCTTCAATGAAGTGTGGGTATGGTCTGCCTGGGATCATCTGGTGCAGGATTACGATGAGACAAAAGCTAACTACGGTATCGTTAAAAGTCATCCGGAGCTGCTCGATCTAAACTACGGTGCCTCGGCTGCAGATTGGTTGCACACCAATGGTCTTGATTATAATGAAAGGCTGGATCAAATAGTAGTTAGTAGCCATCGCTATTCAGAATTTTGGATCATTGACCATAGCACAACTACTGCCGAGGCTGCTGGCCATGTTGGTGGTGCTCAGGGCAAAGGAGGCGATATCCTATATAGATACGGCAATCCATCGGCATATGGCTTCGGAAGTATTTCCAACCGTATCTTTGAAAATCAACACGATGCCGAGTGGGTAGAAGACCACCAGTTTGATGGGGGAGCCATTAAAGTGTACAATAACGGTACAGATCGAGAATATTCTTCCGTTGATATTGTGATGCCTCCGCTTGATGATGATGGAAAATACTATATCGAGACTGGAAGGGCCTTCGGACCTTCCGAGCTTAGCTGGACCTACGATGGCTTCCAGAATTTCTATTCTGCTAATATGTCTGGTGCTCAGCGACTGGATAATGGCAATACACTTATTTGCACCAGCGTAGGAGGTACACTGCTGGAGGTCGATTACACTGGCCAGACGGTTTGGAAATATGTTAATCCAGTGAGTTTGGTTGGAATAACGCCGCAAGGCTCTACTTCAACCAATACCATTTTCCAGGCAAGGAGATACAGAGCGGATCACCCTGGTATACAGGCTCTCAACTTGTACAATGATGGGACGCTGGAGGAGGAATTTGATAATTCCTGCCAGCTGCATCCGGCAAGCACTACCATCAGGATAAAGGTGCGTCTGGAAGGGGCCTGGCAGAGTAGCACAAATATGATGAAGCGAAAGTATGCGGAGAAATCTCTGCTTCCCTCCGTGCAGCCCTTCGGTCTAAGTCCTTACTTCTACTACGGAGGCGAAAAATTGAACCGTGTTCCATCCAACATGGTCGACTGGGTATTGGTGGAAGCCCGAAGTGTACTCAACCCTAATGTAGTGTTACAACGCATTCCCTGCGTACTGCTCCAGGACGGCACTGTGGCATCGACAACAGGAAATTCGAGGCTACAGTTCAGCAATTTGACGCCGGGTACTTCTTATCTGTTTGTGCTTCGGCAGCGCAACCATCTGGATATTCGTACTGCCACTTCAGTAACCTTCGATTCAGATTTGGTACTGGACTTTACAGTAGCATCTAATGTAGCCGGAGGTGCGAGCATGCTGAGCAATCTCGGCTCAGGGGGATATGGCATGAAAGCTGGCGATTTTGACGGCAATGGTCGCATCAATTACGATGATTTTGAAGACTATCTGTTGCAAACTTCGCTCATTTCAGTCTATCATTTGCTCGACGCAAATTTTGATACGCACATTAGCGTAGCAGATTATGATCTATACAAAAAGAACCAATCGAGCGTTGGAGTAACAGAAGTCCTCTACTAGTTTCACTTACAAAAGCCAATGGGCAAACTTCTTCGGAACCTATTTCTGTTTCTCTTCCTACTGCTAACTTGCTTGATTATTGCTGCAATTTTGATTGCCTGGAAATTTGATCGACAAGCAGAACAGTACTTTATCTCCCTGATCAACAAGCAATTAAAGTCAGAGCTTAAAGTAAGTGGTGATATCGGTCTTTCGCTATTGAGCGAGTTCCCCAATGCCGCTTTTTCGCTCGAACAGGTGAAGGTTCAAGGCTCCTTGGCATCTTCCACTGCTCCGCTTATACAAGTAGATAAACTTGCTTTTGTCTTTGGTATCCCTGATCTTTTTCGTGGCACTTATCACATCAAACAATTGGTCCTTGAAGACGGTCAAATAAATCTGGAAACCAATAGGATGGGCGAAGCCAACTATGAGATCTTCAAGGAGGCCAATCGCCAATCCAATTCAGCAGCAGATCTGCAATTAGGTAATGCCGAATTACGGTCCATCGATGTCAATCTGCACAACCATCTGCTAGAGCAAAAGATATCCTACTTCATTTCATCTGGTAGAGTGCAGGCTTCACAAAGCGGAGTTCAACAGCAACTGAAGCTCAGAACAGAGGGGATTCTAAACTATTGTATACTCGATGAGGTAGATTACATCAACACCAAATCGCTTTCATTAGATGCCTCCATCTCTAGCAATACTGAAGCTGAACGCTACGAAATCAAGCAGGCAAAAATCAGTCTTTTGGACAATCACTTCCTGGCTGGAGGTACGGTGAGTTCCGCTGAAGCAAAAAGCATCATCGATCTGAAGATAAACGGGGTCGATTTGAAATTAGCAAGCCTGCTTTCCCTTTTACCAAAGGGTGACTGGGCAGCCCTGGATTTTACTGATCAGCAAGGCGACCTGCTATTTGATGCATCTATCAAAGGCATCTATTCCTCTTTGCAGCATCCCGCAGTGCAGGCAAATGTTAGTCTCAGTGATGCAACACTCCGGCATAAATATCTGGGTTATCCTATGAAAGACTTCAGCCTGATAGCCAAATTTAGCAATGGCTACGGGCATAATCTTGAAGCCTCCAATGTTGAGCTTTCGGATCTTTCCTTCGATTTGCTGGGAGAGCAAATCTCCGTGAAAGGTGATTTGATTGACCTGAACGCTCCTAAGGCAAACTTTAAAATCAATGGTGCTTTTGATCTCTATGCACTTGCCCGATACGCTCGCTCTAAAGGTTTCAATGAGCTTGTCGGAAAGCTACAGTTCGAGGATATACATTTGCAGTCGAGGGGTGCTGGCGATCAGACCCAGCTCGGTCTTTCTGGAAAGCTGTCAAGCAGTTTTTCTACGCGCTATAAGGATCAGCTTCTGGAAATGAATGGCTCCAGCCTGGAATTTATGGGCAACGACTGGCTATTGCGAAACAACCATTTGAATTTGCCTGGGGGCAGCATACTCTTGGATGCAGACCTCCGACAAATGACCGATTGCCTAACGGCCTTTGCGCTAGCAGACTCGACAGCCACGATTGAAGAGATTCCCAAGGCATTTGCCAGTATTGAGCTACAATCCGAACAGCTTGATCTAGAGCCGCTTTTGAGAATGATGGAGACGGAGCAAGCACAAAAGACATCAACGGAGGAATCCCCTGATAGCTTGAGTACTCAGTTTGGCCTGCAGGATTTGATCGAAACCCGCTTGTCTGCGCAAATCGGAAAGTTGAAGCACGAAAACTTGATCATCGAAGATTTTAGCGGGCAGATACAGCTCAAAGATGACCTTTGCTTCATGAGGGATCTAAGTATGAAGGCATTTGGAGGCCATGCCAAATGGGACGCTAAAATACAAACCAAATCCTCTGGCAGAATGGTGGTGCAAAACTATCTTCGGCTTGGGCAAATTGAAGCTGCTGAATTGCTAAGACAGATGGATAATTTTGGTCAAAATCAGCTCACTAATCAACATCTAAGTGGAAGCCTTGATGGCGAATTCTACTTCGAAGCGCATTTCAATGAAAAACTGGAATTCGATATCGATCAATGTTACCTCGTTGGAGACTTTTCTGTAGCAGATGGGCGCCTTCGCAATTTTGCGCCCATGCAGTCGCTTTCTAAAGTCGCCAAAGTTAAGGAGCTACAGGATGTTGAGTTCTCAAAAATGCAAAATCAAATCTCCTTCAAGAACCGCATTTTGCGCATTCCCGCTATGCAAATATCCAGTAATATCTTTAGTTTGAAGTTTGCGGGTAATACAACGCAGTCGCAAAACGTTCAATACTTTGTACAGTTGAATCTGCTGGATTTGATGAAGAAAAAATTCCTCCAGCGAAATCCAAAGGCGAAAGCCGAAGCTGCTGGTAAGAATGGCCTGAGTCTCTATGCAACCATGACCGGAGATATCAACGATCCAATCATCAAACTTGGACAAAAGAGCAGAGTGCGGGCTCGCTTCATCAAGGACGCCAACACCAAAAAACAAAATGTAGGGAATTTCGTAGATTGGTGAGATTTCCTCTTCACGAGAAAACAGATAATGGACCTCTACCTCAGTAAATCCTGGTGGAAAATCCTGCTTATGATTGCAGGCTTTGCTATCATCGCCGCTTCCTTATACTACAATAATCAGCTGGCCAAAAACCTCGCTGACGAAGAGCAAAAGAAGATGGAAATCTATGCCGGAGCACTGAGCGACATAGGAAAAAGTGCACCAAAATTCAGCACACCAAAAGACGCTCAGGCCTTCGAGCGATGGCATGATACCTCTTTGGAGCTGGCCATTAGCTCGAACAATACCACCATCCCGGTCATCGTCACAACCTCCGATCACAAGATCATTCTCCACAATAATCTCGACAAAAGCAAGATAGAAAGGCAAAAAGAACTCGGAGATTCCACCTACCTCAAAAACGAGCTGGCCAACATGATGTCGTATCATGAACCCCTGGAACTTTCTATTTCTGAAGACGTTAAGCAGTTGGTCTGGTACAGAGAATCCTATCTTCTGCGTCAGCTGCGCTGGTATCCATACATACAATTGATGTCCATCTTTGCCTTCCTTAGTTTTGGCTACTGGGCATTTTCTTCTGCCCGAAAAGCGGAGCAAAATAAGGTCTGGCTCGGCATGGCAAAAGAGACTGCCCACCAATTGGGTACGCCGCTTACAAGTCTGCTCGGTTGGGTGGAGCTACTCAAGATTTCCGAAGATCCCAGCGGCACCATGGCCATGATAGGAGAGGGGGTGGAAAAGGACATCAAGCGTCTCAACCTCATTTCTGATCGCTTCTCAAAAATCGGTTCCGAACCAAAACTGGAGGAAATGGACCTGGCAGGAATTGTAAAAGACAATTTCGACTACATTGCCAAAATCGCCCCAAAGAAAGTAACCATGAATTACGAGCATGAGGGTCCTAGCCCGGCTATGGTCAAGGTATCGCCCACGCTCTTCGGCTGGGTGATCGAAAACTTACTCAAAAACGCCCTCGATGCAATGGACGGCAAGGGAAACATAAATCTCCTTCTCCGCAACCTCAATGATCAAATCATCATCGACGTCAGTGACACCGGCAAAGGCATGCCCAAATCCCGCTTCAAGACCGTCTTCGAGCCGGGATTCAGCACCAAGAAGAGAGGCTGGGGGCTCGGCTTGTCCCTGTCGAAACGAATCGTCGAGTATTTCCACAAAGGTCAGATATTCGTGCACCAGTCCTCGGTGGGCAAAGGCACCACCTTCCGAATCATTTTCGACAAGAATATCGCCAGTGGTGAAGTGAACAAAAAACAGCAGCAGATAGCTTAGGGATTGGAAATCAATAACTGTCTGATTTTGACGCCGATAGAAATGATTTAGACGAGGCATTTTTTGACAGCATCCTAGTGCTGCGTAAACAAAGTATGTGACACCTTTAAGGAGCTTATCTTTTTGTCAGCCTAGGCGCGAGGATGGAGCATAGCCTTAGCTACGTGACTGACGAGCAACGAAGGATGACAGAAATAGAAGCCCTTAAAGGTGTTGCGGACTTCGTTTGCGTAGCACTAGTTGGCTGGTTGAGAAAAAATAACGTTGAATAAATCAGTTCTAGCAAGTCAAAATGGACAGTTTTTGATGCTCTATCCCTTAGGAGCGAAATGCTTTACCCTCGAGCAACGCGCTACCCGCTGTCCGCTGCAATGGAACTACCGGCTGGGCGCTTCGTGTATCCACTGCTGCGGTCTCTCCGGCAAGCTCCGAGCCCACATCAGTGGCACACTCAGTCGCCCATCCGGCAGTCCCATTTACGCTACCATCGGGGCTATTTTTCACCAAATTGCTCCGTGGTACCAAGCCTTTTTAGCAAATTTGTGTCCGCAAATCAAAACTAGTCGGGATGCAAGCTCAATACTGCAAACCTTATCGCTGTAGCCTACGTTCTTACCCTGGCAGGCCATGACCCCAAGCCCAATGAAAATTCCTTCCATGCTCAAATATACAATGCAGGCGCTGCTTGCTATGTTACTGTTCTATTGTCCCACTGCTGCCCAGCAACTTACAATTGTCGATCAAGCAAGTCAAAAGCCAATTGAAGATGTGGTTGTTCACAGTGCTGACTTCAGATTCTCAGCCCTATCAGACCAAAATGGTCAGGTAAACATTATTGAAGCCGCAGGCGAGCAACAATTGGGTTTTCAGCATGCAGCCTTTCTAGATACCCTCGTTTCAATGAAATCCATTCGCGAGGCTAGCTATAAAGTTGCACTTTCTGCGTCTGTATTTGAGTTGCCAACCTTTTCGGTTTCCGCATCCCGGGTTCGGGAACGATTGGATGAAGTCACTAATCGAGTAGAGGTCATAGGCGCACAAAGCATCGCCAATCACAATCCACAAACCTCGGCAGACCTGCTTACGCTGTCTGGAGCTGTTTATGTCCAAAAGAGTCAAATGGGTGGAGGTAGTCCGGTTATCAGAGGATTCGAAGCCAACAAAGTGTTATTGGTCGTAGACGGCATTCGAATGAACAACGCAATTTACAGAGGAGGCCATCTGCAGAATGTAATCACCGTCGATCCTGTAGCCATCGAACGAGCAGAAGTTGTCATGGGCCCCGGCTCACTGGTGTATGGAAGCGATGCTCTTGGCGGGGTCATGCACTTCACCACCCGACATGCTGCCTACAATGACTCTCTCGGGCTGCGCCTCATTCCCTCAGGAGGATTTCGATTTTCGTCTGCCAACAGGGAACAGCATGCTTTTCTCAATCTGGAAATGAGAGCCCAAAAATGGTCCGCTCTCACCACTCTATCCTTTTCTGACTTTGACGATCTACGCATCGGCAAATGGAGGCCACATGGCTATGAAGATTGGGGATTAAATGACCAATATGTCAATGACAAAGATTCCATTGTAATCAATGAGTCTCCAGAAACACTTCGTTATACAGGATACAATCAGCAAAACTTCCTGCAGAAATTCCGGGTAAGACTATCTCCACTGGCCGATTTAACGATTAACCTTCAGTATTCAACCTCTTCAAACATTCCGCGTTATGACAAATTGAATGACAGGATACTTAATGCGGACGATATCTCCATCCCCAAGTTTGCTGAGTGGAACTATGGGCCGCAAGAGCGACTGCTCAGCTCCGTTCATATCGTTGACAAAAAGCGGAGAGCTGTCTGGGACGAATTTTCCTTCAATATAGCCTTTCAAAAGATCAACGAACAGCGGCTACAGAGACGTTGGAGCAGCGGCAGTAATGCTTACAGCAAGATCCGTCAAAGCACTGAAGAAGAGGTACTTGTCTACTCCTCCAACTTTGATGCATTGAAGCGTCTTTCGGGTGGTCATCAATTGCAATATGGCTTCGAGCTGAGCTTGAACGAAGTAGACTCTGGAGCTTACCTGGTTGATATTAGTGATGAAAACACGCAGTTGGATGATCAGGTGCAAACGCGATATCCGGACGGTGGAAGTGGCACGGACAATCAGGCTGTATATCTTCGCCACAAGTGGAAGCTCAATTCCAAATGGAGCTACAGCTCCGGAATTCGCATGACCAGATACGCGATCAATGCCTCCTTTGTCAATCAGGATTTCTTTGTATTACCGGAGTCTGATTTCTCTGAACAGCACTTGTCGCTCACGGCAGGAATAGGGCTGCAATACACCATCTCAAAGCGTAACAGACTCTTTGCTTCGCTGAACAATGGATTTAGAACGCCAAATGTGGACGATGTAGGCAAAGTATTCTCACCAGACGAGGCGATAGTGGTAGTTCCGAATCTGGACGTAGACCCGGAAAGTGCTTTGCATGCCGAACTTGGATGGGAAAAGGAATTTTCGCCTGGCATTAAGCTCTTTGCAGCTGCCTGGATTAGTTACCTGAGAAACGCCATCGTGAGGAGGCCCTACACCATAGCAGGACAGGATTCCTTGATGTTCGAAGACGAGATGATGGCTGTACATGCCAACACGAATGCAGGTGAAGCTCGCCTCGCTGGCTTTGATATTGCAGCCGTTTATAAAATCCTGCCTAAAATGCAATTGGAAAAGAAATTCAACTTCGTCCGAGGAAGGGATCTCTCAGAAGATGTGCCACTTGGACATATTCCACCTCCATTCGGTTCGCTAAAATGGTCCTACAATGGCAGCACCTTTCTATCAACTGATATTGAGTACAACTTCTCAAAACCGCTTGATCAATATGGTCCTGGATCAACGGACAAAGCCAATGAAGCCACGGCGGAAGGGACGCCCTTTTGGTTTACATGGAATGTTAATTTTTCCTATCCAATACTAAAGGATATCACACTTTCGGCGGCAATCGAAAACCTTTTGGATATGCATTATGTGCCATTTGCCAGTGGTATCAGCGGTCCGGGAAGGAATTTTGTTATATCCCTGAGATGGCAATAGCGCTAAGGCAAGTCTAATGGCCCAGTATCTCATAGTGTTCCGCAATAACGTAGCCTGGTAGTTCGCCAATTCTTATGCTCGAATCAGGCCCGGTTGGATCGCAAATTGAGTAAGGCTCTCCAGCATAGAAGATGGGCATACCATAAATCTGATTGAGCTGCGCTGCTACAGTAACATGATCGTCATATCTCAGAAGAATGCTGTTAATGCCCAGAAGCTCTTGCAGCAGGTATTGGAAAAGGATGGATCGGTCTTCACAATCAGAACTGGAGTAATAAAGTGTCTCTTCCGGGCAGAACGTTACATTACCCTGGTAGAGGTCCTTATCATTGTCGTACTGAAAGGCTGTTCTGGTAAAAGATAAAAGCAGATAAACTGCCTGCTCTTGAGTCATTTTCTTAGTCATCCGCTGCAATGCCGGAATCAAAGATTCCCGAGCAGTGGCAGATAAAGGAACTGTTGGATGCTTTCCCAACGAAAGGTCTGGATAGCGGTACATTACGTGAATCAGATTCTTATCCACCACAGCCTCAATCAGATAGTTTACTGTTTGATCTTGCATCTGGTGCTCAAATCTCAATTTCTTGCGCTCCACCTGCTTTCTGTTAAACTGTGGCACTTCATCCAGTACAAAGTTGAAACTTTTACCCTCCTTTTTTCGCGGATCATCCAGCCTACGCAAAGCAGTAACCTGATCAAAGACCTCGCTGCTATCATCGCTTATATCCACCCACCAACCATCTCCTTCCGCAAAAGAAGGGAGACTGTGTACCTCCGTTTCAGAATACACACTCAGTCTTAGATGCTGTTGCAGGTAATGCAATCTACTCTTAACACCATCTTGCAGCAGCATGTACCAACAAAACAGCAAGCGATAATCGTCACTGGCATTTGGGTACAGTGCCTCACTCGACTGCCTCAACAGAAGGAAGTACAGCCAATCGTTGAGTCTGAACTTTTCTCTGTACATGTGAAGCCGCTCGATCACTAAGCTTAAAGAATCTCCATCAAAATGCGAATAGACCTCTAGCAAGGCCTCCTCCGAATATTGCATGGGAAGCTTATGAAATTTGTTGCTATGGTGCGACAACTCGACCTTCTGGCTAAAGAATTCGAACTCTGCCGAATCAGCCAAAAGCACAAGGCTCGATAGCAATGCAACAATTCCTAACTGTATGACTTTAGCTATTCTCAAAATGCCCCTTCTGATAAAATACACGAGTTTGGTGGGCAAACCCTGAATTGGCTTAATGGGTAGGACTCTTTGAGTAATGTTAGATTCCAACAAAAATACTACAAATGATTAAACAAGAAAAAGAATAGTAGATAAATCCAAAGAAGATCAACGAAGTGCCAATACAATGCCAGCATCTTCAATTGCTTCAGTTTTGCCGGGTTTGTAAAATATATAAGCGCCTCCGCCGCATCCTTTGACTGCCTACGAACCCTTTTGTAAACCAACAACAGGAGAAAAACACCGACTAAAACATGAAGCGCGTGCAGACCTGAAATCAGGTACAAATAGGACCCATCAGGCTTTCCAGCAACATATATGCCAGATTGATATAACTCCATCCAACCCAAACCCTGACAGATCAGAAAAAGACAGCTTAACAAGCTGGTGATACCCAGGCATCTAACATGTTTTTTTCTTTTGTTGACATCAAAATACTGCACAGCCTGATGCAGAGTGAAACTACTCAGTACGATTACAATTGCGCTGAGCAGAAAGAGCTTTGGAAAAGCAAACTGTTTCCACTGCCAGCTACTGCTGCTGAACAGGTAGGACACTGTTAAAGCCACAAATAGCATAGTGATTCCCGCTAGCATTCCCCCTAGCACGATCATTTCGTTGGAAATCCTGGTGCCCTCTCTTTCGTCCTTCCTCCTGTTGCTGTGTATTTTCATTTCCATCAAATCTGGACGGATTCTATGCGCTCTCATCGCCAGACAGTCGTACCGCCAATTCCTTAAACTGCTTGTGAAATGCTTCAAAAGCCCCTGATGGATGAAGCAGTGGAGAGGAACCGGTCTTCAAACTCGTTTCTTCAGGCACCACAGCTACCATCTGGATTCGCTTCCTGCAGGGCATGCGAAAGCACGGCATGACTTTTTCCGGCTTTTCTTCTTTTTTTGGGATATGACATACAAAAAAAAGTGTTTTCTGCAAGTTTGCGTTTCAGCTAAAAATATAGCAAATTACTCAAAACCCAGGACTGTATATCGCAGCAAAGTTTGAAAATAAGGCTGAGCAGGAATGCATGAAATAGAACCATTTCATAACTGGAGGCATATCTACATTGCCTCGGAGGATGAGAAATCGCCCTTTTGGGAGAGAGAGTACAGTGAATTTGAGTATTCTAACAAAATATACAATTATTATATTCATCCCCAATGGGATTTTTTTGGGTCTCAAACACTTTACCTGAAGATACTGTTCGCGGATTACCTCACAGGATATGCCATTCTGGAATTTATTGGAGAGTGGAATGATTGCATCAACAATGACATCATGACGCTAAAAAACAACATCCTTAATCAATTGATGGAAAATGGCATTAGCAGATTTATCTTGATCGGTGAAAATGTATTGAATTTCCACTGTTCAGACGACTGCTACTATTCCGAATGGTTTGAAGAGGTGGTCGAGGAAGGAGGCTGGATCGTAGGAGTCAACTTTCGACAACACGTTCGAGACGAGATGAAAAGCGAGTCACTGCACCACTTCATCAATATGGAGCAACAATTTATTGATTTGGCCTGGCGACCTTTGAGTCCCCAGCGCCTCTGCGATTTGATCGAAAGAATAATGGAAAGAAGAATAGGGCTGCTCAGTGATTGAGCCTTACTTATACACCACTAGTCGACTGGAAATATCAATATCCCCACTGTTTCCACGAATCAGATACATGCCGCTTTGCAACTCCTCAGCCAATTCTATCGCAATATTGTGTTCTCCTGCAGTTAGCTCCTCATCTACTATGATCATCACTTCTTTTCCTACAGCATCATACAGCCGAAGGTTGACCTTACTATGCTCTGGAATCCGCACCTTAATCCAACCTCGTCTGCTAATTGGATTCGGGTGTACAGCCACATCCAGATGAGGTGTTTGTATTTGATCGATGCTTGTAGCAGTACTTAACTGAATCTCTTGAGGGAAGGCATTAATAATCGTTCGCCCGAATTTTTCTTCGTCAAATTTCTGCACATAACTTACAAGGTAGAAGTCTGAAGGGCTGCTGCCCTCCGGAAGGCTAGTCTCGAAGACCGTTTCATAATGTTGCCCATAGGCCACTATATCATCTATAAGACCTTCCTGCCCCCAAGGACCACCCAACACTTCGAGCACCACATTTTTATGCGGGTAATTGGCTATAGGATTGCCCTGCTCGAAAAGGGGGTGCCCTTCCAGCACATCGTAGAAATTGGCCTGTCCCATATCAGAAACATTTTCCTTCTGTACCAAATGACAGTTGAATCTGAAGTCCCCTTGCATTGTTTCCAGAAACTCCGCACTCACCGAAACGCTAAGCCTTCCTGTCACAGGATCATAGCTGTTTTCGGAATGTACGATTGCCTGGGCAGGTTCGTTAAGCACCTCAAGCAGTTTGCTTCGCCAATGCCCGTATGTAACGGCGACATTATATTGATCCTCAAATTTAGTTCGGTTAAGCATGGCACAAGGGAGGCCGTTGCCCATAACTGCCGCCAAACTATCCGTCACCTGCGAAGATAGATGGTCATCAGAATGCAATTTGTTGATGATTAAATTTGGAATCTCAGCCTCCAAACTGTCAATTACTAAATCTCCCTCTGGACACCAACCACACCAAATGGCCGCAAATTCTTCCATCAGAATATACTTGATTGGTGTGTCTTCCGCGACAGACACCGTTTTGCTCTGTAGATTATTATCATTATTCAGATCCAGGCCACCATTTGGACCTAAGAGCCAAACCTCTACCGAATGATCTCCCAATTCCGTAGCATCCCATAGTTCGTCGTGACTAAAATCAAAAGATTCACCTACTTCCAGTCCCAAATCACTGATTACATGCGTAAACACCTCTCCTTGGCCGTTTACTCGGTAATTGACATGCAGTCCGTCAAGGACATTTGGGCCGTTATTGGTAATTCGACCGCGAACTGCCTTTAATCCTGGGCTGTTTTCTGTGGGAATTAGAATATCCTGCAACGCAACATCAGTTTCCTGTGCGCACAGTAGGGTCGGGGTAAGGGTAAGTAAAAATAGCAGTAGCCTTTTCATTCTCACAGTTTTCAAGCTTTGAGGACCTTGTCAAGCATAGCTAACCCACTTGGCTTAGCACCTGAGCAAAGGTGTTTTGCATAATGTTGTCTGGGAATGTGCTGAGTGTGATTGTGGCGCATTGTGTGCAATGCTGTCCACAAAATCAGCCATAATGATGCCAACTGCAATCCTATCAAAGCTTTCTCTCGGTATCTTGCATCTATATCTCGCTCCAGTGATTATGCTGCTTAATGGCGATTACAGCAAATCATGCGCCACTGATTATATTAATTTCCGCTCCGGTCAGTTACACAGAGCACAAAATAAAATTGTGACATGTTCTATCATATAATACCTCCCATTCAATGGAAGTCACAAGCAAATTTAAGACATTATCAACCTGAAAGTCTACGAACTGATGGATTTATTCATCTTTCATACGACAAACAGGTAAACCCTGTTCTTAACAGGCTCTTTTCGCAGTACAAACATCTGTTGGTCTTGTATGTGTTTCCGGGTTTATTGGAAGGGGAAATTCGCTTGGAAGACAGCTATCAGGAAGGAATTGAATATCCCCATCTCTATGCGCCGCTGAACACAACAGCAATTATTTTCATCCAACAGCTTTCTAGCGATTCCGATGGCAACTTTTCCTGGTACCCCGTGACATTGAGCAATTTTTAAATCAGATTGCTACAAGGGGGCATTTTGGCTTATCTGCACAATTTGCGTACTTTTGAAGGTAAAGGGAACACTAGATGTATTCACTCTTTCCGACAAGGAAGAATATTTTGGATCGCCATTGTTTGCAGACCTGACAAACTCCTTATCTCAGGTCGATAGAAATGGCCCCGATTTCGGATTGTGGAACGACATCTTTTGTGGCTATGAAGAATTTTGTCGAAAACGAACTGCGTTCTTTTGCTGAAGCAGCAGGCCAGACAGTGGTCTTTGCTGCTCAGAGAGGGGGACCTGCATTCGGTATCGGACGTTCTGAAAAGCAAACCACCATCCCATACATTTATTTTGACAGTGGCGACAATGAGTTCTCACTTACAGGTAACTACGGACACAAAAATCAGATCTTCAGAAGCTCAAGCGGGCGTTATCTATATGTAGGGAAGGACTTACGTCTTTTTCTTTTGCAAATGGCCAGATCTATGCCGGTTGTAATAGAAGATTTATTCTCTCCAGTCATATTTCTGCAAAAGGAACTGGTAGAACGCCACATACGTCCAATGGCCATAGGTTACTTCTGTCCTAAAACAACTATTTCCTACTATCTGGACAAGGTGTCCAGTTTTGGACACAAATGGGAGGGACATGAGACCATTCCGTTGCAGGAGTACCTGGAAAGCATACGTGCCCTTCTCGCTGCGAAGTGGATTGCAGAAGAATTCGAAATCCAACCAGTAATGATGGACAGCCTGCTGGAAGAGGTTCAGGATCAGGATTTTGTAGAAGCAGTGAATCTGCTCAGAGATCGAGAAGGACTGACTGCTGAGTCGCTCGTAGAGCGAAGCCCCGTAATTTCAGAGTTTTTTCAGCGACAATTAGCCAAGTGTTCAGAAACTGCAAGAAGGTTTCCAAAATCCAATTATTCCCAAAATACTTTGAATGTGCTTTATCGGCGCCTGATGATAAAATTAGGTACAACAAGCTAATTTTCCCTACTTCCTGCACGAATGTAACCACCGTGCTTACCGTTCAACTGGTATTACTTACTTTTGTCACTTCTTTTGGGCTGGACGTCCCTAATACTAAACGAAAGCAATGTCAAAACTAGAAGCATTTAAGGAGGCCATGACAAAAGGCTATTCCTTTGAAGGTCAAACAGTTTCTCTTGGAGCAGCAATGTTGGACGGTGAACTGTCAGGAGTTCAGGTGCAAGCTCCTCTCAAATCCTTTAATCGGCATGGACTCATTGCAGGAGCAACTGGCACAGGAAAGACAAAGTCACTACAGGTATTTGCGGAGCAACTGTCCAGAGCCGGTGTTCCGGTCTTGCTGATGGACATAAAAGGCGATCTCTCCGGAATTGCCAAGGCAGGAGAAGCCAATGCTAAACTGGTAGAAAGAAATGCCGCAATGGGTTTACCATTTGAACCGTCTGCGAATCCTGTAGAGCTTATGTCGATTTCAGAGCTTGCCGGAGTAAAGCTGAAAGCCACCGTCCTCGAGTTTGGTCCGATACTTTTTGCCAAAATCCTTCAACTCAACGACACGCAGCAAGGCATTTTGACAGTGATGTTCAAGTATTGCGATGAAAATGGCCTTCCGCTGCTCGATCTCAAAGACGTGAAGGAAGTGCTCAAATTCATGACTGGAGAAGGCAAGGATGCTATCGAAGCAGAATACGGCAATCTCTCATCAGCATCTGTCGGAACCATTCTGCGTAAAATTGTGGAGCTAGAACAACAAGGAGCGGAGAGCTTCTTTGGTGAGCCTTCTTTTGAAGTAGAAGATTTGATGCGCCTCGATGCGAATGGCAAAGGATATGTCAATGTCCTGCAGGTCATGGATATGCAAACCAAACCAAAACTCTTCTCCACCTTCATGCTAAGCCTGCTTGCAGAATTGTATGCAACACTTCCAGAAGCCGGAGACATGGACAAACCAAAGCTGGTGCTCTTCATCGATGAGGCCCACTTAATCTTCCAGGAAGCCTCTGATGCGCTTCTCGATCAAATCGAAAGCATCATTAAACTGATTCGCTCAAAGGGTGTTGGTTTGTTTTTCGTGACACAAAATCCTTCCGATATACCCGATGCTGTTTTGAGCCAACTGGGCCTCAAAGCCCAGCATGCGCTGCGGGCGTTTACGGCCAAGGATCGAAAGATGATCAAAATGACGGCACAAAACTATCCTCTTACTGACTTCTACGATACGGCTGACATG
>JAHDEE010000018.1:33054-47792 GCA_020629005.1 Chitinophagales bacterium
GAAACACTGACCAACAATACAATGGTCAAGCAGATGGGCAGAACAGTAGTCAGAGAACTAAGCCGTGGACTCCTTGGCGCTTTGGGTCTAGGAGGCACCAGTAGAAGAACCAATCGTCGAGGAGGTGGCTGGTTTTAATCCCGATGATGAATTATCTCGATAGGTCCGCAAAATTTCAACAAACACTCGGCAAAGTAGCAACTAAGTTAAACTTCATCACCGCAGCCAGACTCCTACTTTTTTTGGCTGCGGTGGCAGGAGTGTTTTATCTCATTAAGGGCAATTACCCGCCTAGGTTACTTGTCTTCTTTATTTTATCAAGCATTGCGCTCTTTCTCTTTCTGGTAAAGCTGCACAACAGCGTTCGTTTTCGAAGAGATTTTCTTCAGGAGTTGGTCAAAATCAACGAACAGGAGCATCAGGTAACGTTGGGAAAGTTTGACGGTTTTCCGGAGGGGCAGCAGTTTCTCGCAATCGATCATCCTTATGCTTATGATTTGGATATCTTTGGTCAGGGCTCGATCTTCCAATACATCAATCGAGCTTGCACCTGGATGGGCCAAAATCAACTGGCAAACTTTCTCTCCGTTGGTGAGCTTGAGCCTGCAAAGATTCTGGAGCGGCAAAAGGCGGTACAAGAACTTGCTCCCCTGCTCGATTGGCGACATGAATTCATGGCTACAGGTCGTCTCTCTGATGTAGACCAGAAGAACTGGTCCGTTCTGGAGTCCTGGCTCGCCAAGCCTACACTACTATTACAGTTAAAAATTCTGCACATCCTTATCTGGATACTTCCCTTGGCCTCCGTTTCATGCTTGATAGCATATCTACTCGGTTTCTTTACTGCTCACCCGATGTTATTGTTCGCAATTGCGGGCCTATTAATAACTGCGGCCTTGGTGGGGAAAATCAACCAGATACATGCTCAGGTTAGCAAGTGTTACCCACTACTACAACAATACGCAGTGCTGTTGAAACGCCTAGAAGACAAATCCTTTTCAGCATCCCTACTGCAAGAAATTAAACAGAGCATTCAATCTGATCAGCTCACCGCCAGTAACTCAATTGAACAGCTTGTGGCCCTCGTCAACAAGCTGGACAATCGACTCAATATCCTTGTTGCCCTCTTTTTGAACGCTTTTCTATTATGGGATATACGCACAGTGCTAGCACTGGAAAAATGGAAACAGCAGCATGCCGACAAGTTGGAAAAATGGCTCGAAGCATTGGGCAGGATGGATGCCTTGCAATGTCTTGCAAACCTGAGCTACAACAGGGCTGATTTCACATACCCCACTCCCAATGCAGCAGGATTTCGCTTCGAATCCGAAGGGCTGGGACATCCACTGCTTGATCCACAAAAGAGGGTAGATAACGATTTTAAGGTCAATGGCTGGGGGAAAATGGCCATAGTAACGGGAGCAAATATGGCAGGGAAAAGTACGTTTCTTCGTGCTGTTGGAGTCAATTTTGTATTGGCAATGGCAGGTGCGCCAGTTTGTGCCAAGCATCTGGAATTCAGCCCATTAAGCCTACAAACCAGCATGAGAACTACAGACTCTTTGATGGAAGACGAGTCCTATTTCTTTGCCGAACTCAAACGACTCAAAGGCATTGTCGATATGGTCGAATCCGGCAAGCCCGCCTTCATCATACTCGACGAGATGCTACGAGGAACCAACTCTGTCGACAAGTCCAAGGGTTCTGAAGCACTGGTACGAAGATTGTCCAACATGAAATGTGCGGCTCTTGTAGCAACGCACGACCTCTCGCTTGGAATCTTAAGAGAAGAAATCCCGGACAAGGTTAGTCTGCACTGCTTCGAAGTTGAAATTGTCAAAGACCAGCTGAATTTTGATTATTGCATAAGAGAAGGCTTAAGCCAGACACTTAATGCAACCTTTTTGATGAAAAAAATGAATATCATAGCGTAACTTCGTGGCCCCAGTTGAACAAGGAACCTCTTAAGGTGTAAGAGGAACAGTGATCATTCGCGCAACACAACCAAGCATGAAGCGTTGTCTTCTAATTGGCTTGGGAATTCTGGCTTTGCATGCCTATGCTCTGCAAGCAAGAAATCTCAAAGCCACCCGTACTAACTCGCTGATCCAAATTGATGGCAGGCTGCAGGAAGCCGACTGGGATCGATCCGAAGCCGGCTCAGACTTTACTCAATATGATCCTACCAGCGGAAATCCTCCCAGCCAAAAAACGGAAGTGAAAGTGCTGTATGACGATGCGGCATTATATGTCGCTTTCATTTGTTATGACAGCAGCCCCGACAGCATTCTAACCCAACTTGGACTTAGAGATGCTGATAACCTGAACGCCGACTGGGTCAGAGTTTCCATAGATACTTACAATGCCAATCAGGATGCCTACAATTTTGGCGTTTCAGCAGTAGGAGTGCAGTTTGATTTTCGCTATTCCGACTTTACCTACAATGCTGTTTGGGACAGCAAAACCCGAATAACAGAAGAAGGCTGGATCGCGGAAATCAAAATACCCTTTTCGGCAATCCGATTTCCAGGAGCTGAAGAACAGGAGTGGAGCATCCAGTTTGAAAGGCAGATTCGAAGACATAGGGAATTGGTCCAGTGGGCACCTGTGACAAAAGGCGAACAGAACTTCCAGAGGTTCTGGGGCAAAATATCAGGAATCAATTCCGTCAAATCTCCGATAAGATTGCAACTTACCCCCTACGTCTCTCTTCTCGGGCAACATTATCCAAACGATGACAACGAAGTCAAGGATTTTAATACCACCTTTTCCGGTGGTATGGATCTTAAATATGGCATTAGCGAAAGCTTTACACTCGACATGACCCTGTTGCCGGATTTCAGTCAAGTTCGATCTGACGACCTCATCAAAAACCTGACAGCTTTTGAGCAGGTGCTTGAAGAGCAAAGGGCCTTTTTTCAAGAAGGAGTTGATCTGTTTGAGCGAGGAGATCTCTTTTATTCCCGAAGAATTGGAGCCCGTCCCTCCCTGTATTTTGACGCGGAGGATCAACTTGAAACAGGAGAAGAATTGATTGGAAATCCAAGCAAATCACTCTTGGTTAACGCCTCAAAAGTTTCCGGAAGAACCAAATCAGGATTGGGAATCGGGTTCCTAAATGCCATTCACAGAGACACAAATGCAGAGATTCGAAAGACCGACGGCAGCACACGTAAATTCCTGACCAGCCCTGCTTCCAACTACAACATCATGGTCGTGGATCAACTCATGAAAAATAATTCCTCCGCATATTTGATCAACACTAATGTTTCTCGCTTTGATGACAATTTTCGGTCAGCAAACGTCACCGGTGCTGGTGCAACAATAGGAAACAAAAAGGGAAGTCACCAGCTAAATGCGGGAGCAGCACTGAGCAATATCAACCACAAAAGCTTACAAGATAACGAAACGGGCTACCGCTATCAATTGGGATTTGAGAAAATTCAAAGCGCCGTTCAATGGGAAATAGCCTCAGAAGGTTTTTCCCCCGATTTTGACCCCAATGATGCCGGTCTGGAATTTTTTCAGGACTTGATGCAGCATTCAGGTATGATTCGCTATGCACTCTTCGATCCCAAATATGGATTCAATTTTGGGGAGCTCAGAACCAGCCTGGCTGTGAGGCAACAAATGTCGACAGGAAGGCTTTTGGAAAAGAAAATGGAATGGAATGCCTTCGGAGTAATCTCAAGCAATTTTCTAGCTGTGTGGACAGGAGGAGAGTGGCAAATCGGCGATGCCATTGACCTATTTGAGGCACGAAAGGACAAACAAATTTATCGTTCCCCTCCCTGGATTGGCTCGTGGGTCGGGTTTTCATCTGACTACCGAAAGCCTTTTGCTCTCGACGGAAACTTCTTCTTCGCTACTCAAACCAGACAAGAAGGCATCGCATATAACATCATGATTCGACCACTCGTAAGAGTCAATGATAAACTCTCTTTTTCCCACGAATTTTTTCACCGGACACTCATCACCGAGCAAGGTTATGCCGACACGGACGATCAGGACAATCCCGTCTTTGGTCATCGCGATGTTCATATTTACAACAACACTTTGTCTGCAAAATATCTGTTTAGTAGTAATATGTCCATCGATCTACGTGGTAGACATTATTGGAGCAGAGCGAACTACAAGAAGTACTTTGATATCGACGAAGATGGCTATCTCTTCGAAAGACCTGATTGGAATGGCAACAGCGATTTCAACTACAATGTCTTCAACATTGACCTGATTTATGCCTGGCAGTTCGCACCCGGAAGCTGGCTAAACATTGTCTACAAAAATTTCTTGGAAAACGACTCCGACGAAATCGAAACCAGCTTCTTCAGCAATCTTGGCAACACTTTAAGGGAACCACAAACCAACAGCTTTTCAATCAAGCTACTGTACTTTTTTGACTACGCAAGTCGACACAACATTTTCAAGAACTAGCCCAGCGCATTAAGTACTGGATGCTGACAATAAGCGCAACTTCCCAATTATTTGGAGCGACAAGCTGCTCATTCGATTACTGGCCTTCCCGCTGTCCGCTGCAATTCAGGTAGCAGAGCAGCGCTTCGTGTATCCTCTGGCGCGGTCTCCTCCTAAGGTCGGAGCCCCCACCAGAGGCACACTCTGTCGCTGCTCTGCCACCTTCATTTACGCTACCATCGGGGCTATCTTGTACGTGCAGTCCCCCTCATCCCTAACTTAATGTCGGTAAGGCAATCGATCTTCCCTATTTATGCGCTTTCCTGCGCTCTCGCTATAACAAAGTGCAACTCTAATCTCGCCGTTATTCAAGGACAATATTCAAAATTTCAAATGCCTATCTTTAAGCTCCAATTGATCCTCGAAGAGGGGACAAACAATCATGCAACAAAATTTTAGAATGGAAATTTTAGCCAGAATCGCTCAGCACCCGGTATTCTGTTCGCTTGAAGAATGGGAATTGGAAAGCATTAACAGCATTTCGGAACAGATGCATTTTAAAGAAGGGGAAATTTTGTTCGATATTGACCAAATGCCAAACTTCATGTTCTTTGTCGAAGCCGGTAGCTTTATACTTCACTTTCCGAACAATGACATTGCTCATTATTCCACGGGAGACATCGTTGGGGAAATCGGTGTGATCAGTGGAGATTTTCGGGCCGGCACTGTCACTGCCACTACAGATGCCACAGTGATGAGAATCTGCGGTACTCGACTGTTTTCGGAAGAGTTCGTCTCTCCTTCTACAGCACTTAAAGTCGTTCGCGCTCTCAGTAAACGAATTACCCATTTTCTACGCTCTACTTTCCATGTCTCCACCAAAGAATTGATTGATGAGGGAGAAAATGATCACGTAGAATTCAAATCTACCTTGCGGTACAATTTGTTTACCGGTAAAAAGGATAAGGACATTGAGCATGCTGTGCTGAAGACGATCAGTGCAATGCTAAATTCAAATGGAGGAATGCTCTTGGTTGGCGTAGATGATGATGGGAAGCCCATCGGGTTGGATGCAGACCGCTTCGAAAATAATGACAAGATGCTGCTCCATCTAAGCAGCATGATAAAGCGCGAAATAGGTTCACTGCATTTGAAATACATCCACAGTTCCATCGAAACGGTGTCGGAAAAGGCGATTCTACGAATCGATATTAATCCAGCTGATCGCCCGGCCTTTTGTCAGGAAGGTAATCAGGAACACTTCTACATCAGAACTGGTCCCTCTACTACTAGTCTCCCGGTCAGCAAAGCGCATCAATATATAATTGATCGATTTGCGCTGCAACAAGAAGATAAAGAGCGGGCAGGTAGAGCTGGCCAGCAGTCCTAAAGACACAAGAGCAAAGAGGCGACAGAACAATTTAAAACTTTGTCTGTTCAGCTCTTGAATATTAACCTACTAATCACACATACTATGCACCTTATGCGAATCGCCGATCCCAAAGCACAGCTGCTTCTCTTTTTCACGCTTTGTTTTTTATGCCTAAATCTGTCATGCGACAAAGAAACTCTTGAGCCTGCCGGTGATCCTTCCGTGCAAGCTGCACAAGTTTCTTCGGAGTCCGAGCTGCCTGAAGTAGAAGTGTCGACACCAGATCCTTGTGTAGATACATATAGACCTGTCGTGGTGGTGCATGGTTTTCTTGCATCTGGCGATACTTATGCAACCCAATTTCAGCGTTTCACGAGCAATGGCTATTGTAATAATGCCTTGTATGCCTTCGATTGGAATTCAGCCGCCTTCGGTGCTGATCAAAGCTCAGCGCTAAGCGACTTTATTGATATTGTGATTAGCAAGACTGGCTCATCTCAGGTAGATCTGGTTGGTCATTCTGCCGGGGGAGGAGTATGCTATGGCTATTTGGAATCGGCAACTAATGCCGCAAAAGTGGCTCACTATGTGCACATTGGCTCAAGCTCGCAATCACAACCTCCCGGACCAAATGGAGAGGTTTCTACGCTGAACATATCGAGCACAGATGATGCCACTACTGGCACGTCCAATGTCTCTGGAGCTGAAAATCTTACGCTTTCTGGCTACGATCATTATCAGGTAGCCACCTGCAGTGAAACCTTCAGTGCCATGTACGAACACTTTAATCAGGAATTGCCAACAACTGCCGAGATTGTCTCAGAATCCTTCATCGCCATCTGTGGTAAGGCGCTAACATTGGGGGAAAATGCACCACTTCAGTCTGCCGTGATCGAAATTTACGAAGTATCACCAGCTACTGGACAGCGAGTAAATACCCAAGCCGATCACATTCTTCAAACAAATGCTAATGGGTATTGGGGGCCCGTTTCTGTTGATGCCGGAGTCCCCTATGAGTTTGTGGTAGACAGTGGATTGAGCGGGGATCGAGTTGTACACTACTATCGTGAAGGTTTTCAGCGTTCAAACGCCTTGGTTTACCTTCGCACGCTTCCACCGGCGACCTCCCTGGCGGGGCTATTACTTGCCGGTCTACCCAGCGACGATACACAGGCAGTGGTTGGTCTTTTTGCCTCAAGCCAAGCTGTCATTAGCGGTCGTGATGATCTGATGCTCAACGAGTACGATCTCAGTGTTCCAGAGTTCACTTCAGCAGATCAAACAACAATTGCCATGTTCCTATACGACGATGGAGATTCCAATTCAAGTTTGGATCCTGTTCCAACATTTACTGGTATCCAGTTCTTAAATGGTGCAGATCTGTTTATTCCTGGTGATCCCACTGCGACTGTTACAGCAAGCCTAAATGGACGTACAATCCGATGTCCGGCCTGGCCTTCTGCCTCAGATGGATTGATCGTGATCGTGTTCGATTAGGCGGGTTAAGCTTTTATTTGGCGTGATATTTGCACATTTGCGGATATAGCAATAAATTGTCTTAGGCAGCTAATCCATTCATAATGAACAATTTCGCCAGATTCTTTGAGCACTCTCTGTTAGTATTGCTTTTTTGTACCGCTTTTTGGTTTACGCCAGAGCTGGTTCAGGCACAAAATACCTACTTCTGTTGCCCAGGCATGTTGTACAATGAAATGGGCTTTAGATATGTGGGTGCCAATCGATTATTGCATAAATCTGAACCATACCATGAGCTTCCCAGAACCGTAACCGATCTAACGATCTACGGATACTGGAAATATGGTATTGATGAACAAACCACTTTCACCGTCGAAGTACCTTATAAGCTGCTGTTTACAGGCAGCCGTTATTGGGATTTGCCAGATATTGATGATCCTATTGAATCCGGTAGCCTGAGGACCTTAGGTAATATCCGCTTGGGAATCAATAAGGACCTGACCTACAATGCCCCGTTTACGCTGGGACTCGGATTCATATGGGAATTACCAACTGCAATCCACGATCCCGTAACAGGTTTACGCAGCGGATACCCAGGTACAGGACTTGGGGCTGTTGGGCTTTTTGATACCCGCAGCGAATTCATACATCTTTCAGCCTATACTGGAGGAATCCTGAGGGGTATTGGCCCATCTCAAAGAAGCGGCTTTGCCTATTATGGACATTTGGAGACTGGTATCAACTATCGCGATCTCTTCTACCTAATTGCACAGGTGAAGTTTCAGCGAATGGCTTCGCAAAACACAGCCATGACCGTTCGCAGTTACCAAACCGGATGGTATGTGTTGGATGAAGAGTACACAACTTTTGGCGTTAAGATTCTAGGTCATATTGATCCTAGTATTGGTACCGGAGCCTCTATCATGTTCGCTTCTGATGGACATTATTATCCTAAAGGTCCCTTTGTGGAAGCCTTTATCAATTTCAGAGCAGGCAAGAGAAGGTGTAGATTTATACCAACCCAATTGTAATCACAAATAAAGAATTCTTTCCACCGAGGGGAGTTTACCAGTAGGTAGGCTCCCCTTTTCTTTATTGAACGGGATAAATATCCGGCGCGAATTCCGGATTGCGCTTGCCTTCCTAAGCTGCCACATTCAAGTGGAATTTCAGCCTGATTCACCAGCTTTTGACTGGAGGCTTTAGATGTATTTGCGGTTGAACTGCAATGACTTACACCATTGTTATGAGTTTACTTTGTTATGTTGCCAATCTGTCTTACGGTCTTTAAGCGGCTGATAATCAGTTCACAGTGGAGGACATGCTGATTGCTTTGTTTTAATCATCGCTATAATTTAGGGTTTTCCCTCTCGCTACACCCAGCCAGGTCTCCATCTGAAAACTTCTTGGAAGCATCTTTTCTTCACAATTTGGGAGTCCGAAATTATATTGATAATTTTGACTGTCGTTGCGGGCATTGTCTCCCGGACTATTACCAGATAAACTCAGAATGTAAGCCGCACCAGGCATTTTTCTTCGATGCGAGTTACCCCCACAAATCAGCTCTACTGCACCTCTGAGAATGGTAAACTGAAACTGAAGAAGTGAAGATGATAAGGTTATCCTTGATAATGTTGATCGTGCTGTTAATTAGCTCTTGTAGTCTGCATACTGCTTCGCAAGTAAGTGATGCAGAATCAGCTGTTGAGGAAGGAATTGCTGTTTCTTCACTTGCCAGCGTCAGGATGGACAACAAAGTAATCGATAGATTGACCGCCAATATCGAAAGTGGAGCATATCCAAATCTGCATAGCTTGTTGATAGCCAAAGAAGGCAGGCTGGTCTACGAAAAGTACTTCACCGGAGATGATCAATATTGGGGTCAGAAAATGAAGCAGGTGGAGCATTCCGCTTACACATTGCATGATGTTCGATCGATTTCCAAAAGTGTGGTTTCTGCCTGCATTGGTATTGCCCTCGATCAAGGCAGAATAAGCTCAATTGATCAGCCGATCTTCGACTATTTTCCAGAATATCATTACCTGCTTGTACATGGAAAAGAAGCAGTAACTATCCGTCACTTGCTGACAATGACGAGCGGTTTTGCCTGGGATGAAGATGTCAGCCATACGAACAAGGAAAACACAGAAATGCAAATGATCTTCAGTGAAGATCCCGTCGCCTTTGTGCTTGGCCGCACTTTAGTATCGAGACCTGGATCAACCTGGAACTACAACGGTGGTTGTACGCAAATTTTGGCCGCAATTCTGCAGAAGACTACCGGGCTTTCAGTCGATAAATTTGCCGAAAAATATCTGTTCAAACACCTCGAAATCGAGCATTACGAATGGGTGACACTGCCCAATGCCGGAATTCCAGCAGCAGCTTCAGGACTGCGCTTGAGGACCAGAGATTTATTGAAATTTGGCTTGCTGTACAGAAACAACGGCCGTGTCGGCAAACGTCAATTGATTCAAGAGAATTGGGTAACCGAGTCTCTTAAAAAGCAAATTGATAGACCAGATGGAAGGGGAGGCTATGGCTTCCAGTTTTGGACCTGGACTGATTACGTACTAGGGAGTCAGGTGCAAATCGCAGCTGCCTCAGGAAATGGAGGACAAAGAATCTATTTTGACCGAGAAAATGATTTACTGGTTTTGACGACTGCCGGAAACTATAACAATGCCCAAAGCGAGCAAACCAACTATCGGCTCGTTAAGGATTATATTTATCCAGCGGTTCTGGAACTAGATGATTCGGCAGTTAGAGAGTAGCCAGCTGATTAGGATGCATTAGAGTATCTAATGACCAGGATTTGCTTATCACCGGCTGTATAGGAGCGCGAGGAGCCAATAATGTAGTAGTCCTGCTCAAGCCTCAAAAGACAATCTGATCGATCATTTTCGGTGCCGCCAAAAGTTCTTTCGCTGATCGTGTTTCCATAGTCATCTACCTCTATCAAAAGAATGTCTTCTTGTCCTGCGCCAGAACTATTTGTTCTGGCGACAAACGTAAAACCACCTTCCGGTTTGACATGCAGGGCCTGTCCTCCATCGTGTTCCGACCCACCGAACTCCTTCTTCCAAATGACTATACCTCGATCATCCAACCGATAAGCCAGGACATTGTGATTCGGATCCGTATTACTGCTGTGTCCAAGCAAGATATAGCCACCATCAATGGTCTGTCCAATAGCTCCTGACTCTTCATAGTTGGCACTTCCATAACTTGCTGACCAGATTGAATCGCCAGCAGCGCTAATCTGAAGCAAGAACAAATCTCGATCGCCAGCCCCAAAGCTATAAGTGTAGCCGTAAATCATCAACTCACCCTCATCCAGTTCGATCACGGAATCAGCTCCATCTGATAGGGCACCACCATAAGTGCTTTGTTTGATCAATTCACCTTCTTGCGCGATCCAACTTAGCATCATGTCTCTGCCTCCTGCTCCTTCACTATCTGTTGTGCCTACCAGCAATAGCTGTCCGTTGCTCAGTTCCAATACCTCGCCGCATCGTTCTTCACCAGGACCACCAGTTCGCAAGGACCACAGTTCATTGCCTTGCGGATCAGTTTTGAAAACAACCAGGTCCTGATTTTCAGAACCTAAGTCTTCCACTGTACCGGAGATTAAAAAATTGCCGTCTCTGAGAAGGTTAATCCCTTTGCCCTCGTAGATAGCCGAGTTGCCGATGCTACGTTGACTTACTATTTCGCCAAGAGTATCAATCCTAAGAAGGAATATGGAGCCATTCGCATTTCCGAAACTTCGTGTTGATCCGCAAATGACCAGGTTTCCATTGTGAAATATGGCTTTGCTGGCTTCATCATTGTCTCCTCCGCCATAGTCATTTTGCCATACAGTTTCACTGTAGATTTGGGGCGCTGAGCCTGGTTTTTCGCAGCTCTGGCATACAGTTGCCAGTAGTAAAACAAGCATTATATGTAGACAATTTCGCATTCTGAGCTAAAATACATCAATTTTTGCGCCACTATCAAAAATTCGTACTTAGGAGTGATTTCAGACCCTTTTCTGCAAATTTTTTTGGCTAAAAATTGCAGCTTGTAACAATGGCTGACAATACCATGTTGAGACATTCAAGATGTGTAAGTTCTGGTAGATCTATTTTGCCAATCGAGCTATTTCATGATAATTTGCATTTGTTGACACGGCGTAGGCAAGTTGCTATTGACCCCAAGCTGTGTGAAACGGGGATTTCCCAGTCTTCCATACCTTGTTATATTTCCATTCAAGGTTTTTCTGATTGATGATATTTATTAATCTAACTCTCTTACTGAAACATGAGTAAAGTACGCACCATTTTTGCATTACTATTTTTTGTAATTGGAATTGGCGTTAATGCACAGATTCCCTCCAGCGAGTTCAACAAGCAGTTCTGCGGCTTTGATCAGCTGAAGTACAGAAATGTGATGAATCTTGAAAAACAAAAGAAGAGTGAGTTGCGAAGCGCAGCAGACTGCTTCACATGTTTGTTCACTTGTTATGATGGGACCAATTGCGATGCGCCAGTATTGCCAGATCCGACCTGTCCCCTTTTTCAGGTACCCTTGGTCTTTACAGTCTTTGAAGACCCTGCCTGGACAGGAGCTCCCAACTACCTGGGAGGCTCCAATTTTTCAGCTATTAGTGATGCAACCATTCTTGCAAAGGTTGCAGAATTGAATGCAACCTATGCACCGGCACTAATTGAATTTACCCTCTGTCAAGACACTCGAAGGGTCACCGATGTGGACCTGTACGACTATTACACGGATAACACCGATCCACTGGATGGAGCCGCAGATGATGAATCATCCTATGATCTGCCAAATGTGATTAATATCTACCTTGTTGGTGGTTTGGATGGAGATCATGGTCCAGCGGGCTTTGGAGGATTTGCTCCCTTTCCCGGAGGCCGTGACTTCTCTGTAATGAAGTATGGATCAATGTTGGCAGGTAGTGAAATACTTTCTCACGAGCTTGGGCACTACTTTGGATTAGAACATCCCCACAACGGATCCGACTTCTTTGGTAACCCTCCAACTATGGCCAATGAAGCGGCAGATAATTCTGAATGCTGCAACTACGGTGCTCCTGTTGGAGCACTGAATGATCCGACAAATCCAATCAATATCGGCGATGGAATCTGCGATACCAGTCCGGAAGTTAATCAGCTGGAATATGCGGATCTGTGTAGCGGCAACGCATGTACTCAGGCAGGATACCTCGGCACCGGCTGCGGGTCACAAGCTGGTCCAGCTGCTTATACCGTGAATGCAACAAATATCATGAGCTACACTAGCAATTGCTCCTCGGACTTTACCCCTTGTCAGATTCGCAAAATGCACGATATTCTGCTGAGTTGTAGGGCCAATTTGTGCTGCAGCAACCCAGAGCAATACTTTGCTGCCACTGAGATCGACACAAATATGGAGGTCGTTAAGAGTATTTGTGTCGGCGATGCCATTCCAACGTTTACTGCCATCGCAAGCTGCTACAACTGGTTTGCCGACGAAACGGGCACCACTCCATTGCTGTCCAAATCCAGTACTTTCACTCCCAGCGCTGCCCAGGTCGATGTCAATACCCCAGGCATTTATAATTTTTACCTGGAAGAAGTAAACACTTTTCAGGATCCCAAGTGCCGGATTCCCGTGACTGTGGAAGTCTACTCAGACCCTGGTACAGGCTCTGAGAATCCAGGACCTGCAACCAGCATTACACTCTGCACAGGAGATGCAAACTTGCAGACAGATGCAACCAGCCTGGGTTCGGACGAAATTGTAGGATGGTGGATCACAGATGGTTCTGCACTGACAATCACTGATTTTGCCGATCAGGCTGCCCTGGATGCCGCGGTTTCTGCCGCTAGCCTTGGAGGACCCCTTTCGAATCCGCCAAACAACATTTTCAGCTCTACAACAGGTACACCGCTGACAGAAGCCACTGTGCCCTTTGATTGCAACACACTTGTTGATGGACAAACTTATTATGCAACACCGATGGTGGCTGTGCAGGCAGCTGCGATACCCGATGTTGTGTTGAGCTGTGCCAATGGCCAGGCAAATCTCTGCGGTGCTGAGGTGGACATCGATTTTGGATGTGGAGGTGGAATATTTTTGGGAGGTTTTGTTACAGGAGCAGTTTCTGGTGCACCGGTCAATCCGCCAAATCCACCAACTTATACTATAGATATTAGCATCAACAATATTCCTGCTGCCTGCAATCTAAGTCAAGTGATCTTCGATATTCGAACCCTAAATAATACCCATGATATTGGCGGATTCGTTTCCGGTTCAAGTGTAAATCTGACAGAGGCAAATTTTCCAGGCTACGATCCAGCTGGTGGCTTCAGTATTTTTATTTATGATCAAGCTGGTGCTTGCGCCTGTGGACAGATAGAATTTGATACAAATATTGAAATCACCTACCCCGGAACCGCAGCGATACCCTTCCCTTCTCCTGTGCTTTCAGATTGCTTATTTGGGTCTGCGGTAGAAATTGTTTGTGATTGCGTTTGCGATGCAGCTTTCAGAGTAAATTCCACAGCGAGCTTAGCTATGGCCCCGATTAATTCTTTGACCCTTTGCCAGAGTTCGGCGGATCCGACGACTACGATCACGGGTGACACAAATGGAAGTTTCACTGCTTCGCCTCCTGGACTCTCTTTCAGCTCCGCAACGGGAGCAGTAGATGTATCTGCAAGCACACCCGGTACATATGAGCTTGTGTATACCTCTCCCAATACTTGCTCGGAGTCGCTAGAGATTATAATCGAAGTCGAACCTAATTCGGGAGTCGCTTTACCTGCTGTTTCTACCTGTAGTATAGCCGGGACAGCCATCATCACGCTTGCTGATCTTCTCACAGGAGAGGACACTGATGGTGCTTGGACGGAGACATCTGTACCTGCATCCAACTCTGGTTTTGACGCACTGGCCGGGACATTTGATCCTGTTGCTGAACTTGCAGGTACCTATACTTTTATGTACACGGTGTCAGGAACAGATTGTGCTTCTGTGATGTCAACAGTAACCGTGACAATCGTTGACCCTTGTTGTGATGCTGGGTTCACATATTCGGGCATTGCCTCTTCAGAGGCAATACCATTAAACACGATTAGTTACTGTACAACAGATGCCAGCGACACTCCAAGTGTAAATGATGCTAGCGGAGCTTTTTCTGCTACACCTGCCGGTCTTAGTATAACCGCAGCAGGACTTATAGATCCTGCTACGAGCAGTCCTGGCACCTACACTGTCACATATTCCGTAACTACCAACATTGGCTGCATGGAGTCGATTACCGTGCAAATTGACGATGCAGTATCAGCAGGAACTGCCAGCCCCACCTTAACAAGCTGCAATATAGCGGGTACAAGTACCATAACACTGGCAGGATTGCTTACCGGAGCCGATTCTGGCGGAACCTGGATAGAAACTTCAGCCGTACCATCTGTGGGAGGAATTGTCTCAG
>JAHDEE010000018.1:47892-50842 GCA_020629005.1 Chitinophagales bacterium
ATAGCGAAACCGTTAGCATTATGATCGTTGATCCTTGTTGCGATGCTGGATTTACCTATTCTGGAATTGCCTCTGCCACTGCCGCTCCACTAAATGTGCTCAACTATTGTACAACAGATGCTACTGATAGCCCTACTGTAAACGATAGCAACGGGAGCTTTTCTGCAAGTCCTGCCGGGCTGAGTATCAGCAGTTCGGGAGTGATCGATCCGTCGGCAAGCAGCCCAGGTACGTATACTGTCACATACTCCGTGACTACCAACATTGGCTGCATGGAGTCGATTACCGTACAAATTGACGATGCAGTATCAGCAGGAACTGCCAGCCCCACCTTTATAAGCTGCAATATAGCGGGTACAAGTACAATAACCCTGGTAGGATTGCTTACCGGAGCCGATTTAGGTGGAACCTGGGTAGAAACTTCGGCCGTACCATCGGTAGGAGGAATTGTCTCTGGTGGATCATTTAGTCCAATTGCAGAGGCTGCTGGAACCTATACTTTCGAATACACGGTCTCAGGAGGAGCCTGTGCTTCCGATAGCGAAACCGTTAGCATTATGATCGTTGATCCTTGTTGCGATGCTGGATTTACTTATTCCGGAATTGCATCAGCTTCAGCAGCTCCACTAAATGTGCTCAACTACTGTACAACAGATGCCAGTGATAGCCCAACAGTAAACGATAGCAACGGTAGCTTTTCAGCAAGTCCTGCCGGACTGAGTATCAGCAGTTCGGGACTGATCGATCCGTCGGCAAGCAGCCCAGGTACGTATACTGTCACATACTCCGTGACTACCAACATTGGCTGCATGGAGTCGATTACTGTTGAGATCGATGAAGCGGTAAGTGCAGGAACTGCCAGTCCAGTACTTACAACTTGCAATATTGCCGGTACGAGTTCTATCACGCTGGCAGGTCTGCTTACTGGAGCTGATCCAGGGGGTGGCTGGACAGAAACTTCGGTGGTTCCTTCGGTAGTTGGTTTTGATGCAGTTGCCGGAACATTTGATCCGGTCGGGGAGGGGTCAGGAAGCTACACCTTTGAATACATGGTCTCAGGCGGAGCTTGTGGATCTGATTCCGAAACTGTTTCCATCAACATCGTTGACCCTTGCTGTGATGCTGGTTTTAGTTACGGTGGGCAGAGCTCATCGGCAGCTGCTCCACTGAATTCCGTTAGCTATTGTAGCAGCATCGATGTCATCGATATTCCAGTTGTCAATGATGTAAATGGTAGTTTCTCTTCCACGCCTGCTGGCCTCAGCATTGATGCATCAGGTGCAATCGATCCTGGAAGCAGTGATGCAGGAACCTATACGGTTACTTATGACGTAACTACAAACATCGGATGTTCGGAATCCATAACTGTTGTCATCGAAGATACTGTCGATGCTGGAACAGCCGAACCAATCTTCAGCACTTGTACTATCGCTGGAAGCCCAACGATTACTTTGGCGGACATGCTAAGTGGCGAAGACGCAGGGGGAAGCTGGACGGAGACTTCGATACCCGCTTCGATAGGCGGTTTTGATGCAGTTGCTGGCAGTTTCAACCCAGTCGGAGAAGCCATTGGGACTTATACCTTTATGTACACTGTTTCTTCAGCTACATGTGGAAACGCGATGAGTACTGTGACGATTGAGATCGTCGACCCATGCTGTGATGCTAGTTTTGCATACTCTGGCATTGCTTCAGCCCCTGTGGCACCTTTCAATACCCTATCCTACTGCACTTCTGAAGGCCCGCAAGTTGTGGCAGCAGCGGACCCCTCTGGATCTTTTACTGTGGTTCCTGCAGGCCTGAGTGTAAGTGGAATGGGGACTATAAATCCTTCTGTGAGTATGGCAGGAACCTACTTGCTGAGCTACGAAGCAGTCGGAGTAATCAACTGCACAGAATCGATTGAAGTGATTATTGAGGAGCCAGTTTCCGCTGGGACCGCAGTAGCGATAGAGGAAACCTGCAGTCTTGCAGGTACCGCACCTGTTGTGCTTAGCTCCTTGCTTAGCGGAGCAGATGCGGGTGGAAGCTGGGTCGAAACAAGTCCGGTTCCTTCGGTCTCAGGAGTTGTCGGAGGCAGCTTTAATCCTGTTGGGGAAATGCTGGGGCTGTATACATTCGAATACACCGCCGTTGGAGCCATCTGTCCTGATGATTCGGAGCAGGTTGCCGTACTAATTGTGGACCCTTGCTGCACGGCGGACGCCGGGTCCATCGAGGCCTTATCAGCCGCTTGTCCTGGAGATGCAATCAGCTTCGAGGCTTTGGATTTTCAACAATCCGCAGATTACAGCATTTACTTCGTGCTGGTTAGTAATAGCAACGGTCAGATCGTCGAGGTGCTCAGTGGCCCTTCCTTAACCAGCAGTGGTGCCGGGAGTTTTGCCGAAAGCCTTGCCGGAGACTATTCCGTATATGCGATCAGTGACAAGGATGGAAATGGAACCAGCGTTCCGATTGTGCCTGGGAATAGCATTGGGGATGTATTATTGTCTGGGGGCTGTTTTGATTTTGTAATGGCAACAGGAGTGTATTCTATCCCCCCTGATTTTGTTCCACTTGCCGGGGCAGCTAATAGCACGGAAGGATTTAGCGGTAATGTGTTACCGGTATACTACAACTATCACCAGATATTTATCTCAGGAGGTACTATGCCTTATACCTATGACTTTGAGCGCACAGGCTATGTGCGATGGACAGTTGATGCGAGCACTGACCCCTTGTACGATGAGCAGGTCAACATCATTTATGCGGACAATGGAGAATGGTCAGTAACAGTCACAGATGCAAATGGCTGTACAACTTCGACCTTGATCTTCAGCAATGATGATGGCACTGGAGGTGGAAATGCCTCTGTCAGTAATGTAGGGGATATACTGGATATAGATAATGTAGACATTGTTGCTGATGATATTAGTTCAGCCGCTGGAAATGGTGCTATCACTGTGGA
>JAHDEE010000217.1 GCA_020629005.1 Chitinophagales bacterium
TAAACAGAAAATGGCTAACCACAAGTGCTGCTAAAACTTTCATTAAACTAAATTACAAAAACGTCTAATATTCCAGTTAATCGTACTTTTTCGTTAGATCTGTTTCACTTTAATCAACCAAGCAATCGGCGCGACGGGGACGTCACGCCTGGCCTCCAGAGTGCAAATCCTCAATCCCAAATCTCATGTCCCACGTCGCCAATCCCGAATCCCAAAACAAAGACTTACGACCAACCAAGCTGTCGGCGCGACGGGGACGTCACGCCGGGCATCCAGAGTGCAAATCCTTAATCCCAAATCTCATGTCCCACGTCGCCAATCCCGAATCCCAAAACAAAGACTTACGACCAACCAAGCTGTCGGCGCGACGGGGACGTCACGCCGGGCATGGGGAGTGCAATTCCGTAATTTGTAATCCGTAAAGCAAATCGCAAAACAGAGACCTGCGACCGACTAAGCAATCGGCGCGACGGGGACGTCACGCCGGGCATGGGGAGTGCAATTCCGTAATCTGTAGTTCGTAATCCAAATCCCAAAGCAGAGACATACGACTATCCGGGTTGTCGGCGCGACGGGAGTCATTGACCCAACCCAAAACCCAAAACCCAAAACCCAAATCTCAAAACCCAAATCTCAAATCTCAACGCGAAAGACGGACCTTGCAAAATAGCCGGGGGCGCAACGGAATGAGGTGCTGTGCCAGCGTGGTGAGTGCAAGGTCAGGGGTGGCTCCGACCTTAGGAGGAGACGCAACTGGCCCGGCACGAACAGCTGGAACAGTGCCGAATATTAGTGGAGCACCCGAAGGCAGGAACGCGAAAGACAAACGCTTAGCTCCAAATAAATTTTGTAGTTATTCTGGATTAGAAACGAAACCCCAAAAATGCACTGGGCAATAGCTCGATCTATGTCCGGATGGACAGCCACGAGACGTGGCTTTTGGTGAGACAGGGCTGCCTGCCATTGCCGCCTAATAGGGATCAACATCCAACTGTACAATCACCGATTTGAATCTTGCGTCGCCTTTGAGTTTTCGGTAGTTCGCACGGATGGATGCTTTAACCAATTGAATCTCTTTGGCAGATTTTCCCAGTTTGAGCACAATCTCCCGGAGGTAATAATTGCGTACCCAGGATACGCTGGGTACTACGGGGCCTAATACCCGAGGGCCAAGGTCGTCCATCAGTACCTCCTTCAGTTTAAACGCGGCATCATTGATCTTATGTTTATTTTTATCCTTAAGTGTCAATCGTATTATACGATTGAATGGCGGGTATTGGAAGCGTTGGCGCTCCCACATTTCTAATTGAAAGTAGCCGTTATAATCTCCTTTGAGGACCAGGTCCAGCACGGCCTGGCTTGGGTCGGCAGTCTGTATTAATACCTTTCCTCTTTTCTTCCTGCGTCCCGCTCTGCCGCTCACCTGCAATAGTAACTGAAACGCTCGCTCTCCGGCTCTGAAATCGGGATAGTTGATGGTCATGTCGGCATTAACAATGCCTACCAGGCTAACATTGTCGAAGTCCAGACCTTTAGTGACCATTTGTGTGCCCACAAGAATATCGATCTTCTGTGATTCGAATCTTTCGATGATTTCGGCATGTTTGTTTTTGCCTCTTGCAGTTTCGAGGTCGAGTCTTCCAGCATGATGATCGGGAAATAAGGAATTGAGTTCCTCCTGAATCTTTTCTGTTCCATATCCCTGTACATTGACCTCTTCCGAAGCACATTCCTTACATTGAGAAGGCAGCCGCTGGCGATAGCCACAATAGTGGCATTTTAATTCATTTATGTATTTATGGTAAGTTAGACTCACATCACACTGAATGCATTGTGGGACCCAGGAGCAGACCTCGCAAACCATATATGGTGCGTAGCCTCGACGGTTTTGAAAGATGATGACCTGTTCCTTTTCGTCCAGGGCCGCTTGAATGGCCTCGGTCAGAGCTGGCGAAAACATGGTTTTCATCTTCTTCTTTTTGCGCTCCTCTCTTATGTTGACCGTGATGATTTCCGGAGGTAGCACGCCGCCATATCGCTCCATCATTTCTACCAGACCATACTTGCCTTTGACGGCATTTTGATAGGATTCGAAGGATGGTGTTGCACTTCCCAGCACGATCTTTGCCTTCAAGTGGTGGGCCAGATAGATCACTGCATCACGTCCGTTGTATCTTGGTGAGGGGTCTTGTTGTTTGTACGAAGGATCATGCTCTTCATCGACAATTACTAATCCCAAATCCTGAAAAGGTAAGAATATTGCTGACCTGGCGCCTATGACAATCTTGTATTCTCCAAGACGGATTTTGTGCCAAATCTCTACTCTCTCCTGTGAGTTGAAGCGACTGTGATAGACGCCAACTTCTCCACCAAAAACCTTCTTTAGCCGACCGATCATTTGCGCCGTTAATGCGATTTCAGGCAATAAGTAGAGTACCTGTTTGCCTTCAGCCATTTGCTGGGCGATCATTTTCATGTAGAGCTGCGTCTTACCTGATGAGGTGACACCATGCAGCAGTACAATCTTACCTTCCTGGTGAAAGGCTTCGATCTTTGCGAGTGCGGATTCCTGTAATTCCGTGAGTTCGTAGTCAATGGTGTCTTCAGCCTGCTCTTGCTTGATGCGGTCTACCACCTGCTTGCTTTCTACGAAGATGCCTTTTTTGGCCAGAGCGCTAAAAATTGCGCTGGTGGCTTCTGCCTTCTTCATCACTTTGGATTTCTCCACCGCTTCACCTGGATTGCGGGTGAAATGGTAGTAGGACAGCAGTACGGCCAACTGTTTGGGGGCTTTGTTTAGCTGGTCAAAGAGAGTCCGTTGCTGCTCTTCTGGCAGATAAGCATCGGCCAGTTGAATGAAAGAGGCCGTTTTGGGTTTGTATCGCCCCACCAATTCCTCCTTGACGAGCAGGACTTGCTTTTGTAATAACGATCGAATGATTCTGCGCACGTTCTTCGTCTGCAGGATATCCTGGACTGCTTCGATGCTGAGCTCCTCCTGAATGCTCAATGCCTCGGCCACAAGGTATTCCTGATCATCCAATAAGCTATAGTCATGGTTAAAGGAGGGATTGAGCAGGATTTTTGTCTCGCTGGAAAGGCGGAAGGCTGTTGGCAGGGCTGCGATCATAATTTCCCCTTCCAGACACATGTAATAGTCTGACATCCAGGCCCAGAACTCCAGGTGCTGCTTGCTTAAGAGCGGCTGCTCGTCCAGCACATTTAGGATTTCTTTAGTGGCTTTGCTGCCGGGTAGCTCTGGTAGAATCTCTTTTACCAGCGCTGAGTAGACTCGCTTTGGCCCAAACTGCACTTCGACCCGCATGCCGACCTTTACCTTCTCTTCCAGATCAAATGGGATATGATAAGTGTAGGAACCGGGGGCTGCCAGGGGTAGTATGACTTTTGCGTTAGGCAAATATTCGTATTATAACAAGGTGAATACTATAAGATTGGGTGTCTTTCAAATGCAACAGATTCGTCGAAGAAAATGCGGTAGGTGTGGTGTGTTTTGACCACTGTGGCTTCTAATCCTTCAACAACGCTAATCATTTTTGGATTAAAATCACCAATCCAATTCATTTCTACGGTAAGATAATTCAGGGCCTTCGTTTCAAGAAAATTCTTACTTGCTGTGATGAGTGCTGCCTCAGTTCCCATGTTTTGAAATTTGGGAATTACGCCGAAAACCAATCCAATCATCTTCGTGTTTGGTTTGGTCTTTTTGTACCAAAGAAATTTCAGTTTGCCCAGCCAGTTCAAATTGCCATTGAGGTATTTGAAGATCTGATTTAGGTCCGGAATATTGATGTACATACAGATCGGTTCTTCCTTGTGGTAGCCAAACACACAAATGTCTTCATCGAGTACTGGCTTCATGGCTTTCATCATGCTATTGGCCTGAACGAGATCCATCTTCTTGAAGTTCTTGTGGCTACCGGCCCAGGCAAGATTGTAAACGTGCAGGAAGTCTTTTGCGGCCTGTTCCAGATTCTTCTTTTTGATACTACGGAAGCTGATATCGGGATCTTTCGAAAGTGCTGCTCCTTTATCGTAAAATTTTTGATCCAGTGCATCTATGCAGGATCGACCATAGGTAAATTGCTTGAAGTAGAGCTGGAAACCATAGCTCTCAAACAGTTCCTGATAGTAGAAATGATTGTATGGCATGGAATAGGAGGGAGGCAGATCACCATCTACCAGTACACCCCACCAGCGTTCGCGACTGCCAAAATTTATGGGGCCATCCATGCCTTCTTTTCCTTCGGCTTGCAGCCACTCTTTGCAAGTGTCCATGAGCAGATGCGCGGCCGCTTTGTCATTGATGCACTCAAAGAACCCCATTCCTCCTACCGGAACTTTTGCTTCAAATGAAAATCTGGGGCTATGAAAGGCCGCTACTCTGCCGATCGTTTGCCCGCCATTATCGAGTAGAATCCATCTTTGTGCATTACCCCCATCTCTGAAATACTTGTTCTTCTCGCGATCAAAGATTTTCTCAATATCCTGATCTATGGGGCGTATATAATTGGGGCTGTTCTTATACAGCTTGACCGGCATTTCAAGAAACTGACGAACGCTTTTCGGTGAGTCAACGGGGACAATCTTCATGGGGCTAAAAATAATCAAAATTGCACAAAGGCTTTCTACCGAAAATCTCCCTGATTTGGATTGGTTTTTGATTTAGCCCAGCTACCATCCATTAAGCATTGATTGGAAATGATTTTGTGTGATTGCCAGGATATTGGCAATTGTGGATTCGAAATGCTTACACCTATGAGCTCTATTAAACTGTGCCTAGTATGGGCACTCCTATCGCTTGGATTTCTGAGCGTGCGGGCACAATGCCCCGCAGATGCCGGTGGTCTTGTACACGATGTTTACAAGGTCTGTACCGGCGGTCAAATTAAAGGACTAATTACTTCCTCGCCTACCGTCCCTCAGGATTATCAGACGATTTATCTTCTGACTTTGGGCGAAGATCTGATCATTCAAAATGCCAGCCCGGTTCCGTCTTTTGGTGGAATATTTCAGGCTGGCTTCTACCATATACATACTTTTGTTTATCATCCGGACGATTTCGATCTCAGCATGCTTGAGTTCGGAATGACCAGTGGTCTGACGATTAATGGAATGCTGGAGCAAGGAGGCGGAAACATCTGTGGAGCGCTCTTGCTTGATGCGCCAGAATTTAAGTTGGTCAATTGCAATAATCCGCCAATAGCTTCCGATGATGCGGCGGTCGCCAACATAGGCACTCCTGTCTCCGTTGATGTACTCTTAAACGACTATGATCCGAATGGAGGCAATATTAGCGTCTGTGGAAATACGCAGCCTACAAATGGTGTGGTAAGCACCTTCATGGGTTTGTTTACTTATACGCCAAATCCCGGCTTTGTAGGGACAGATGTGATGTCTTATACCATTTGCAATGATGACGGTTTGCAGGCTGTTGCCAATGTAGTTTTCTATGTAGGGACTATCGGAAGCAATCAGGCAAACACACCTTGTGAGGCTCTGGGTAGCTATTGTGTTGACCCATTGAGCTCTGTAACCGTTTGTCCTAACTTTTGCCTCCTGGAAGGTGAAGCTATGGTAACAAATGTTACAGCTGTATACAGCTGCAGTGTGCAGCAGAGTAATGGATGTATCATCTACACTCCTTTACCCGGATTTACTGGCAATGAGTTGCTTACAATCAGTGCCTGCGATTCTTTTGGGATTTGCGATGAATACTATGCACAAATTTCTGTAGGAAACTGTGGAAATGTAAATCTGCCACCAGTTGCCTCTGATGATTCAGCAACTACTCAGGGAGGCACCATTACTGTAGTGCCGCTGGGTAATGACAGTGATCCTGAAGGAGGCGAATTATCGCTTTCCAATGTGATGCCACCCAGCTTTGGTACCTTTACGATTACCGGAAATACGATCAACTATACACCAAATGACGGTTTTGTAGGTACGGAATCGATCTTCTATGAAGTATGTGATCCGCAGGGGGCCTGTACAATGGGTATGATCCTGATTACCGTAGAAGCTGCTACAGCTCCAGTGGGACCATGTAATGAACATCAGTATCTATGTACGGGGCCAATCACGCCAATTGAAATCTGTGTTGATATCTGTGATCTCGGTGATGGAGCGGCCATAGTCGAGGCTCATACGCTCTATGAATGCAGCTTGGGTTTGATGGCGGAAAATTGTTTTGAATATACCCCGCTCCCAGGATTTGTGGGTTTGGAGACCATCACGATCGAAGTCTGCGACAATGCCGGAGCTTGTATAGAATCTATCGCATTTGTGAATGTGGGTGATTGCGGTACAGACGGATTTGTTGATGCCGAGTTGGGTGATTTTGAAACCAAAAGTCCTCAACAGTTGCAGGGGGCACCAGTCTTTAGGCAGATTTCTGATATGATTCAGATTGATTTTGAAGAGTTAAAAGGAATGCAACCGCTGACAGGTTCAAGCATGATTAAGTTAAGGGTCTTTGATGTACTTGGTCATGAGCTTATTTTCGCTGAGGGTAGCTACCGGGATTTACAATACAATCAACATTATTGGCGGCTGCCAAAGTCGGCAAGTGGTGTAATCCTTTATTCCTTGCAGGTTGTATACGAAAGCGGAGAATATGCCGTCAGTAGCGGAAGTTCTGTAATCAATCCATAAAGCAGCACTCGCTGTAAGTTAAAGACAAAATGGACCAATTTTAGAGGGTTCGGATTAGTTTCCGGACCCTCTGTTTTTTTGTCCGCACCGATTTGTAAGTATCTGATGAGTAACCTGCTGAGTATTACAGGCGGATTCACATTTAGCAGGGTTCTCAGATTTTCACACCTTCAGTCAACTCAGTAATTTTGCTGAACAATTGGCCATCTAGAATATTTTCTTGACTTTCGCATTGAACACTCTGCTCTAAGGAACTCCGGTCTGTGTTTTTTACAACCAAAGAGGCTCTCTATGGCTACTCTTTACACAATAGCGATGTCTTACCTGGAAGGCACCTACATTGCTCAAGTTGAGTCAAATTCTGTTGAGGATGCGATTCGTGCCTGGCCCGCCAAGCTGAATGTCGATCAGATTGAAGGGCTTAGCCTGGCGGGTTATGGACAATTATCTCGAACAATCAACCGATCAAATCCCGAAGTAATTGCCTTGGACGGACTTAAATCCGTTTGGTATGTCGATTTTCTCATCGATGGCGAATTGATGGGAGTGAATATCATTCAAACGCAGGGATAGCATTTTGGATTTGGGGTCATGATCGCTGCATCCAGCATTCTTGAGGGTTTGAAGTGAAGAGATCCGATCCCTTGCTTCGTGATGAATTTGCAGCTTGAAGCACCTGCCTGCGCGAAAGACCAGCCTATCTCAATAGCCCCGATAGAAATGGAAATGCAAGTGCCGGGAGCGCCTGGCTGCGCCGCTAGTGCGGGCTCGGAGCCTGCGTAGAGACCGCAATAGCGGATGCAGACAGCAGCGAGCGGTGCTTGCATTGCAATGGATAGCGGGAGCGAAGTAGGCGCGGTGGAGTTATTTTCGCTCCCAAAAAAATAGAATGAATCTTTTCCAGAATCCGTCATCTGTCATCCGTGCAAAAAAAAGCCGACTACAATCGCAGTCGGCTTTTCTATGTAAAATTCAATCAAATATAAAATGTTTAGTCAATTTTTAGCGGATCGTCCACAATTTTCTTGCGCAATCTCGCAACCGGAATATTCAGCTCCTTTCGATAGTTTAGCACCGTTCTTCGCGACACATTGAAGCCCATTTCCTTCAGTCGCTTTTGCAACTTTTCATCGGAGAAAGGCTTGCGTTTGTTTTCCGATTTTACCAGGTCAATCAGTGCTTTCTTGATGCCCGCTGTGGAGACCACTTTTCCATCTGAGGTAGTGATGCCTTCGCTAAACAGCTTCTTGGCAGGAAAGAAGCCATATTCAGTAAACACAATCTTATCCTGCATCGCTCGGGAAATCGTGGCGATATCGTAGCCAGTAAGTTTAGTCAGACTGTCCAGTTTCATAGATCTGATGCGACCATCGTCGCCGGTATGGAAGTAATCTCGTTGATGTATGTACACTGCCTGACCCACAATCTTGAGAATCTCCATTCTGCGATCCAGAGCGTCTACAAATTTCTTGGCCTGATTGATTCTCTTGTGGATAAATTTCAGCGCCTCTTTTTGCTCCTTGCTCTTGCTTGCCGACTTCCGAAAGTGATTAAGCATCTTCTTGTAGCTCTCACTAATTTGTAATGCAGGCTTGCTCATTGGATTTACAGCCACGGATACGGAGTCCAATTCTTCGGTGAAGAAAAGATCGGCGATGATTTCTTCGCTAGCCGTATTGGTTCTGTGGATGGCCCCTGGTTTCGGATTTAGTCGCAAAATCTCATCCTTCACCTCGCGCAATTCCATCAGGTCAAGCTTGTGCCGGGCGCAGAGTTTTTCGTAGTGTTTGTTTCCAAAGGCATCGAAGCTCCTCTCCAAAATATCGCAGGCAACTGCCAGGCGGGTCTTCTCAGGTGCCCGCACAGACTTAATACGCATCTGCACCAGCAGACACTCCTGTACATTTCGTGCAGCTACACCATATGGCTTGAAGGTTTGCAATACATGTATAAGGCTTTCGAGCTCCTGCTCCTCGCAGTCCAGCCCCTTAAATCGTAGATCTCCAAGTAGCTTGTGCGTTTCCCTACGCAGGTAGCCATTTTCGTCCAGGGATCCAATCAGGATCTGGAGTATTTGGGCCTGCCGGCTATCAAGCCCAAGCGAGGAAGTATTCAATTGCATAATCAGACTATCTTGCAAACTTTGCGTCGACAGTATCTTATCGCATTCATATTGTTCCTCGTCAAAAAGACCTTCACTGTTTTCGAGTACAAAGACTCTTTCAAGTGCGGGATTACTATTAATTTCGTTTTCAATTCTTTTTTGCAGAGAAGAGCAGGGAATTTTCAACAGCTCCCTTATCAGGGTAGTTTGATGTTTCATGACAGCATTTTCGTTTAACCTCTACGCAGTTTAATACTGCGCTCATTTTCGTCTCCATATCAATGGAAAATGCTCAACGGTGCGCACTGTGTGGTAACAGTACTAATGGGTGGGTGATTGCTGACTAAGAATCCAAAACCATACCAAGGCCCGGAAAAAAGCAGCGAAATTCCATGCTGCAGTCCCGCAATAAGCTAGTCCGGACGCAGTTTGTGACACTCGCAAAATGAAGTGAATTACATAGGCTCCAGAGCTATATTTATAGTGAATTAAGCGGCTACAAATTGGAGGCGGTCTCAGAATGTTAGAACTTTTCGAAAGGCTCTAGTGTTCAATCAGATGTGCTAACAACCCTTGGTATCAAAATATACACATTGTTGTAGTTTGTCTTGTCCAGTAACGTTGCATCTGTCTCTAGGTCACATCTGCTTCAGTGCTAATGTGGCGCAATAGCTTTTTGCAATTGTTTTTCCAATATTAACAACACGCACACAGTGCTACCCTGGGCAAATAGTCTAGTTATTGGGATAGCAGTGAACAAAAAGAATTATCCTGATAGTTGGGAAATCAGTTTCGACAGGAGGGAAAGATGGCAAGCTATTTGCCCTAAAAAAACCAGGCTATTGAGGGGCAATAGCCTGGCAAAAAATAGCATATAAGGTAAGAACCTTAAAAAGTTAAGTACTAATATACTGTTTCCTAGGCAGAGTTACAATAGGCTTTTTTATAAGCTGTATCCCACCAATTTCCACACTCGAATTTCCCTTCCAACACTTCGGTCTAATTATTAGCCAGATAGGTATACTTATTGGCACAGATTTTGCACTTAGTAGATCAACGATAACGGTTGATCTTATTTAATCCTGCTGTGAAGCAAATCCACATTAAGCATTTCAACTGAAATCGTTACCACACAATTGCCAACCATTGGCGGGGATTCCATTGGAATCCCTTTTTTTATGTCCCTAAGGGATTGCTGACTTAGGGGGGGCGTTCATTTTTCGGTGTCATTGATTCCTTTGCTTCTTGTTTGGTACGGAATCATTGATCAACAATCGCAAGCTGTTTCAGAGCCAATCGGTCCCTGAGCCAGAGTGAGTAAAAACCCAATTGGGAGTCTTCAACGGTCGCTGAGCGTAGTCGAAGCGCCCGTTGAAGACGGACCACG
>JAHDEE010000218.1 GCA_020629005.1 Chitinophagales bacterium
CTGCCTCGTCTGCCTCGTCTGCCTCGTCTGCCTCGTCTGCCTCGTCTGCCTCGTCTGCCTCGTCTGCCTCGTCGCTTAGACTAAGATCTTGAGAATCATCCTCTGCTTCTATTTGGTCATCGCCAGATTCTGTGGATTCACTTTCTGTATTTGCTCCGTTTTCACTTGCCACCTGCAGCTGATCTACAACAATTTCAGCTTCTCCTTGCATCTCTCCATCTGCTTTTGCCAAATCGACAGTCACTTCTTGTCCATCCACTTCCACCGTAACCTCTCCTTCGCGCTTTGGGCTGTTGCCACCTATGACAGATGCAGCAGAGACCAGTTCCTCCACGTCTGATGGGTCACCAATTTCGTTGACCGGTGGGGCAATATCCTTCAGCTTTGGCAGATCATCGGTCGATTTGATCCCGAAATAGTCCAGGAAGACATCTCCAACTCCATATAGCAAAGGCTTTCCAGGCCCATCACTTCTACCCTTTATTTCTATGAGTTCGCGTTCTAGCAGCTTTTGTACACTGTAGTCGCAGTTTACTCCCCGAATCTGCTCCATCATAGACTTGCTGATGGGTTGTGAATAAGCTATGATCGCAAGCGTTTCCATTGCCGCTCTCGACAACTTACGCTTTTGTTTTGTGTTAATGTAGATACTCAACAGCCGATGGTATTCCGGCTTTGTCATGAACTGGTATCCACCACTCAACTCAAACAATGCAAAAGCATAGTCAGGACCAGAGTACTGTGCCTTCAGCGCCTCTATCGCATCTAGCACTTCTTCCTCGCTCACTTCCGTTTCTTCATATTTGATAAGGCTGTCTACGATTTCCTGCAGGCTGATGGCTTGCTCCGCGACAAAGATCAAGGAGGCAATTTTTTGATGAATTTTTTCCATACTTCGAGGGAGAGAAGTTATTTGGTTGGTTATGCAATCTTATGTGCTGAAAGGGACCGCAAAGATATCGATAATCTGCTCATTTTCGCACTAGAATAGGTGTTCCCACCTCGATCATTCGATACAATTCTCGAACATCAGAATTTTTTAGACTAATACATCCCGCGGTCCAGTTTTTTCTGATATCGATCCAGAAGTCCATATCTTCCGGCACCCCATGAATCCCTATCTCACCGCCGATCTGTACAAAGTCAGCAATCAACTTCTTTTTCTTGGCTGCTGCATGTTTTCTATAGGATTCAGCCGTAGGGTAATTGATCCACATAAACTTATCCCAGGTATTGTGTTGGTACTTCGCCTTGATCTGAAAGTGGCCCTCGGGTGTTCTTCCATCGCCTTGCTGTAGCTTGTCTTGTCGTGGGTTTCCGCCAAAAACCACTGGATAGCGCTTTAGTAGCTTGCCATCGTAAATGACGGTCAGGGCGTAAACCCGTTTGTCAACTTCGAGCGACACGAAAGACCTTTGGAATGTGTCCATATCAGCCAGTTCCCAGAGACACTTCTCGTAATTGACCAGCTCTATGCCCGGTCCATTGTCCCTGCGTACCTCTTCAATGCTAAAGGGGAAGGTGGGCACACTGGATACACAATCTATGGTATCGGCTAACAGTTTTGCGGTGGGAACTGGAAAAACTGGCTCCGCCCTGTTGCAGGAAACAAGACACAGTAGCAGAATTAGCGTGTATATGTTGTTATGAGCGGACATATGGCTTACTGCAAAAGTAGCTATTAGCAGTGGAAGAGTAGCTTAGCCAATGTCTTCCTTTGTATCGCATTCGCTGATTGTGTCATAGAAGAAGGGGACTCTTCAATCGAAGAGTCCCCTAAAGAGAGAAATCAAATAATTTCCTACCGGCAATTATGCACTGCATGATTCACAATCCGGATCATCCAGAGAGCAAATCTTCTTCACTGCTTCCAATTCTTCTTCCGCAGATCTATAGTGCACCTTTCCATTACCATTGGAAGAAACACTTCCGTTAGGACCTTTTAGTCTTACTGCGCCTCCAGTGGAAGCGGCCAATACTGTTGCTGGTTCCAACTGCTTGCTTTCCTCTTCAACACTTGTAGCCGGTTCAGTGTCTTGCCGATAGAAGCTTCGTTGGCTGGTCTTCTCCATAGTGGCCTGATCTATAGTAAACTTAATCGGATCCACAGCCGCTTTTGATCGGAGGTAATACATTCCTGTTTTCAGTCCTCTCTCCCATCCATAAAAATGGATCGAGGTTAGTTTCTTGTAATTGGGATCCTCTACAAAAATGTTGAGACTCTGGCTTTGGCAGATAAATGCTCCACGATCTGCCGACATGTCGATAATTGCTTTTTGCTTGATTTCATAGGCCGTCTTGTATAACTGCTTCAAATCATCAGGAATTCCAACAATATGCTGGATCGAGCCATTGTTTGCAATGATCGCATGTTTCATTTCCTCATTCCACAGTCCCAGGCCAATTAGATCCTTGAGCAAATGCTTGTTGACTACTACAAATTCTCCGGAAAGCACCCGACGACTGTAGATATTAGAAGTGTATGGTTCAAAGCACTCGTTATTGCCAAGTATTTGTGAGGTCGATGCTGTCGGCATCGGTGCTACTAGCAGGCTGTTTCTCACTCCATGCTCGATGACCTCCTTTCTGAGGCTCTCCCAGTCCCATCGATCACTCGGTGTTTCCTGCCAAAGATCAAACTGGAATTGTCCCTTGCTAATCGGCGACCCAGGGAAAGTCTCATAATGGCCTTCCATCTTGGCAAGATCGCAAGAGGCAGTCATAGCGCCAAAGTAGATGGTTTCAAATATGTCTCTGTTGAGCTGTCGAGCAGCATCGCTTTCGAATGGAAGCCTCAACATCAGGAAAACATCAGCTAGTCCCTGCACACCCAAGCCGATGGGTCGGTGACGCATATTGGAGTTGCGGGCTTCAGGAACAGGATAGTAATTGATGTCAATAACCTTATTGAGGTTCTTGGTAACAATTTGGGTGATCTCAAACAACTTGTCAAAATCAAACTGACCATCAATCACAAAGCGTGGAAGAGAAAGGGATGCCAGGTTACAGACTGCCACCTCGTCCTTAGCCGTGTACTCCATAATCTCTGTACAGAGATTACTCGAACGAATTACCCCTAGATTTTTTTGGTTTGATTTTCGGTTTGCATGGTCTTTGTACAGCATGTAGGGAGTGCCGGTTTCAGACTGCGCGTCTAATATGTGGAACCATAGTTTCTGAGCCTGCACGACTTTTCTTGCTTTGCCTTCAGCCTCATACTTTTCATACAAAGCTTCGAACTCGTCCCCGTAAGTGTCGTATAACCCCGGAGCCTCATTCGGGCAAAACAAAGACCACTCAGCATTTGCTTTTACCCTTTTCATAAACAGATCCGGAATCCAGAGTGCGTAGAACAGGTCTCTGGCTCTCTGCTCTTCCTTTCCATGGTTTTTCTTCAGATCCAGGAAATCAAAAATGTCCGGATGCCATGGCTCAAGATAGGCGGCAAATGCCCCTTTCCTCTTTCCGCCTCCTTGATCAACATAGCGAGCGGTATCGTTAAACACTTTAAGCATCGGCACGATGCCATTCGAAGTACCATTCGTGCCCTTGATATAGCTACCCTGTGCTCTCACGTTGTGAATGCTAAGCCCTACCCCACCTGCGTTCTTTGAGATCAACGCACACTGCTTCAGGGTGTCATATATGCCGGTCAGCGAATCATCTTGCATGCTCAGTAGAAAACAACTGCTAAGTTGTGGCTTGGGAGTACCTGAGTTGAACAGGGTCGGGGTAGCATGTATAAACCACTTTCCGCTCATCAGGTTATAAGTCTCGATGCACTTTTCAATATCCTCACCATGTATTCCGACGGCTACACGCAAAAACATATGCTGCGGTCGTTCTGTTACCTTGCCGTTGGTCCGCAGCAAATAGGAGCGTTCAAGGGTCTTAAAGCCAAAGTAATCGAACTGATAGTCTCGGTCATAAATGATCACCGAATCCAATCGATCTCTGTTTTTGTCTATGATCTCATAGGTCTTATCGGAAATCAAGGGAGCATGTTCCCCGGTCTCTGGATCTATGTATTCATGCAGCAACTTCATCGTCTTAGAAAACGATTTCAATGTGCTCTTGTGAAGGTTGGATACTGCAATCCGTGCAGCCAGGATGGCAAATTGGGGATGCACAGTAGTCATAGAAGCTGCTGTCTCAGCAGCCAGATCGTCAAGTTTGGTTGTTTCCACCCCATCATAAATCCCTTCGATGACTTTCTGGGCTACCAGCGTGGAGTTTACATATTTATTGTTGAACCCGTAACACAGTTTGTTTATTCTGGCGGTAATCTTGTCAAAACTTACTACCTCTTTTTTTCCGCTTCTTTTTACTACATACATGCTTTACCAAAGATTTAGGGGTATTAATAAATCATTCTCTTTTCGCGCAGACTTCGTCCAGCCGCCGAAATTGTTTTATTCAATTTCGGAGAACAAGCCTTTACAATTACCGGAGTAAAGGTGCAAACTCAGGGGTAACAGTGCCAAGCCTGCAAGCACTGAGAGAGTTTGCTATAATTATTAGTGTTACCAGAAAACTTAACCAAAATGCTGCTGACTTCCCGAATATTGCTGAGATAAATTTTCGCAGATAATCGCTTCCAATTTTATCTTCCTTATGGAAAGCAGCAGGTGCGATCAAAAATCATCCGTGAACGAAAAGGTCTGATCCTCCTTATTCGTCATCACTCCTGATTTCTTGTAGTCTCCTACGCGTTTTTCAAAAAAGTTTGTTTTCCCCTGCATACTGATCATCTCCATCCAGGGGAATGGGTTTTGTGTGTCATATGCCGCCGGACATCCCAGGGCCATCAACAATCTGTCAGCAACAAATTCGATGTACTTAGTCATGAGATCTGCATTCATACCGATTAAAGACACTGGCAATGCATCTCTCACAAACTCCTTCTCAAAATCTACTGCATCACAGATGATTTGTTTCACCTCTTCCTTCGGCAGTTGATTTTGCAGCATCGAATACAACAAACAGGCAAAATCACAATGCAGTCCCTCATCACGGCTGATCAACTCATTGCTGAAAGAAAGACCCGGCATAAGGCCTCGCTTCTTCAACCAGAAGATAGAACAAAAGCTACCAGAAAAGAAGATTCCTTCCACCGCAGCAAAAGCCACAAGCCTATGCGCGAAACTTGGCGCATTATCAATCCACTGCAATGCCCACTTTGCCTTCTTTTGTACACAAGGCACCGTCTCCATCGCATTAAACAGATGATCCTTCTCCTTATTGTCTTTTATATAGGTGTCAATCAGTAAACTATATGTCTCCGCATGAATATTTTCAATAGCAATCTGAAAGCCATAAAAACACCTTGCCTCTGGTATAGTAACATCTTGCATAAAATTAACCACCAGATTCTCATTGACAATACCGTCACTGGCTGCAAAGAACGCTAACACATGTTTGATGAAATGCTGCTCATCTGCACTCAGCTTCACCCAATCCGATAGATCCTGATTCAGGTCAATTTCCTCCGCTGTCCAGAAGCTGGCCTCATGTTGTTTATACATCTTCCAAATCTCTTCATGCTTAATAGGAAAAAGCACAAAGCGGTCATTGTTCTCCTGAAGGATCATCTCTTTGGTATCGGACATAGAAAATCTATTGAATGGTTATCAAACGCTTCATCTGGCATATAGACGCCAATATATACAACTGTAGTGTAAGGGAAGTTAAAGTGTAGTATCTGTAGCTTCGTGGGCACACGTTTGTGGGCCGTTGCTCGCTAAGATAAGAGCAATATCGGAATTTTCTCCTCAGTTTTATCCACAGGCTGTGCAAAACTTTTTAGTAGAAAATTTGTGGTGAAAAACTTCGTTTTGGCCGAGTTTTTGATAATGCCACTATAAGGCTGAAATAGCGGGATTTACACTTGTTGCTCGACTTCACTAAAGCGCAACACTGCCTGATACTCTTTCTCAAATTCTTCCAGGTCAGAAAGCTTCTGTGCTGAATCCCATCCCAACTCAGCAGCGATCCCATCCAATAAGAAAGGATACTGCTTTGCCAATAAAGGACGATCAAAGTATAACCTACCAGTTCTGCGTATCAGAAAATCGCTCAGCGTTGCAACCAGCTCATTATCAATACAGTATAGCAATTCAGATTTTAACAAAGTCTGTGCGAGGCCCTTGTTGCCTGGCTGTATATTCTTGTAGATGGAGATTACGCGTTCTGCATTCAAACCGTAACGGTACACCAGGTCTTCGATCTGACTCTGGCTGATTCCAAGCGACTCATGCGCTTCAAACAGGGAGCCAATATACTTTGCAACTTTTTTTCTCTTCAAGGTCTCACTACCCGATAATTTGATGGAATCTGTGCAGCATAAACGAATTGGCATTCCGTATTCCTTACGTAGTCTGACCATAGCAAGATCCACCACTCTTTCTGCCATTTTCCTAAAGCCGGTCAGCTTACCACCTGCAATACTGATGACCCCGCTATCTGCATCAAAAATCTCATCTTTCCGACTGATTTCAGAGGGAGACTTTCCCTCTTCGTGAATCAAAGGCCGCAATCCTGCCCAACTTGAAATTATATCTTCCTTTGTTAGGCCTAGTTCAGGAAACATAAAATTTGCTGCGCCCAATAAGTATTCGATATCATCGGAGTCAACCCCAGGCCTATCAATTTTAGCTTCATATACCGTATCGGTCGTTCCCAGATAAACACAGTTTCCTCTTGGAATCGCAAATAGCATTCGATCGTCTTCTTGCACATCAAAGTAGATCAGGTGATTGATCGGAAAGCGATCCCGCTCAAATACCAGATGAACTCCCTTGGTCAACAAAAGATGACGGTCGGTCATCGAATCGTCCTTCTCTCGTAATCGATCCACCCAAGGACCCGCGGCATTAACCATTACCTTCCCATACACGGGCATCTCTTCTCCGCTGAGCCTGTCCCTAACTTTCACGCCTATGGCCTTGTCATGCACATCATACAGGTAATCTGTAACCTCAGCATAGTTCAGTGGTTGCGCACCGTGGCTGCAGGCCGTCTTAAGCACCTCGATCGTCAATCTGGCATCATCAGTCATATACTCATAGTACATGCCTCCACCATGCAGCCCTTCTTCCCTCAGCAATGGCTCCTTTTCCAACATCTCTTCAGGATCCAGCATCACCCTACGTTCCTCCGATTTTACACCCGCAAGCCAGTCATATATATATAAGGCGACTGAGGTTGAATTCTCACTGAGCGTCCCCTGATCTCGGATCGGCAATAGCATTTGCTTTGGATGTACCAGATGAGGAACATTCTTATGCAAAATGGCTCGCTCCTTTCCCACTTCTCGTACCAGGCCAATCTCTAGTTGTTTGAGATACCTTAAGCCCCCATGAATCAGTTTTGTCGATCGACTACTGGTTCCGGCAGCAAAGTCCTGCTTTTCAAGTAAGAGCGTCTTCAAGCCTCGAGAAGCAGCATCAAGAGCGATTCCAGCTCCAGTAATCCCCCCTCCAATCACTACCAGGTCGAAATACTGCTTCTTGACATAGTTGAGTGCGGCTCCTCTTAGCCGCGTTGACATACTTGGTTGGTACTTCACAGTTATGGTATACGTGCTGTTGCACTAGTGCCTTGGGCCCTAGGCAACGGAATTATTTATTTCTGCTTTCAAAAAATGCATCAAATCACTAATATATGCCTCAGTAAAATCAAAGCTTATTCCAGCAGTCTTATAAAGTTCAGGTAATGTCTTGGTATAACCAAGCTTCATTGCTTCACAATAAGAAGCCACAGCCTTAGACGAATCGGCACAATACTGTTTCCACATAGCAATGGCCCCCAATTGTGCAATCCCATATTCGATATAATACAGTGGAGACAAAAATATATGCAACTGACGATGCCATTGATACTCAGAATATTTTTGCAATCCATCATTATTCACTTCCTTACTCCTGTACTTCGAGCTGATCTCCAACCAGGCGGCCTTTCGCTCCTCACGACTATGTCCCGGATTAGTATATAACCAATGCTGAAAACCGTCAATCACTGCCACCCAGCACAAGAGCTGAACGATCTTGGAGAGGTGCGCATATTTTGCTTTTCTCAGTTCGGATGGATCTTTATAAAACACCTTATGTGACTCTTCCAGGGCAAACAACTCCATAGTCATCGCCGCCAACTCGGCCATCTCCGCGGTGTAATTGGCAAACACAGCCAACTCCAGGTCGGCACTTAAGAAAGCATGCACAGCATGACCAGCCTCATGATGCATCACACGCACATCCTGACTGGTCCCTACAGAGTTCATGAAGATAAAAGGAACGCGACATTCCGGCATTCGCATATTGTAACCTCCAGGAGCCTTACCTTTTCGCGCACCAAGATCCAAATGCTGCTGATCTCTCATTTCCTGCAAGCAGTGTCCAAAATAAGGCTTCACTTCGCTCAAACAGGCAATCGTCTTATCCACCAATTCCTCCACACCCTCAAAGGGATCTTTCAATTCACCAAGTACAGAAGCACTCAAATCCCAGGGACGAAGCTCCTCCAACCCTAAGGCCTCTTTGCGGAAAACCATCAGCTCATCCAACAATGGCAATACTTGTTTCTCAATCGAAGAATGAAAAGCCTTACAATCTGAGGGACCATAGTCGAATCGGCCAATATCCGCAAAACCAAACTCCAGATAATTGGAATAGCCTGCATTCTCTGCCATCTTCTGCCGCAGGGCTAATTGCTCGTCAAAAAGATCTTCAAGCGCCTCAACGTCCTGTAATTCACGTTCCGCCAAGGCAATATGTGCCCGTTTACGAAGATCCCGATCCGAATCTGCACCCATTTTTCTGAGTTGCTGCACGCTGTATTGCTGCCCATCCAGATCTACCTCCACACTGCCCTTGATCTTATGAAACCGAACAGTCGTCTTATGCAGTTCCTGTTTCAACGCAATATTGGCCTCATTAAACAAGGCCTGATCATTTCTAATCGATCTAAGATAAATGTCGTATTCTTCAGGCAAATCCTCAACCTGAGGGTGAGCAAGCAATCGCTTACCTAACTTAAATACCGCCTGCAAAACATTTCCCTTAAACTCGCGATTGTATCGCTGAAAATCCGCAGAAACCCGCTCATCAGTGGTATCACAAGTGGAAGCGACGTACAATCTGCGGCCGGTCTCTTCTATTGCAGCCACCAATTCATCGGTATCTTTGAGCCACCGCACAAGCTCCTCATAGCTGTCTAAAGGCCGTGCCTCTAACTGATCAAAATACTTGGAGGCATCCGCCCATCTCTCGAAGGTGAGATTTTTCGGAATAAAATTGCGGTGTAAGGTAAATTCAAGGCTAGCCTTCATGGGATCTTGATTTTGAGGATTTACGGAAATGAAGGAATACCCTTGCTAGACTGTCGACTAATCAGTAGTCACTGCATCCTTAGAAGAATCCTCCCCATTTTCGGTCTCCTTGTCGGCTTCTTTATCCGCTTCATGTATAACATCCAGAGGCTTCAACAAGTTGTACCATTTTATCACTTTCTTCACATCGCTAGGATATACCTGATCACGATCGTAATTAGGCACAACCGTGCCAAAAAAGCTCATCAACTCCTCTTTTCCCGACTTAGCAGAGATAATCTCTGTTCCCGCTTCGTCCATTTTCTTCAGACTACGAAAAACATCGATCAGCATAATACCTTCAAGATCATCTGTATACATCGAAATTGTCTCCAAAACCGAAAACCCGTGAATTCTTGAAGACACAAACTGCGACTTGCTGGTTGCAAGCGACTTTACGATCATTCCGTCCTGACGGGTGTTTATGATCTCATAAATTCCTGGCATTCCGGTAATTGCCACTAACTTGCTGTATTCCATAATTTTCACTTTAGGGCTGCAAAGGTAAGATTTTTAACAATAACCAATTTCATAGCAATGTTCAAAATGATTTGGAGCGTAGCTTTCCCGGTCGTAGAAACGGGCTACCCGCCTTCCGCTATTACTCAGCAGCCATCTGCCTGCTCCTGCTGTGGCTGCGTGGTCTTTCCTATCGTCAAGCCCCCGCAGCCACGCAGTCGCCACGGCAGCTGGCCGCTTCGTACCACTTCAGTCGGGGCTATTCTGACCCTTCATTCCTCGTTGCCACAATTCATCCCCAATTCGCC
>JAHDEE010000219.1 GCA_020629005.1 Chitinophagales bacterium
CGCCTCGTCTGACAAAAAGATAAGCTCCTAAAAGGTGTCACGAACTTTGTTTACGCTGCGCTAGACGCCAATCAAAATTAAAGAGAGAATATGAGTTTGATAAAATCGATTAGTGGGATTCGGGGTACTATTGGTGGAAAGCCTGGCGAGAATCTGACTCCCATAGATATGGTGCTCTTTGCGAGTGCCTATGGCAGCTGGTTGAAGCAAAGGCAAGTACCCGCAAAAGTCGTGATCGGCAGAGACGGCCGGATATCAGGGGATTTGGTGACACAGATGGTCAGTCGCAGCCTGCAAGCCCTTGGCATTGAGGTGGTAGACATCGGTTTGTCTACAACTCCGACGGTGGAAATGGCGGTGGTAGACGAGCAGGCTGGTGGAGGAATCGTGATTACGGCAAGTCACAATCCGATCGAATGGAATGCTTTGAAATTGCTCAATGAGCGAGGTGAGTTTCTTGATGCAACGGAAGGAGCTAAGGTGCTGGCACTAGCTCAGGCAGGGGAGTTTCATTATGCCTCTGTTCAAGAGCTCGGAAAATACTACGGAAAAGCGGGCAGCATCGATAAGCATGTCCGGCATATTTTGGATTTGCCTTTGGTTGATGTGGAGGCGATTCGTAGTAGAGACTTCAAGCTTGTTGTTGACTGTATCAACTCCACAGGGGCCGTTGCTATTCCTGTTTTGCTCAGTGCGCTGGGAGTCAAGAACTACGTTCTGCTAAATGCGGATAAGATGGGTGAATTTGCCCACAAGCCAGAACCGCTGCCAGAAAATCTGACGGGTATTTCGGAGGCCATCAGGGTACAAGGCGCGGATCTTGGAATTGTTGTAGATCCTGATGTAGATCGATTGGCTCTGGTTTGTGAAGATGGCAGCATGTTTGGGGAAGAGTATACGCTTGTTGCCATGGCAGATTTTGTGCTGGCTAGCGAATCTGGTCCGACCGTATCTAATCTCTCATCAAGCAGAGCTTTGCGAGATGTAACGGAGCAAAGGGGACAAGAGCACTTCGCTTCTGCTGTAGGCGAAGTGAATGTGGTACAGAAGATGAAGGAGGTAGGTGCTGTAATCGGTGGTGAAGGAAATGGGGGAGTGATATACCCGGCTTTGCATTACGGCAGAGATGCTTTGGTTGGCATCGCCTTTTTCCTTACGCATCTAGCGCAGCAAAAGGTGAGTTGTAGTATGCTTAGAGGGCGCTATCCGGAATACTATATCTCTAAAAACAAAATAGCCCTAACTCCGGAGATTGACGTCGATCATTTATTGGAGCAATTGAGGGAGCATTACGCAGACTTTCCACATAGCACCATCGATGGTTTGAAAGTCGATTTTCCTGAAGAATGGATTCATATTCGTAAGTCAAACACCGAACCAATCATTCGCATTTATTGCGAAGCGGCAAGCAAAGAGAAAGGGGAGGAGCTATTTGCCAGTGTAGAGAAGGTAGTTCAGAATATATTGGCTTAGGGAAAGGGAATCAATATCTGTCCGATTTTGACGCCGCTGGAAATGATTTAGACGAGGCATTTTTTGACATCATCCTTGTTGGCTGGTGGAGAAAAATAACGATGGATAAAGCATTTCTAGCAAGTCAAAATGGACAGTTATTGATTCTCTGTCCTTTCGTCCATATCAATGCAGGCCAGGCAGATCTGCTATCCGTGGTAAATGATGGATAGCATGGTATTTCTAATCAGCGTATCCAGTTCATCCTGATTCACAACGGGAAAACTTCCATTGACCAGGGTGGTTTTTTCTCCCGTGTTGATTAGCAGGATATATTTTACAAACAGACCTCCGCCGAGTTCCTGTGTGCATTTTGTTACAAAACCCTGATGTCCGTTCATCATGACCTCTCTTTGCAGACGAATCGTCAAGCCTCTTTCAGTCAAGTTCTTTTTGGAGACTGTGGCTTTAGCGGTTTCGAAGTCCGCAGGTAGTTTTGAGAAGGATATTGAAGAGCCTTTTGGGATATTCTGGAACCCATCATAGCATTCTGTAGCCTTGAAATCCTCAGGAGGAACCACGGACATGTGGTATCCATCAATATATTCGTAGTTTTCGGTGTGCTTGCTCTCTATGTGCAGTGGTGCAAGTTGGGCCACTGCCTGCATGCTCACAAAAAGAAATAGGAAGATTAGCAGCTTGTTCATTCGGACTGGTAAATTTGCAATTCGTTCATATAATCGGCTATCTCATCTGCCTCAAGATAGATTTCTGCTTTGAAAGCCTTGTATTCATCACTGGCCTTAGAATCCTTGTGCACGTAATTTACAAAATCTAAACATTGCCAGCCAAGTCCACGTTCAATTGTAATTCGGTCAACTTCCTTTTCAAAAGCGGATTTACTGGACTTTGCCAGATAATCAATCGCTCTGCCAATTAAGCCCAATCGCCCACGACGCTCATAATCAACGATATGTGCCAGTTCATGACCAAACACACCCACCTGCGCATTAAACGGCACATCGTGTAGATAGATGCCTTCAAACTCCTTTCGTTTATTGATATAAATACGATAGGCTCTGTCTTTTCTCTTGAAGGCCGTCCAACCTTTCGGTCTGCAGGCCATGGTCGTATTAAAGTTTGTGTATTTGAACTCTATAGAAAGGTCCATCAATTCCGGATAGTATTGCAATGCCAGCAGCGCTACCAGCTCAAATCCTTCACTAAGTTGGATATTTGGTGGACAAGCGACAATCATCGAGTCCAGCCTGGACGCATAGTCGGCTTTCTCGTATTGCTTTACAATGGGAAAGCTGGTTTTGACCTCATCAAATTCAAGCCTCTCTTGCTCAAGAGGATTGTTGAGCAAAAGCAGCACGGTCAGCAGGATTATACCAGACAGCGTTTTCATCGGCAGGCTCAAAGTTCATTAGAGGAGCACAATGTCGGCCTATCAGGACATGGGAGATCCTTCCTCTTTCTTGAAGTGATTGTACACCATCTTGTCCATAAAACCCGGCATAAATCGATTCAGCAATACAGTCAATTTTCCCTGTCGGGTCAAGACCTTACTTCGCTGCGCATTCTTGATGCTAGACAATATTTCATTAGCCACTTCTTCAGCCGTCATCATGTTTTGCTCTTTCATTGGAGATCTGCCCTGTTTTTGCCCATCGGCAGTAAGCGCAGCTTCGCGAATTTCGCTGGCCGTAAAGCCCGGGCAAACCAGCAACACATCAAGATCATCATTGTAATGCTCTGTTCTAAGTGCCTCCAGAAATCCGTGCATAGCAAACTTTGAGGCCGAATAGCCAGTTCTGCCTGGTAAGCCCCGGTAGCCTGCAACAGAGGAGATTCCCACTATAGTCCCTGCATTTTGCAATAGCGAATCCAAAGCATGTTTTGTACAGTAAACCGTGCCCCAAAAATTTACATCCATCACGTCTCTCAGCACCTGCAGTTCCAGGTCTTTAAACATCGCGCGCATGGAGATTCCTGCATTGTTGACCAAGACATCGATCCTACCAAAAGCAGAGATCGCACTGTCCATCAGCCGTTTACACTGATCTTCCTTACTTACATCCGTTGGGCATATCAGCACTTCGCAGCCTTTGGATTTTAATTTGGTGGCAATTTTCACCAGTTTTTCTTCCCGTCTTGCAGCCAGTACGATTTTGGCTTTTTCGACTGCGCAGGCTTCAGCCAGCGCTTTACCGATGCCAGAGGATGCCCCGGTAATCACGATTACCTTATCAGCGAGAGTCTTCATTTGTATCCGAGTTTTTTATGAGCTTTCAATCAGCCAGTGCACGGGCTTCAGCCAGTAATCTTTCACGATTTACAGGCACCACACCTACTTGTTCACAAACCTGAGATGCGGCAATATTGGCCAGTTCGGCTGCCGCAATCAAGTCCAGTTCCAGTCCCAGGCAAAGCGCCACAATACTGACCACCGTATCTCCAGCCCCGCATACATCTACTACATTGCGCTGGAATGCCGGAATCAGTTCATGCTGCTGCTGACTGCCCACAAATATACCCTTATCTGACAGAGTGAGGAAGGTACTATGATGCTTTAATTTGTCTCTCAGGCGTTTGTCGCATTGCAGCAACAACTTTTCCGATTCCGGGTCAATCTTCATCGACAATGCCTTGCTGGCTTCTTTCAGATTTGGCTTGAAAACCGTGCAGCCTTCATATGCCCAGAAATTTTCGAATTTGGGATCAACGATACTTGGTATGCTGAGCTGCTTGCAGGTAAACAGCGCCTTTTCGATCACAGCCGGACTCAGCACTCCTTTATTATAGTCTTGAAAAATGACAACATCCGGATCAAGATCATAAAGCGCATCGGTCAGCATGCTTACAAAGCTGGTTTCCGTTTCCTCCGACAAGGCGTGTTTTACTTCTTTGTCCAGCCGCAGCACCTGCTGGTTTTGCACAAATATGCGCTCTTTCACGGTGGTTGTACGGTCGGCATCCGCCTGAACATATTGAGAGCTGATCTCATTTTGGTGCAGGAGGCTGCGCATTTTGGCTGCATTATCGCCACTGCCGATCACACTAAACAGGTGAGGAGTGGCACCCATCTCTTTCAGGTTCATCGCCACATTGGCCGCACCACCCAGTCGACTTTCCTCCGATAGAAAGTCCACAATCGGAATAGGCGCTTCGGGGGATATTCGATTCATTTCTCCACGCACATAATGGTCTATCATTACGTCTCCTATCACCACCACATTCAGGTCAAAAAAGGCATCGAATATATCTTGCACAGGATCTCATTTTAGCGGGAGCGACTTTTGCGACAGCAGTTAACGCCACTCATAATAGGGCTAAAATAGTGCTTTTTTTGCTATTGCAACATCTGGATTTTTAGGAGCGAAACAGGTTTGGCTCGCTCAGATTGTGTACCCGTGTTCCGCTATTATGGGCCACCAGCCTGCTTGTTCCAGCTCACTCCCTGGTGTCTCTCCGGCAAGCTCCGAGCCACCATGTAGTGGCTGTCACTGGCGCATGCTGGCGTCCCATACCGCTTCACCCGGGGCTATTTTGAAACCTCGGTCCCACGTTGGCAAAGAGAAAAGAGTAGAGAGTGGCGGTGACGAAAACAAGGCTACTCTCTACTCCCTCAACCCTCAGAGCATATGATACATTTATACGATCACAGGATTTCTCCCGCAACCAAGAACCAACAACTAAAAACCCTCATCAAGCTACAGGAACAGGTTGCAGCTTTGCAAGGCTTTGCTTGATTCGATCAACAGCTTCTACCAAAACTTCGTCGGCAGCAGCATAGGAGATTCGGAAGCAATTTGGGTTGCCAAATGCTGATCCTGTCACTACGGCAACATGGCAGTCTTGCAGCAGATACATTGTGAGATCATCCACATTGTTGATGGTAGTATCACCCGTCGAAGTGCCGAAGAAGGCGCTGGCGTCAGGAAAAACGTAGAATGCACCTTCTGGAACATTTACCTTCAGGCCAGGAATTTTTCCAAGCAGGTCCAGCACAAGGTTACGTCTTCTCAGAAAAGCTTCGCGCATTTGGAACGTTCGCTCCAGATTGTCACCTAATGCGGTAATGGCAGCCATTTGGGTGATGACGGATGTGCCAGAGGTAATTTGGCCTTGCATTTTTGTGCAAGCTTTTGCTACTTCAAGAGGAGCGCCGATATAACCCAATCTCCAGCCGGTCATGGCGAAGCCTTTAGAAAGCCCATTTACGGTGATTACCCGATCCTTGATGTTTTCGAATTGGCCAATAGACTCATGTCCTCCAATAAAGTTGATATGTTCGTAGATTTCGTCTGCCAGCACAAAGATACGCTCATGTTTGGCTATCACATTAGCCAGGGCCTCCAACTCATCTTTACTGTAAACGGCTCCGGTTGGGTTGCAAGGGGAGGAGTAGAGAAATACCTTCGTTTTGTCCGTAATGGCTGATTCGAGCATTTCAGGAGTCACCTTGAAGTCTTTGTCAATTCCAGCGTGTAATTCGACAAGCTTTCCTTCGGCCAATTGTACTTGTGCGGCATAGCTTACCCAAAAAGGACTGGCCACAATTACTTCATCTCCCGGATTTACCAATGCGTTGATTACATTGGCAAGAGACTGCTTGGCACCGGTTGAAACCACAATTTGTTCGTGGCTGTAATCAAGGCCATTGTCTCTTTTGAATTTGTTTGAAATCGCTTTTCGCAATTCTACTAATCCGTTCACTGGTGTATACTTATTATGACCTGCGTCGATGGCAGCTTTGGCTGCTTCGCGGATATGGTAGGGCGTTTCGAAATCCGGCTCACCCAGGCTAAGAGCGATCACGTCTTTACCTTCATTTTTCAATTCTCTGCTGAGGGCCGCCATTTTCAAGGTGGCAGACTCAGCCAAATTGTTAAGTCTGTCTGAAATCTTTGTCATTTTACTAATTGTTTTGAGTGCAAAGTTAATAGAATTGCAGTTGGCAAGCTTGCACTTTAATGAGCTTACTAAGGGACAGTTATTGATCCCCTATCCCTAAGCCCAATTCAAATACTGTGCTAAGAATTTTTACAACTGAAATCTCCTTGCGTTTGGTTCCCAGATCGGAATCTGTCGCTAAATCGACAGCAAGTATCATGAACTAATCTTTATTCAGATAAAATACGATGTCTGATGCCGGATTATGCGATTAATGCCGTATATTGAAACAAGGACGGCGGCATGTGAATCCGCTATCTCAGGTTACTTAACGACGGTATTCTACCCCACCTTAGAAACCAACGGATTAATGAATTGTGTGTGTAAAAGGGGAAAAACTCATTTGAGATTTTCCCCTTTTCGAATTTTAATTCAACTCGTTTTCGTTGCAACTCAAGGATCTCTACGCTGCATTCGGATATCTTTCGAACCGGGTTTTACTGGTGGTCTGGAGGTTCCTGTTGCGGGCATTTCTTTGCCGGGTTTTCCTCCTGCCTGACGCATCACATACTCTAGTCGCTTCGATACCGCAGTCCAATTGATCACATTCATGAAGCCATCGAGATAAGCTCCTCGGTTATTTTGATAGTTTAGATAGTAGGCATGTTCCCAGACGTCTACAACCAGCAATGGGATGCTGATCCATTGTCCAAGGTTCTGGTGTTTTTCGGCCTGCAGTACCACCAGCTTGTCTGTATTCGGTTGATAAGCTAGAATACCCCATCCGGAGCCTTCTACCTTCTTCGCTGCTGCTTTAAAGTAACTCTCAAAGGCAGCAAAAGAACCGAACGATTGTGTAATCATCTTGTCGAGTGTGGTGGATCTGCTACCCGGTTTTGGACCCATGATATTCCAGAAAATAGTATGCAGAAAATGACCTGATCCGTGAAAGGCCAACTCCCGCTGCCAATGCTTGATCAGGCTATAGTCCTGCTTTTCCACGGCCTTTTTCACTTGGTCTGTGGCATTGTTAAGTCCCTTGACGTATCCAGCATGGTGTTTGTCGTGGTGGAGACGCATAGTGGCTTCGTCAATGTGGGGTTCCAGGGCATTATATTCGTAGGGAAGATCCGGTAGAATGTACCTTCCACTGCGGTCTGCAACCACATCTATGCCAGGAATAATGCCAGGAGCTGCGCTTGCAGCCGCCAATGCTGGTATTGCACCCAGGCCTGCTGCGCCTAGAAGGGCTCCTGTCTTTAGAAAATCTCGTTTATCCATAGTGATATTTGTGAAGATTATTTACACAATTTTCCTCCGAAGATAAGCAATTTGATCAATTGCAGTCCCGGAGCGATTATAAGTAAACGACAGGTATTGGGACTTTGTCATTATATTCGAGCGACAAAGTAATTTGGCTGCAAAAATGCAACAGAGTCAAAAGCACTTTCAGACAAATGGATAGCAATAGAATCACACTTTCAGTAGACGGCATGACCTGCAACAACTGTGCAATGGGTGTACAGAAGTTTCTTGAGAAACAAGGTCTTGAGCAGGTAGATGTAAGTTTTGCCAATGCTGAAGCCAGTTTTAGACTGGATGATGAAGGGCGCCTGGATGATTTGGTGGGCGGCATAGAAGGCCTGGGCTTCAAGGTACTTCAAGATAATGAGCCGCTTAGAAATACCTGGTTTGGCTTTGAGGAAATTGTGTGGAAACTAGGTATTTGTGTCTTGTTTACTCTGCCGTTGCTCTTGTCTATGTTTCTTCCCTTTCCCATTTTGCGAAATCCATTGGTACAGCTATTGTTGTCTCTGCCGGTCATGGCAATTGGAATTTGGCATTTTGGTATTAGCGCCTTTAATTCCCTACGAAGCGGTATTCCCAATATGGATGTTCTCATCATTATTGGCTCGGTTGCTGCATTTGCCTACAGCTTTGTTGGTTTTGTCTTGCAACTGGGGGAGCGTTTTCTCTTTTTTGAAACCGCAGCAACCATCATCACTTTCGTGCTGATCGGAAACTATCTGGAATATCGTTCGGTAAAGAAAACGACGGTTGCCCTCAGCGATCTAGCGAAGCTGCGTCCTGAGAAGGCACATTTGGTGATGCATAAGGATGGAGTTGAGCATGTGTTGGAGATTGCACAAGAAGAAATACAGATAGGAGACCTGCTACAAGTGCACACTGGCGATAAGATTCCCACTGATGGCCGAATTGTTTGGGGGGAAGGCTCCCTGGATGAATCCATGATGACAGGGGAGTCGGCCTTGATCGCAAAAGTAAAAGGCGACGATGTGATTGGTTCGACCTTGCTATCCGAAGGTACCTTACGCATCAAAGCCAGCAATGTTGGAGACGATACAGTGCTTTCACAAATTATCAGATTGGTCAAGGATGCTCAGGCAAACAAACCAAGCATACAGCGAATCGGCGATACAGTAGCTTCGATATTTGTGCCGATTGTGCTGCTGATATCGCTCGGCACATTTTTGCTGGAATATCTCGTCTTGGGCTGGTCACTTCAAGCCTCACTGCTCAATGCGGTGGCGGTCCTGGTGGTTTCCTGCCCCTGTGCAATGGGTTTAGCTACCCCGACGGCATTGATGGTCGGCATCGGTAAGGCTGCAAAGGAAGGTATACTCATAAAAGGGGGAGACACTCTGGAAACACTGGCTAAGGTACGGCATATGGTGTTCGATAAAACCGGGACTCTGACAACAGGGAATTTTCGCATTAAGAAGCTGCATTCCGGAATAGATCAAGAGGTATTTAAGGGCATACTCTACAGCTTGGAAATGTATAGCTCCCACCCCCTAGCCACCTCAATCGTAAAAGAGCTAAAAGGGACAATCCCTTACGAAATGTCTGAGATAAAGGAAATCAAGGGACTAGGGATTATGGGCAAAGATTTGGAAGGCAACACTTTCATGTTGGGTTCCTATGAAGCAGCCAAGTCACTCACAGACGACGACAGCCACAATATCTACGTGATGTACAATCATCGCTTGATTGGTTGGGTAGATATGGAAGACGAGATTCGGGAGGCAGCTGCCGAAAGTGTTGCTGCTTTAGAAGCCGATGGTGTACAAACTCTCCTGATCAGCGGTGATAAGAAGGACAGTACCACTGAGATCGCTAAGAAGGTAGGAATCGAAGAGTATTACTTTGGTAAGCTACCAAATGAGAAGCTCGAACTGATTGATGAAAAGCTGTCCGAAGGCGTAACGGTGATGGTAGGTGACGGGATTAATGACGCACCTGCACTGAGCAAAGCCTCTGTTGGTATCAGCTTGCGAAGGGCCAATCAGATTGCGATTCATTCTGCTGATGTAGTGCTGATGAGCGAGCGTATGGACAGCTTGAATAGGGCCGTGAAGATCAGTAAGATGACCTTGAAGACCATCAAGCAAAATCTCTTCTGGGCCTTCTTTTATAATGTGCTGGCTATTCCAATTGCAGCAGCCGGATTTCTCAACCCGATGATTGCCGCACTTGCCATGGCTTTTAGTGATGTGATCGTCATTGGTAATTCCCTGCGACTGAGGAACAAAGAGGTTTAAGACGCATTTTTTTCCTATCTTCCCTATTCAACTTACGAATGTCGCAATGGGAGGATTAGCACTGCACTGGAAGATTATTATTGGGCTTATTCTTGGGGCTGTCTGGGCCTTTATGAGCACACAATTGGGCCTCAGTAAATTTACGATGAACTGGATTCACCCCTTTGGGACCATATTC
>JAHDEE010000220.1:0-6241 GCA_020629005.1 Chitinophagales bacterium
TATTCCCATCAATTCGATTTCAATTGCAAAAAATCCGATCCACGCCCACAACCACTAATACTCAAATAGTGAATGGCACGCGAAGCTGCTACGTAAAACAAGGAGCGCTGAGAACGCAAAAAGCTCTTTTGCTTCTTCGGCTCCCAATGAGCAAAGGCCGAAGGACGAATTGGCAGAGTACCAGAATTAACATTAGCCAAAAATAGCGCCTTAAACTCAAGCCCTTTCAAGCTGTGGAATGTAGACAGTCGGATGCCCTGCTTATCCCCGCGACTAGAAGATTCATGAATTTTGAAGTAGGGAATTTTTTGCTTGTGCAAGAGATCTACATAGGCATCAAGTGCTTTCGTACGGAAACAGGCAATGGCGATCTCGGATGCAGCAAACTGGCCAAGTAAACTTTCGATTTCATCTAGTATGAATGCCTGCTGTTCGTCCTCTCCTTTGAAAAGCTGATACTTTGGTTGTTCGCCCCTAAACAGTGATACATAGCCCGAACGCTCTTCCGTTTCACCATCAAAGTCGTCGTAGTCCTCGCCTTTGATTACAGACACCGCCACCCGACGAATCTGCTCTGAAGTACGGTAATTGATCGTCAATCGACGACTCTTGGCACCTCTGATATTGATGCCTGCTTTATACAAGCTAATTCTGCGATCAAAAATATTCTGGAAAGGATCACCCACCAAAAATAGGTCATTCGGCTTTTCTTCGACCAGACTTCTAAGAAAGCGAAGCTGAATATTGCTTAAATCCTGTAGCTCATCCGCTACTACATGACTAAATGGCTTCTCTTCCATTGATTGAAAGTGATCGGTCATCAGATTGAACAGCTCTGATCGGTCTACAAATCCTTTCTGCAGCTTCAATCCTTCAAAAGCCTCCTTGAGCCCCCATATCTCCATCTTTGCCTTCCGACTCAGGCGTACACCTCTACCAATCCGACTTACCCGGTAGTATTCTTTGGCCTCTTTGATATTATGGTATTGGATGACATCTTGATATTCAGACTGCAAAAATTCCGCATCCAATTTCGTAGGGCTGGTGTCGGTGACTTCACGCCATAGATCTATGCTGTTTTGGGTTTTATCATAATCCAATAACCGGCGATTGGCTAATAATCCTTCCTTTTCTGCCAGTGCGACACAGATCTGGTCAATATGACTAGTAAGCACCTGCGACGGCAACAAGCCCATACCCTTTACCAGCTTTTGCAACTCGGCAATTAGCGACTTGGTATAGGTGGTAAATAGTATCGGCTTTTCAAGTGGTCCCTTTTCGCAGAGATACTTAAGCCTGTGAAGGGCACAAACGGTCTTTCCGGTACCAGCACTGCCCGAAACCTTCGTACTGCCTTTATAGTCTTTCTCGATGATTTTGCGCTGCTTGGGATGTAAATAGTACTTCCACTTTTCCAATCCACCTTCTAGCATTTCTTCCAGCTCTTCATCATTAACTTCGAAAGCAAATCTACGGTTATTGAGACTTTGCATTTGTTCCGCCAAATCCTCAGAATCCACTTTACCCGCTTTGATTTCTGTGATGATGGCATCCAGGTCACCGGTATCTTCTAAAGTGAATAGGTTTTCATAGAGATCTTCAGAAATCGACCCGCTGAGTTTGTCAAGATCATTCAGATCCTTGATTTGCCGAATGGTTGATAGCAGTAAGGATGGTGCACCAATCTTCTGTAGGTCTTTATCGCTGTAAGCGGCAAAGAGACCATCTTGTACTTGCTTAGTGGCGCTTTCCTTTGGCTCCTCTGGTGCATCGAATAACTGCACACTTTGCGTCTCAACATTCCACTCAAAGCACTTGTCCTTGGCCCAATCCATAGCCTCGTCGTGGTTGTCCACCCATAAGAGGTAGTACGTGTCAGGCAATTCTGTGGTGCTGAGAATGGCCCTGTATTGCTGCGTGACACGAGCTGTACGCAACTTCTTATCTTTGAAAGTAGAGATGGGCTCCAAATGCAAAGATGGGTTCTTGGGATTTTCCTTGAACTTGTTCATGAATGTCCGAATCTGTCCTTGCAGATTCTTACGGGCAATGAAGCATTCCCAAAAGCTATCGTGATACAACAATTTTATCATAGCAAGAAGTCGATTTTAAAAGTTTCAAAAGTGTATACAGTATATCCGGCAGCTTCAAAATTGGCCTCATCTTCCTCAGAAAATGGCTCAATGACAATCTTTTGCTCAAGGAAGCCCAGATCAGCAGAGGCTACCACTTCACCATCTTTCATGAGCGCAAAATCACCATCCGGATCAAAGGCAATACCGCGAGACTGCAAGTCCCGGAGCAAAGGATGATATTTCTCCTCATAGCAGAATTCCTCCTCCTGCTCCTCAAAAGCGATCTCTTCTATCGGCTCAAAGTACTGCCCAAACTGCATCAGATTAAACCAATGCCAGAAGGATTGCCAATCTGCTATCGGCAAATCATCTTCTTGCTGGATAATGCTAAGGCTATAGCCGAACGTCAATGGATCATAACTTAGGCTTGTTCTGGTAGCCGCCACGAGATTGCCTGGGTCCAGGACTGTTAGTCCCGAAAATCCCTTCTTCATGGCTTCCGAACTCTTGATAAATTGTTCTTTATCCCTCAGCTCAGCAAAAGAGAGATATTCCTCCTGTTGACTCAGCTCATAGGAAGGCAAAAATAAACCCTGCTGAAAATACGACAGCTGTTGCGCGATGAATTTGTGGCGAAGGTCCGGATTCGGAGCGACCTCAATCAAACATTGTAGAAATCGTGTGAAATTGGTTTTGGCCAATTCCAATTCAGAAAATCCTTGCTTCTTCCAAATGGCACTTAGGTTTTGTCTGGCTTTGGAAGACATAGTTTTCTTATACCTTTTATGCAGCGCATCCGGCTTAAATCTGGCATCATCCCCATGCTCGATCACCTCATCCATCTTCTCCAAATCCTCCCAGGTAAAGGTCCAGCTCAAATGACGACCAGACTCTGCAAAGGCAATCCGCTTTTGCACATCTTTCGCAAATCGACGATGCTGACCAGTTGCATGGTACTGGTGTCCATCCAACTCAATCAAGATTTCAGGCAAGGCAGCCAGCTGTTCGGCTTCCCATTTCTCTTTGCCAAGGCGCACGTAGTTGCAAGACATCAGAAAATCAACCCGAGGCTTGAATGCAAAACCAGGAACCTCATACTGCGGTTGAAGGCTAAAACGCTGTTCGATATCCTCCTCTACACAGTGTAGTTCATAATGATAGTTGTCCTTATCGTCTTTTTTCTTTGTCCAGGTCCAATTAGGCTTAAGCTTACTGCCACAAAGTTTTTTCATGATCAGTACAAAACGCTCCTCCAAGTCAGATTCCTCCAACTGACCATCCTCTGGCATTTTCGATAGGGTCCCTTCTTGCTTCCAGCCTTTTAGATTGTCAATGATCTTGGCAAACATCTGCTCGGCCCTTTCCCGGCTGAGCTGCTCGCGGATATACTGGTTGCCATAGCTGAAGATACAGCGGTAGCAACCATCTTGCCCCTGTGCTTTACAAGTGCAATCCCTGATCCGCTCATAGGCAAGCCTTAGCAGATCAGACATCTGCCCGGTATCAAACAAACGACCCAAATAGCCTGTGCCTCCTGGTATCTCATCCATCAAGACCAGGTACTGCTGGAAACGCTGACTGTTGGTATTGAATTCCTTGTAGCGCTCTATGCGAATGTGGTCTGGATTGCCATGATAAAACTGCCGTAGACCCAACTCTATGCCCGCCTTAAACATCTGCACCTTGGCTTCCGAATCCACCTCATAAATCGGCAACCGAATCTTTAAAGCCTCGGTGCGAAACTCCCGATACAAAAACAACTCTTCAAAGACATCATCGCTATCATCCAGATACCTGCGGTCTTTATGCTTGCAGTAGGGGAAGTGAAAACTATAATTCTTATTCAGCTTCTGCTCCATGTTGAAGTCCGAACTGGATTTGCCACAATGACGACAGGTAACAAAACCATGCGTCGCCCGGTTTTCCCCATTGATGGTAAGGTTGCGGGCATGCTTGATATTATGCAGTCCCAGATTGGTCTCTTTATAATCTACCCGGCCCATAAACTCAAAACCAAAATGCGCATTCTCGATCACCCAGGCTCCTTTGCTGCTGCTAGCATCAAAATCAAAATGCCGGGTCTTTGCATACATCACCTGATTGCGCTCCTCGCTACTGTCTTCTATGCCCGCCTCTCGCTCATGTACAAAAGACTGTACCGCCGATAGCCGCAACATTTCATGGCGATTGGTATCCGAAGACCAGGACTCATCTTCGCACTTCGGACAGTTGTGATTGGTACTGGCTGCTGCCCGGTCTATATGATCGCAACGTGAACAAAAACGATACTCGTCCTTGTATTTTTTGTCCCCCCAATTGTAGGTATTAAAACCAATGATGGGCAACTTAAACCCCTGCGTATAAAAGGAATTGTTAGGAGCCAGTTCTTTGATAGCAGATCGGGCTGAGCGCACCACTTCCAATTCCGTACGACGGACTTTTGTGTCCAGATTCGGCGAAGCAGCTCGTAGAATACGGGCATTCAGCTTCACACCAGTTTCCGGAAAAGCATAATTGGGTAGCAGACCCGTGTTGGTCATATGCTCCAGCGTCATACGCTCCCTGATCGCCTTTTGCAGCCGCGACAGACTAAGCGCATGGGATTCCAGATTTACCCTTTCCTCATCTTTTTCGGCCAGCTTTCGCCTTTTTATCTCGGCAAATATATCAGTGCGTTGCTGCTGCAGGTCCTCGATCTCCTTCTGTACATTTTCGAAGGAATGAAGCACCTTCTCCCGCAATGTACCATGCGCTATATACTGCTCCAGTTCCTGAAGAACCAAATCTACCTGTGGATCTTTTTCCTTTTGGTACATGGTGCCAAAGGCTTCCAGCAATCCCTCCTGATTGTCGTCCACAAAATTGAGGATCAAATGATAAAAATGCTGACGCTCCTTTGCTCCCTTCGACAAGACCGTTCGCAATTGTGGAGGGATGCTGTGGTTCATTGGATCGGCATGTGTCCAGCTATCGATGCAGAAAGCAAAAAAGTGCCTCGTCATAATGTCTCTCGCTCCCAGAAAGCAACCCGGTACATTTACATCTCCGGCCATCATTTCCATGGGCTCCAGATAGTAAAACAGATCATGCGGATCTGCCTTGGCAAAGTTGACTACCAGAGCCGATCCGCTCTTCCTGCCAGCTCGACCTACTCGCTGCAGAAAGTTGGCCGGACGCGGGGGGACCGAACTATTGAAAGCCGCATTCAAATTACCGATGTCGATACCCATCTCCAGAGTACTGGTGGCCAGCAGCACATTATAAGCATCCGGCCGGGACCGCTCCTTGAAGGATTTTTCGACTTCTTCCCGCTTCTCCCGATCCAGCAATCCGGTATGATCATGGGCATAGATCCTGGGAATCCGCTCCCGGTTATACACTTGAGCATAGTAGTTCTGGATCGATTCTTCCTCCGGTACCTGTACATACTTGCCCTCCTTACACTGGTACTCCAGACAATGCCCACCACTGAGATCATAAGATTCTCTGGTCGTATGCACCTGATGCTCACAGGCAGTGCAGCGGTAACTTAGCGCATGAGGGGAGGCCATCAATGCTTGTGGTCGTAGCGCATAAGTGTTGATCTTGCTGCCTGCCACTACATCTACGATCTCCGTCTGCTCCAGCAGCTTAAACAGCTCCGCATAAAATTCATTCAGGAAGTTGGGGCTGTTTAGTATATGCGAAAAGTGCTTCAGATAGTAGATATGAAACCAGTTTCTGGTCTTGGTATAAGTGCTATCCAATGTTGGATTACTGCTCGGCTGTGTTGCCAGCATCCGCGGATACCGGCTCTTCGGTCCATACTTCGGATTCAGATAATGTCTTTCGTCTTTTTGCCAGTTCAGCTCCCAGCTACTTTGTTTTTCTTCCCTGAATTTGCGCAAAAACTCATGGCTAATACCACCCCGGTTTCGAATGCGGTACAAGAGCAAATGCACAAAGCGCTTTATCGCCTCCAGATCAATGTCCTGATCGCTCTGTGTCTTCCACCAATCCAGCAAGCGACTGGCGGCGGCTTCCAACTTAAAAGGCTCGACATAAACCCCGCTGGAAGAATACTTCGAAAGCGTCCTGCCCAGCAGTCCACGATGACCAAACTCTGATAGCAATTCCCAATCCACCCGATGGTCAAACTCCTTCAAAAACTTTCGGTGATCTTCGGG
>JAHDEE010000220.1:6341-10074 GCA_020629005.1 Chitinophagales bacterium
GTATTGCATTCCGGACAGATATGCTCATTGCGGCCCTTATCATTGATTTTATGGCAGGCAATGACGGATAGGCAGTTTTCTTCTTTTTTGTTTTTGATCAGCAGCGACTCCGCTTCCACGGCCATCTGTTTCAGTTCCGTGGCCTTGTAGTCCTCCGGTGGCAGATGGCTGTCTTCATCCAGATTCACAAAGTACAAATCGCGATGATTGCTAAAGAATTTGTCGTAGATCACTACTGGATCAGACTTCATGCGATCTGCCGTTTCCGTCATCACACTTAGCCATCCACTGGCGCCACATTCCCGACAAAACCAGGGCGGTAGATGGGCACAATTACGCTCGCTTTGTTGCTCACTTCGCCAAACAAACTCCGGCTGCTCACTAAAGCTCCTCAGCAGTCCGCTCAGCTCTCTGATCCACAATTGCACTTGTACAAAAAACAGCGGAAACTGTTTGCGCTCATTGCCTGTTTTGGCTGCTGACAGCAGGACCATTAGGGACTGCAATACCTGCATCTCTGTCTCTGCCAGTACTGCTTCATCTACGCTGGCAGATAGACTGGCAAAGGAAGCATTGGATCTACGCAAGGCAATGATCACATGTTCCACATCCTTGATGTTCTCACTACAAATCTCTAGCAGATCCGCTACAATTTTCCATTGACTAATCTCCTTGGCCAATTGCAATCCATTCAGCTTCTGAGGCAATCCCCATAGCGCATATTGTCTGCCCAAAAAATCGCGCTGGCGCTCTCCCAATCTAAAGCTGCTATCTGCCAGTCGCTCTACTTCCGGAAACACGACCTTCTCCGCCTCAGTAAACAATTCATGCGCCTTCATCCGGCTCTCTTCAATCACGGCCTCAGCATCCATCCGCTCTCCGAATAGCTTGCTGGCATAATCGACCAATTGCTGCTTGGCTTCTGTTCCGGTACCCAAGGTAGCCGAAGTCCCAATAGGACAAAGTTGCCCATCCGGCACATTCAGTTTGAGTTTTAGCCGGCGGATCAGATTGGCCACATCACTGCCCTGTGCGCCATCATAGGTATGCAGCTCATCCAGCACCAAAAATTTCAGCAAGGATTCATCCCGAAAATTATAATGCCATAGGTCGTGAAATCGCGCCTGTAGCAAAGTATAATCCAGCATCTTAAAATTGGTCAGCAGGATATCCGGCGGATTGTTGATCAGCATATGATGATCCTCTATCAGCTGCTTTGGCCCCATACTGCGCGATAGCTGCTTCGCCCCTCCCATACCCTTACCGATCAGCAGTCCTGCCCGTATGCCCTTCAGCATCGGATCACCGGCAATCGCCTCCGCCAGTCGACCCGCCTGATCGGTCGCCAAAGCATTCATCGGATACAAAATAATCACCTTGATACCTGAGCGCTCCCGCTCCCGATAGCAATGATCCAATATCGGATATAAGAAGGATTCCGTCTTTCCCGATCCCGTACCCGTCGTCAGCAAAGTAGGCTGAGGCACACGCTCTCCTTGCCCACTAAGTCGATCACAAGCCTCCATCTGATGGGCATAAGGCGGATAGGGAAATCGTATATCCAAAGGCACCTCCGATTGCGCTCCCCCCTGCACAAAAGGCAACTTAATGGACAAGTAGGGCCCCTTAAAAATGCCCCGCACCGGATCATTCACAAAGTCCTCAAAAAATGCCTTGCGTACTGTCTTTTCCTTAAAGGGAAAAGTCGCTTCCAAATAGGAGTTTATCGAATGCTTTATCTCAAAAGCCTGATGTAAGGGCTGCATGCAGAATGTTCAAATGATCAACCGGTAAAATACAGCAATTTGTTCAATTATATTTGGCGCATTTGGACAAAATATGGTTTGTTGATTGGCGCTGTGCTTATTTAGGGCGTGCCCTGCTCAGCGCAGCCAGTACAGGATAAAATTCCAGCAGCAGAATATGCGCTGAGCAGGTCGGGCTCTCCGCTAATACTCCCCTTGTCCACAGCGCTTCGGCTTATGCGCTCTGCGGTCTCCTCCTGCGTCGGAGCCCACATAGCGCATGCCTCAGTCGCTGTGGCCGGCGGCTCGTTCCGCTGCGATCCCTCACGCGGTTTTTAGTTTTTAGTTTCGAGTTTCGAGTTTTAAGGGGAGTGTTCATTTTTCTGTGTAAATAGTTCATTTCAAAATGAAGACAATAGCTGAATTTCACTCAGTACGGGAGCAATTTTCGGTCACTGAGCGGAGCCGATTGCCCCTCAGCGATGGGTTTGAAACCAGACTGTTCCTTCAGCTTGATTTATGTACAAGAGCTAGGAGCCGATTGGCTCTGGCAATTGAATCGTTCCTGATCGATTCTGAGCATTGAGAGACACAGTTAGTTGAACAGTCTCGTTTCGAGTCTCATGAGTAGCGCGAGCCAAGGAAGGTGCCAAATAGCCGTGGGCGCAGCGGAACGAAGTGCGCTGATAGCGTGGCGGATGCCAGCCTATGCTGGCTCCGACGATAGGAGGAGACGGCAGAGGCTGAGCAGGAGCAGCTAGCAGAGTGCTGAGTATTAGCGGAGCACGCGTAGACCGCTGCCACGGCCCACAAAAGCGGCGCTCCAAAAAAAGAAAACAGGATTCACCACGCAGCAAAAACCCCATGCAGCCTCGAGTCGCATGCAATGTGCCTCTACAGATCTTAGGAATTTTATTTGCACCACACACCATGCACCATGCACCAAAAAAGCACCATCCCTAAGCCCCAAACACCCCCGAAAAATATGCCCAAACCAAACGATAATCCGCCACCCGATCGCATTTCTCAAAAGGGGCCACATAAGTCCGCTCCTGACCCATGTAAAGCTCCGACTTCGTGATCCGATGTACAATCTTGCCCGGCTCTGTACAAGCTAAATTTTCCAACTTGCTGCAATCTATGCTATCCTCCGGCTGCATGGACTGCACCCGCTCCCACTCCTTGCGATCCAGCCCCACACCGCTCAGACCCTTGCTGCAAGTAAAGACAATATTACCCTGCTGATCGTACCAGGTATCATCCTCATTTTGCTGTAGCACCGGAAACTGTACATTGTAAATCAAGATCAACTCCTCCAGCTCCAGCCCCAAGGCCATGGCCACAATTACATCGATTTCTACCAAGGCCCAACGACGCTCATAGGCATTGCGTAAGGGCGTATCCCAGGTCCATTCTTTTGTAAGGGTGGAGAGGTCTTTTAGGCGTGGGTCGGATTTGGAGAACTGGGCTGAGATGTTTATAACACTATATGAGTCTTTCCACAAAGTTACATACTGGGCCGATAGGCAGTATAATAGCGCTGCTCGATTAACCAACAGTTGCTCGTACAGTTTCGGAAATGCTGCAGGTATATTGTTGATTAGTGAGTTATCGTATAGTCCACCTTTGCCAGTGCATTTGATGTAAAAGTCTGTAGTGATTGCATTAGAAACCGCGGCAATTGATAATAGATCACTATGGCTATCAATGACAATACTTTTCACAGTATGGATATGAGAGACTCGTTGTGGAATGATTGCGGAAGTTAATGTGCGTTCACCTGCCTGACTTAACATGGCACGAAAAGCCAGTTTATACTGGTCAATCCACAATTCACCCCCTTCCAGACCTTTGTTCCGCTGCTTGAAGGTCAGCAAATCCTCGGCAGGTACATAATTGGTTCTCGGCACATAGTCGGCTGGGATTTGGGTGAGGTCGATGATGTCGTAGTGTCCTTTTTCAGTACAGACTTCTCGGGGTGTTTTGTA
>JAHDEE010000221.1 GCA_020629005.1 Chitinophagales bacterium
GTCTTCGCAAAACGGCGTTGTGAAGGAGTAGATCTTCGACCACTTGCCGCAGTCTGCTTTGACCTGTAAATAGTAGGTGTAACCTGGTCGCAATTGATCCGCAAAGAAATAGCTTTCTGTCAGCTCCAACTCTGTGAAAGTATCATCACCTTCTTGTCGGCCTGCCAGGGTATAGGTGTTCGCTCCAATAACATCATTCCAATCGATTTCTGCTTCTGTTCCGCTTATCACATTGATTTCCGGAACAAGCAGTTCCGTACAGTCCTGAGCACAAGGATTTGAATAATCTACATCGCTGACATCAATTCCAACTTCATTGTACATCAGCTCATCTTGTGATTCGATAAACGCTACTAGTTCTGTCATTGTCATATTTGGGTCAGCACCGATTGGTAGCTGCAATAGCGTGCCCTCCGGATAAACCCCTTTGTCAAGCGCTTCCTTAAATGCCATCTGAACGGATTTTTCGCATCCATCAGGTGGTGCAAGTCCTTCACCTCCCAAACAAACATAGCCCATATCCTCAGCCCAACCAGTCGTCGGGTGCACACAATACTGGTCCCAGTAAAGAGCACCATCATCACAAAAGCTATCTAGATCGGGCATTCGCACAGACTGGTAAGAAGCTGGCAAGTCTGCAAATCCCGTGGGATAGAATTCGCCGCCGATCGTACATCCATGCCAGTACACACAGGTGAAACAGTCCTCACAGGGCAGTCCTTGGTCGTCAAAGGGCACCGGTTGTACCATTGGGTCTTGAAAAGTTTCGAAGCCAGGAGGCTCCGTGAGAATCAATCCACTTCCATCCTGACAATTATGCATAAGCGAACAAGTCGATGGCACAAGAATTGGCAAGAGGGGCAAACTAGTGCTTGTAGTGCTTCCGTCCAACAGGCAGGTGGTTGTCATTACATTGCATGCTGCAACAGAGCTTGTTGTTGCTCCAGGAACAGAGTTAACCGTCACACCATTGCAGGTAGACACCGTTGAACAAGTAGCTGAGTTTGTACTAACAGATACATTGCCCAGATTTGGCACCACAAAAGTTTGCGGCTCAGCCGGACAGCCGTCGGAGTCAAATACAGAAAGTGTGTAAGTGCCAGCAGGAATATTGTCGAGATTCTGTGAGCTTACACCATTGTCCCAGAAGAATTCGTAAGGTGGAGTTCCACCGGTAACCTGTGTATGTATGAAACCACTATTAAATTGGTTGCAACTTCCCCGTATGTCCGCGGTAACGGTAATATCAGGCACTGCACCACAGTCCACAATCTCGAAGGAGTAGCTCCAGCTGCCACAGATATCCGTAATACTCAAATTGTAAGTACCGATCGAAAGGCCATTTAGGCTCAGAGGATTTGGTGGGTCAAATGCACCATTTGGCCCTGTCCAGCTCAACTCAAGCTCACTGCCATAAATAGGACTGATTTCAATTCTGCCATCTGAAGCCGAAGCACTTGAAACCCCATAAGCTTCCCCATCCAGGTCGCCGTCGAAGCTGTAACAGCTTGGGAAATCCGGCAATTCAGGATCTTGATGTGCGTCATCCGCATCACAGCAGCAAACTTCAATGCTGCGGGTTAACACACAGCCGTTCTGCAAATATACCTGCACAGTATAAAGCCCGCCAAAGTTGAGCCCACTGATGTCTTGAGTGTTAGCGACAAAGTAATCAGGCCCACTCCAGAAGTAAGAATTTACAACTTCTTCTACTGTCAAATCAATGGCACCATCTCCAGGACCAAAGGTACAATGTGAGATCGGCGTCACTTCTACATCGAGAGAGGATGGCAGACTAAAGACATTGTAGGTAAATGATGCTGTGCAACCAGTTTCGTCGGTAATCTGTACGGTGTAGTTGCCGGCGGGCAAATCCGTGATAGTTGGCGTAGTTTGCCCGTTCACAAAGTGCCCTGTCCAGAGATAAGTATAATTTGTTCCAAGACCAGGATTCAAACTAATACTTCCCTTATTCGCCGCACTACAATATTCATCGATGTCCGGATCAATATCAAACTCACCACAACAGGCAACCGTGTAGTTGTAGGTCTCCGTCGGACAGAGGTCAGTACTGATCTCAACAGTATACTCTCCAGGCTCCAGATCATCTATATCCTGCGTGCTTGCAGTAAAATTGTTTGGGCCAGTCCAGGAGTAAGCAAATGGACCATTACCGGTAACGCTCAGATTTATGCTTCCATCACTGCAATTTTGTTCTGAGGAGCCGTCGACTACATTAGCCTCTACCTCCATGCAAGTGCAATCAACTCCTGGTACGTCAAAGCAATGCTGATCAAATATCTGAGTCGCACAAAAGGTAATCACGGTAAAGCAGTATTCTCCAGCAGCAAGGTCTTCCAGCACAACATGTGTCGGATCTTGCAAGAGTTCGCCTCCTGACCAGGCACCAACGTAGTGATCATCGCTGCTAATCTCCAACTCTATACTTCCATTGGAAGCATCTTCACATGTTGGATTCGCTGCCACTAGCTGCACATCTACCTGGCCATCACCGATTTCGATTTCGAAGGTCTCTGTGGTTGTACATCCGCTAGTATTTTCTGTGGCTGTCACTGTGTATGAACCAGCAGTCAAACTCTGCAATTGATTGCCTGTTGAACCATTGCTCCAGGCAAAACTCAAATCTGCTTCTGTACTCAGGTAGATCATTCCCTGGCCTCCTGGTGATTCACAGTCATTTAAAATGTAAGGCTCATAATCCATCGGGATACAAGAGCAATTGTATCCAATTTCGTAACAGCCAACTTCAATATCTTCATCGCAAAGTGGCGTTTGCAACATGAGACAGTAAGTATCTGCCGCCAGGCCATTGATGTAATGTATGACTGAGTTCCCCAGTAGATTTTCCGGTTCGTGCTGCCAGTAGAAATCTGCACCACTGCCAGGATCCGTTATACTTGGGTGCGCATCCACAAGCACTGCAAGTGCACCTACATCGCTATCCAGGCAGGTGCCTACACTACCGGAATCGCCAAACACCGCTAGCGCTTCAACTGTATACTGTCGTTTCATTTCGCAACCTGTCCAGGGCTGAGTAATCTTAAGGGTGTAGTCTCCGGGAGGGACATTTTCAAGATCGCATGTATTCGTCAGAATGCAGTTTACCGGTCCGTCCAGGTTTGGTCCCGTCCAGCTCCAATATAAAGAACCCTGCGACGACTGAATTTGTATACTTCCATTTGAAGCTTCTTCGGAGCATGCTGGAGTCGTCTGAACCAACAAATCAAAGGGTTCGTTGTCTCCTTCTACTGTGTAACTTTGCTCAATACTACAGCCTCCCAGCGGATGGGTTATTGTTACCGTATAAGTACCCGGTTGTAGGCCATAGGGAGAAGCATAGGTGTAGCCATTACTCCATAGATACTGGTAGCCACTGCCAAAAGGAGCAACCAGATTGATTCGACCATTGTTCTGCGGCCCATTACATGCATCGGTCACGTATCCCTCCACATCAAATTCGATGGTCTCAACAGTCCAGGTTCCGACTTCAAGGGTTCCACAGTTTTCTGCAACAAACATAAGTGTGTAGGAACCAGGGGAGAGATTTTCTCTTTCTACGATCATGCCAGATCCTTCTGTCATCGTATTTGCAAAAGCAGCAGAGATGCCTTCATCTTCCCAGTAAAATTGCGCCCAGTTCTGATTGGAGTTCCACCAGTCTTGATCACTGCTAACTCTGATTTCAAGCGCTCCATTGTCTATATCTTCGCAAGAATCGATGGCATCAAGTAACTGGTGGGAAGGAGTTTCCACAATAGGAATTTGCACTTCCAGAATCATCTCACAACCAGTATCCGTATCTTGCACAATAAGCTCATGCTGACCGGCGGATAGGTTATCGATCTGGCAATTGGGACTATTGGAACATATGGTATTCCCGAATTCGTCCAACCAATTTACTGGCTGCCAGGAGGCCGTATTTACGCGCGCAAAACCATCACTGGAGCTAGCATCACAAGCCGGACGCGGAAAGACTTCCACATCGATCGCACTATCTTCATAACCTACTGTGATCACCCATTCTCGGCTACAAGACTGTGCATCTGTGTCAAAGTAGACCGTGATTGGATAATCTCCTGGTGAAAGATTGTCTTGAGTGAGGTCCGTAACTGAATAGCTAACTGCGGGATCCTCAGGTAACACGAAGTACCCGTTGTCTTGAGCAAGATTACAGGCATCTGTGGCCTGAGGTTGCTCGACTGGCAGCTCGTAGGAATTTACTTCAAAAGACTCCGAAGCAGTACAACCATCTTCATCTGTCAGTTCTACAGTATAGACACCGGCAGCCAAATTGTAGACCGTGGAGCCGCTTTCCCCATTACTCCAACTGAAAGAATCTCCCGCTTGCGAGGCAATGCTGATATAGGCCCCATCTTCTCCATCACAAGAAGGTTGTATGTAACTTTCCCTATCAAACTCGATAGGGTTTAGGTTTACGGTAAAGCTCTCGCTGTATTCACAAGGGTCTCCCCAGCTATTGTCATTCACGACCACAGTGTATTCACCTGAGGCAAGACCAGTTCGGTTGCCTTCTGTAGAGCCATCGTTCCAAAGGAAGGAATATTGAGGTCCCGAAAGGGAAAGTTCAATGGCGCCTGTTCCTTGGCTATCAGAGCAAGTATCTGTAACCTGTCCACTTAGTGGAGTCAAATCCTCTTCCGTCACTTCAATGCATCCGCTAAAATTACAACAGCCATCCAGAGATTCGATCAAATAACAATTTTCCCCTGGCTCACCTGTTCGAGTTGACTCACCTTCATGATAAGCACCGTCATCTTCCTTCCAACCTACTACATAGGCAGCAGTATCTAGACCGTCCAAAGAAATCGTGATATTACCGTCGCAATCCACATCCACTGTTTCTTCAAAATCATCAATGTCATCGCAATCAGTCAGTATTCTCTTCTTCACTACCGGAGTATTGATCAATCCTTCAATCTGTGTCGCACAGTCTGTGCACGTGTTAAAGAAGTCCTGACCAATCGCCGCACCAGGATCATTGTTCCAGGCATTGGCTCCGCTTCTAGTAGGTATAGACGCATGATTTCCAAGTGTATTCTCCCCCGTGAGTTCATAAACGTTTAGCAGCGAGTTGGCCGGAAAAGACCAGTCCTCACCCCGGACATTAAAGAGCACGCAGCCTTCAGGAAAATCATCAATTGTATTGTAAAACAAAAGAGGATCCTCTGTTTCATCTACAATCATGTATTCCCAGGCACTCCACTGCCCACCTTCCGGCTTATACCTCAATTCAACATCAATCATAGGTTCTGACATCCTGATGAAAACTTCAACCTCATCAGTAAGGTTATCATTGTCAAACTCTGCACTTTCATTGACCACCAATCCATTATTATCTATGTTCGTACCATTCTCATATTGCGTTCTGGAATAGTTGAAGATTCGTTCTCCACTGCTTGATTTAAGCTCAAAATTGGTCGCAAAGGGACGAAAGTTGTCAATCACGTATCGATCTGTTGCAGGGATTATTTCGTCATAACAATCATACCTATCGCAGGCTTCGACTCTAATATTCACTCTTTGGCCTTCGAGAGCTGTATTCTCTGGAGTATCCGCACTATTCAAATATGAGCCTGAGAGGGACTGTCTGGTATTCCAGTATTTTCCGTAAGGAGGATTATAGGGGTCTCTGCTAATATAAGTAACCCAATTTCCTGTCGTCGCTGTATTATGAAAGATCGTCGCTGCTGATGTATTATCAGGGATATTGCTAAAGTCTATTCCCGTGCCATAATAAAGTCCCAGATTCTGATGGTCGGTAATAGTATATGTGACGCTGAGAGGCGCAAGGTTACTGGCAGTATATGCAGATCCATCAGTGTCCACACCTTCATCTTCAACATCCACATACAGCTCTAGATTTCCATAAATGTTTGTCGTGTTGGTGAGGTCAGTCCCCACTGCATGTCGTACCAGGTGCACATCCTGCACATCTGGTTCAGAAAAATCCGCAAAGGGGTTTAGCCCAAGTATTGGGTTTATCCAGATACCACCAACATTAAGGCTTGTTACACCCGAAGCATACACTTCTACCGAGGCCTCCTGAAGGTGTAGGTGATCAGCATGATGTGGAGTATGGGTAACACCTAGCAAAGTACCTGCAGGCACAATATCCCCGTTACTAAAATTGTTTTGCAGATTCGCATCAATGGTCATATGCCAATAGACATAAGTCCCAACGGCAACCCCTTCCGAAAACTCCTTGAGCCTTCCAGTAGCGATGGCGTAAACTGCCGTTCCATCGGGGCAAGCAAAGTCCATCCCATAGTGGTACCGGTCTTGGTAAATACCGTTGCCAAGATGCGTTCTGCGCCACTCTCCAACCGAACCGGTCACTCGCTTTTGGGTAGTCTGAGGCAACAAAGGGTATTGTGCGGAAACACTTGCAGACATCAATATCAGCAAGCAATAAATTATTAGTCTTTTCATTTGCTTAATTGTTTAGGTGTTTCAAATTCAGGGCGAGAAGCTGTTCACCAATACGTAGGATCACTGCGTCTCCTGTTGCACTCATTTTCAAATGCTGGTCTCGGTCTTCATACGGCAGATGATACACCTGTCCATTTTGAGAATTGAAAATCACTAGGCCGTGAAGCAAAAGTTTGGTACCCTTACGGTAGTTACCAGGAGTGCTGGTCTGGAAGTACTGAAGAATTTGATACTGATCAATAGAAGCCAGACTTCGATACCGGAAGTCCTCACCAATATCAAAGTGACTGACTTGCGAACGATCCCCTACGATTGATAAGAGCTGTAATCCCGAATCATCGCGGAAAATGCCACTGATACCTTGTTCACTACGAGCCACAGCAATGTCGGCTACAGTCCCATTGCAGGGGATATCGATTAGCCGATCTTGATCCATCAAATCCATGATTTTGATTTGTTTCTGATCATGGATTATCAGTAGATCATCGTCAAAATTGTAATCCGTATTGAATAGCGAATAAGCCAAAGGCAGGCTATTCTGCAAGAGACCCGTTTCCATGTCATAGCGCTCGATCAAAGCAGTTCTATCCTTGTGATTCCTGCGAAAAACAATCAGCTGATTCTGAGCATTGCTGATGTAGAAACTGTGTAGCCCAAAGCCCTCAGCAAAATCGATCTTCCACTTTTTCTGTAGCTCCCCATCTACTGACAGGTACTTCGTCGCTCCATCAAGGTCATTCACATACAGCAAACCTGGCTCATGCTCAAGTGGAACTGTGTAGATCGCATACTCGGTCAAGTTAGCTTCCAGCTCAAGAGAACCCATGTGCAAACCCGAGCGATCGAGCACATAGCTGCTTTTAGTATCAGGGTCATAACGCAGCGCATATTGCTGCCCTAGACTTAGGCGGTACCATTGATCATCTTGCATTCGGCAATGCTGTTTCTGGCATCGCCAATCGCCCAAACTTAGCTGATCAAGGATTGTTTCTGCATGCACTGAAACAAGCAGATCTAGAGATTCAAGGCAACGCCAGGGATGTTCTTGTCCGTCGAGTAACGGCACAGGAGGCTTGGCTTCCTCCAGCATTCTGATTTCCCCGGCAGGTTTGCCCCCTTGATTACTCAGCGGGCTAAGTGTCGGTGTGAGTTGGCTGAATCCTGGCAGGCACACAAGCATCGCCAGAAAAGCCATCAACTGTCTTTTCATGTTAACATTTTAGGGTTAGGTAAAATGTCAGGATACTCTATGTCTACGAAGCTGCCAGAAAAGATTACTAGCTCCTCTTCATTGATTTGTATGAAGAGTACAAATGTGCATTAGTTTGCGGCAGGCTTTGATAAGAATTTCAAAGCGATTCCAAGACCAGTGCCATATTCCTCAGCGGAAGGCACAGGGCCAAAGTGAGATAGTCATAAAATGCTGTCATCTGCGTTCCCAAACTCAGATTCATCCCGAACTGCCAACAATGTCGTAATCCAGACTAGCATACCCAATTACCTTATCCTTCAATTATTTTCGAATACGTCTTCTCACTACACATACAAAATCCTTGACAGCTACAGATAATCGGCATTTTTTCCAGTTACCCTTTTCTAAAAAAATTTTCCAGGCCAGGATGCTTTGATCGATTTTTTTTTCGCAAAGAACTCCAAAGTATTTGGAGCAAAACAAGTCCCGTCGCGAAAACGGCTTGCCTGCTATTCGCTATAATGTTGGCAACAGACAGTGGCTTCGTATATCCCCTGCCACGGTCTCTCCCTGAGGTCGAGCCAACATCAGCGGCACACTCAGTACACCGTCTGCCACCTCCATTTCCGCCGATGTCAGGACTAGGTGGAAGGGTGGTTTGGGGTGTTCTCATAACGAAACTTTCTCTTAAATGAACTGAAAATGGCAGAAAAAGACAGAAATTGGCACAATAAAGTGATACTTTCGTATTGCAACCTTCAAAGCCAAAAAGTATGCTAATTCGTTTCACAGCCTCTAATTTTCTATCATTCGATCAGGAAGTTGAATTCAATATGATAGCGGGATCTTTCAAGACGCATAAGCATCATTTGCACGATGTAGGGAAAATAAAAGTCTTGCAATCGGCTGCAATCTATGGAGCTAATGGCGCCGGAAAGTCGAATTTGGTGAAGGCTATGGAATTCCTTCAGGACTTAGTTTTAGAAGGTCATATTAACCACGATATAAATGCCAAAAAATTCAAACTTAACCCCAAAAGTGAATTAATACCTACTTCACTGGAAATAGAATTTAGTATTGGCAAGAAAATATTTGTTTACGGAGTTTCCATAGATGGGAGTATCATTGTCGAAGAATGGCTGTTTGAGTCTCTTGTGACTTCAGCTGCCAAAATGATATTCGAACGAAATACGAACGCCGAAGGAAAGCATAAAATCTCCATAGCTCCAAAGTACTCCAGAACGAAAAAAGCCAAGTTACTGATAGAATTAATGGAAGAGAATCTCTTGCAAAAGAATGAGTTGCTGCTAGGCAAAACTGATAGCCTCAAAATTGACCAGCTAAACAGTGTTAGAAATTGGATCATGAAAGGACTCGTAATCATTCATCCCCAAAGCAAATTTGAAATGTTGCTTCCTGCGATCACCATGATGGATGACTTTAGATCATTTGTCAGTAATCTGCTTCAAACTCTAGACACTGGCTTGCACGGGCTTCGCGTTGATAATTTGGATTTCGAAAAGTATTTCGGCGAAGAAGCAAGCGAGATAAAAAAAAAGATAGCCAAAGATCTTCAAGAAAACAAAGATGCAATCATTCAGATTGATTCAGAAAAGGGGCCTGTGGTAGTTACTAAACAAGATGGCAGAATCAAAATAAACTCTGTTGTAGGAATACACCGCGACAAAGATGGAAATGATGTTGCTTTTCCCTTAGCAATTGAGTCCGATGGGACCCAACGTTTGCTTGACTTCATTCCTGCACTACAGAGAGTGGTGGAAGAGCAACAAACTTTTGTGATAGATGAAATCGACCAAAGCATACATCCTACGCTGCTGTTGAGACTCGTAAAGAAAGTGACTGATGACCGAGAAAAGAAAGGACAATTCATATTTACTACGCATGAGTCCTGCCTACTTGATCTAAAATTGTTTCGACCGGATGAGATCTGGTTTGTCGAGAAAGACAGGCTGAGAGGATGTTCTCAGCTGTACTCGCTCAGCGAATTTAAGCCAAGATATGATCTAGATATCAGGCGCGGTTATCTGAAGGGTCGATTTGGTGCTATTCCATTCATGTCAGATCTTGAGGACTTAAACTGGCATCAGCATGGGATTTAAACAAAGAGGATACAAGCGTGATACTCCTGAAGGATTGTTGAGAGACTACAAGTTGTTTGCTATTGTCTGTGAAGGAAGCAGAAGGGAGCCAGATTATTTTAAGGTATTTCGATACCTATCTCCACGAATAAAGGTAGATGTAATAGAAGAGCATGTCCTTGACAAAGAAGTGACAAAGCTGGAGCAAACCAAATCCAGTCCCCGATGGGTACTAAATCGCGCGATGTCATATATCGACAAAAACGGACTCAGTGAAGAGGACCAGCTCTGGTTTGTGATTGATGT
>JAHDEE010000222.1 GCA_020629005.1 Chitinophagales bacterium
CCGGATTGAAACGGAAATGCAGGTGGCAGGAAGGCGACTAAGTGTGCCGCTAGCGAGGGCTCGGAGCTTGCCGGAGAGACCTTGCTAGCGGATACACGCAGCGCCTTCCTGCCGCCTGCATTGCAGTGGAAAGCCGGGAGCCCGTTTGCGCGTTGGAATCTGTTTCGCTCCAAAAAACACAATTATACATTCGCACATTTAGCTATGCACCACGTTTAGGGATAGGGAATCAATAACTGTCCGATTTTGACGTCGCTGGAAATGATTTAGACGAGGCATTTTTTGACAGCAGCCTTGTTGGCTGGTGGAGAAAAATAACGATGGATAAATCATTTCCAGCAAGTCAAAATGGACATTTATTGATTCGCTGTCCCTTAGGAGTCGGCATTTTTGGTCTGAGTATTGGGAAGTTTTATGGCGGCAAGCAAGGCGGGTATCAGAAGCACCAGGGGCACCGCACGATAGCGCACGATGGCACCAAGATTATCGACTGTGAGGCCAATGAGAATGAAGTAGGATAAGGCATAGAAAATACAAGCATAGACAAATGCCGATTGCCTGCTGGTGCTGGGTCTAAAACGAAGCAGGGCATACAGGATAAGTAGCAGCACTATCAGCGTTTCGATAACTGCGGGTATGGCCAGGTATCTGTGTACGTCTAAAAAGTGTGGCCGCATAAGGGTGTTGTAGATGGCTGCCGGCAGATTGGAAATCATGCCCCAGAAATTTGGCTCCATAGGGGGCATTTGCAAATCTGAGTAGCCGTGGTAGTGGGCTATGAATTGTTGTCGCACCTCCGCAATGCGGGCAAAAAAATTGAGCTGGTCTGACAGCTGCGAGAGCAAAGCCAGGACGGCTAATCCGCTAGAGTAGATGGCAGTGAATTTAAGTAATTGATTTTGGCGCTGAGACCTGGCCCAGAAGTAGGCTACAAGGGCTGGGAAAATCAAAAGCACAGCGTGTTGTCGGAGCAAAAACAGCAAAATTGCACAGCTTATCCACAAAAAAATGTGGAAAACTGGCCTATTTTTGTGGATAAACTGCCTGGAGGACCATAAAAGCCCTCCGAAACAGAAGAAACAGACAGCTGCTTTATGCATACCTGAGCCCCAAAAGAGCAAACCGGGTGTAAGTACAAGAGCAGCGAAAAATAGCATTTTTCGATCGGGAAAGCGATCAGCAAAAGCGTCATAAATCCAGAGCAGTCCCAGAGTGGAGAAGAGATTCCAAATTACGACGTGAACACTATAGTAGCCCCCGGAAATCAGGTGGATTAGGGCATTGATTCGCAGCATGATGTATCGCGGTTCGTCTGCCCAAACATCGACGTCATAGGCGATGTTTTTGAGGTGCTCTGGGGGGTTGGGATTATTAGGTAGAAAGACGAGCTGTAGGAAGCTTCGGGGATCTTGCCAAAGTTGATCGTAGATCATCTTACTTGCTTCGAAGTAAAACCAGGTGTCGACACCGCCATAGAAGTAAAGGTGTATCCAGCCGTAGAGAAAACCGATCAAGACCTTGAGGCCAAAAACTCCGGCAAGTAAAGCGTAGCTAATTTTGTGCTTTTGCACGACCGCAGTCTGGCTGAGAAGAAAAAAACACAGCGCCGAAAAGATGGCGACCAAAATGAACTCCAAACTCATTATTTTGGCAAAAGTACGACTAATTCAGTTCGTAAAGATTGGCAAAGCATAATACAAGCCGAAAGCAAGGTCTATGAAATTTGGTAAACTTTCTGATATTTCTAAGGTTGATTTCGCCCTTCCGAAAGACAGGTCCTTTGATCTACCGGTTCAGAGGGAGGATGGGGATTTCAAGCTTTATGTGGGTGCTCCTTCCTGGGGCAATCGCTCTTGGGTGGGTAAGGTGTATCCGGCCAAATGTACGCAAAGGCTGTATCTACAGCATTATGCAAAGCAGTTTAATACGATTGAGCTCAATTCAGTCTATTATGGAACGCCAAAAGCAGAGACGATTGCAAAGTGGAGCAGCATGTGCGGTCCGGAGTTTCGATTTTCACCCAAGGTTTCTCAATACATTAGTCATCAGAAAAAACTAAAGGACTGCGAAGATGCCTATCGAAAGTTTCTCGATGCAATGGCGGGGTTTGGAGCAAATCTTGGCCCCTGTTTTATGACTTTGCCTGAGAGCTTTGGGCTTAGCCAGTTTGAGAAGTTGCAAGATTTTGTGAAGATGGCTGCGCCTATGTGGCCTTTGGCGATAGAACTTCGGGCAGAAGAGTGGTTTCAGGAGCCTTTGCGTAAATCCCTTTTTGCATTGTTTGCTCAGTATCATTTGATTCCAATCTTGACTGATGTATCAGGGCGAAGGGATATGCTGCATATGCGGCTGACCAATAGTACAGTGATCGTTCGCTTTGTAGGAAATGAGTTGCATGAAACAGACTACAGTCGCATGGATGAGTGGGCTGAAAGATTGGCTAAATGGAAGCAGAAGGGAATCAAAGCGGTTTACTTTTTCCTCCATCAGCCAGAGGAGACGCTGGTGCCTGAACTGGCCAACTATCTTATAGAAAAAACCAATTTGGCTTGTGGCAGCAATTTTCCGCAGATCCGCTTTTTGGATAAAGCGCCGGAACAGGGTACTTTGTTTTAGATGAAAGCCTGTATTGAATTTCGGATTACTCCGCTGTTGCTATTGTTATCAGTCTGTATGTTCGCAGTGGTGCTGTTTGCTTCCTGCAAAAAGGAAGCAAGTAAGGATGTGTACGAGCAGATTTTGTATGCCGAGAGAGGTTTCGCTACCGTTTATGTTGATGATGTATCTGTTTTGGAAGATCAATACTGGACGGATCAGTCTGGCGAAGCTATTGATTACTATGTGGATGGTATCCTACAGATTGATAGTGGGGCTACTTTGCTTATCGATGCGGGTACGGTAATCTCTTTTGCACCTCATGCCGCAATTGTGATTAATAATGGGGCCTTGCTGGCGCGAGGCACTGAGCAGTCTCCGATATACCTGGTTGGGGAGCAGGCCAGCAGGGGCTGGTGGAATGGACTTTATGCTTTAGCGGATAGCGCCCGAATTGAGCTCAATCACTCGGAGATTAGGGATACTGGCAGTAGTTACATTCTAAGCGACGGACCTCCCTTCAAGGAATTGGGTCCTTCCAGCATCTGGCAAGAAGCTGGCACATTAAAATTGCGCGATTGTGTGCTTAGCAATGGAAAGGGATTTGGTTTGATTGCTGGAGCGTCTGTGGATTTGCAGCTTAGTAATACAAGCATTGGCAATCATGTCAACAATCCTTTGGATTTATATGCAAATCATCTCTGTTGTGTTGATTCCAGCACTGCGATTTCCGGACGAGAAGGAACAGTAATCAGAGTTCGCGGATCAGAGGTGAATCAGCAGAGCAAATGGCACAAGCGAGCGCTCCCTTATGAGTTCCGTGGCAGTACATTCATCGAGGCTGGAGTGGAGATAGTTGCGGGTACGGAATTTCGGATGGCAGGAGCATCGGCTATTGTTGTGAACGGAGGATACCTAAAGGCAGCAGGGCAGGCCGAAGACCGAATTCGATTCCGTGGCAGTAATGCACAAGCTGGGTACTGGAAAGGATTATTCTACAGTACAGAAAGCGAGCTGAACCAATTATACAGTGTCGATATCTCCGATGCCGGAAATGGGACTTTGCAGGTTAATGGTGGAAATCCAGGCTATCGAGGTCCTTCTAGCTTATTACTAAACAGCGGGCGATTGACGGTGCGAGATTGCCATATCTTTAGGGGCGCCGCCTCCGGTTTTGTGGTAGAAGAAGCCGATTTTGGAAAACTGCAATGCAGCGAAAACAGCATTACGGAGCATGCTGACTTCCCTATGAAAATCCCTGCCGACAACTTATATGCCCTGGATGAGGATTCAGAATATAGAGATAACGGACGTAATGAAATACTGGTCTCACCAGCAGTACTCAGTACTGGGGAACATAACTGGAAACCTCAGGGTTTGCCCTTCTATTTTTTGGAAACTTCGGAAGTAAAGACCGGCCTTCGAATAGCGGCTGGAACGGAGCTGAGTTTTAATGCGGAGAAGGGGCTGTTGGTATTGGATCAAGGATATTTGAACGCTAGTGGTACGTCCGATGATCCGGTGGTTTTTAGAAATGCAAAGGAAGCCAACTGGCTGGGTTTGGTATTCAATACGGATCAGGCGGAGAACAAATTACTGCATGCAGAAATCCGAAATGCAGGATTGGGGCTGACCTATCTGTACGGCACAGCGAGTGGTTGGAAAGGTGGAGCGAATGTCTATGTCAATTCTGGGCAACTGCAACTGGAAAACAGTTTGATAGCTGGCAGTGCTGATTGCGGCATTTTTAAGGAAGCCGCTGCTCAACTGACCCTAATAGATGTGCTGTATGATGACAATCAGGGAGCTGATCTTTGTGAATAAAAAAAGGGTGTTTTAGCAATGCCAAACACCCTTTAGTATTCCTTTCTACTAAATCTTCGCTATGGGAATAGCCGCCCATATGATCGAGGAAACGCGATGGTTTCCCGAATGTGATGCACTCCTGTTAACCACATGATTAATCTTTCAAAGCCTAGACCGAATCCGGCATGCGGTACGGAGCCATACTTTCGCAGATCCAGATACCATTCAAAAGCTTCTTCCGGTAACTCGTGATGACGAATCGCTGCCAGTAGCACATCATAGTTGTCTTCTCTCTCCGCTCCACCTACGATTTCTCCAAATCCTTCCGGAGCCAAAAGGTCAACTCCCTTCACATATTCCGGATCATCTTCGTAGGTCTTCATGTAGAACGCCTTGATCGCCTTTGGCCACTTGTAGACAAAGACCGGTGTACCAAACATTCTGGTTAGAACGGTTTCATCAGATCCTCCAAAGTCTTCACCTGGAGGAAAGTTGATCGCAGACTCTAACCATTGAGGTATGTTCCTTTCTTTCTCTTCTTGCTCCTTTAGTTCATTTTTCAGCTTGTCCACCTTGCTACGCATCCAGTTTAGCTTGCCTTTCTTGATGCCACCGGCAGCCATTTCTGCTTCAGTACTGCTAATTTCCTCATTGATGGCAGCGATGCGGTCTTTTACAGCTTGCAAATCCCCCTCCAGGATTTCTTTTGTGGTTTTGCCATTAACTTCCTGCTCTCCTCGAAGAATCTTGACGGCCTCCGAATGGGTGATACGCGGGAAGGTGCTTTTGATGTTGTCAAACAGACTCATGTCTCGCTCTAGAACCTCCAGTTCCTTTACACACTTCTCAGCCACATCCGCTGCTACATACTTAATGAATTCCTCAATAAGGTCCATATTCATATCCAGATCGTAAAAAGCCATTTCAGGCTCGATCATCCAGAACTCGCTTAAATGTCTTCTGGTCTTGGATTTTTCTGCGCGGAATGTAGGACCAAATGTATAGATCTTACCTTGTGCCATCGCCATTGCCTCCCCGTATAGCTGGCCAGACTGAGAGAGGTAGGCTGTTTCTCCGTAGAAATCCGTTTCAAAGAGGGTAGTAGTTCCTTCGCAGGCATTGCCTGTAAAGAAGGGTGCATCCATTTGAATGAAACCACGTTCCTGAAAGAAGGTATGAATTGCATACTTCGCTCTGTTCCTGATGCGCATGATCGCCCATTGCTTCCTGGAGCGCAACCATAAGTGTCGTTTGTTGGCAAGAAAGTCAACACCATGTGCTTTTTTACCGAGAGGATAATCCTCAGCCGGCTGTTGGACCACCTGGATGGCATCAACCATCAATTCACATCCACCAACCTGTCGCTCATCCTTTACAACCTTGCCACTAAAAATGACTGAAGTTTCAAGACTCAGTGATTTTGCCAGATCAAACATTTCCTGGCCTACATCTTCAAGCGAAACCACTGCTTGCACAAATCCACTGCCATCTCGTAATTCTACAAAGACGAGTGCCTTACTATCTCGCTTGTTTCTAACCCAACCTTTCACAACCACCTGCTCTTCCAGGGATTGCACCAGTTTATCAAGGCTTACGACCTTTTTCTGTGTTGTATCAATCATCATAATATCAAGCAATTACAATTTCGCGGCAAGAGTTCCATTCTGAAGGACAGTCTTCCTGCCACTTTCTTATCAAAGCGCTGCAAAGGTCAGCATTTTTTTTCAATAGTCTGGCGCTCAGAGCCTATAGAAAATAACAACGTAAGCGCGATCAGCGGTACCTTTGGATCTTGATGCCACTTAAATTTGGTATGCCTTTTACAAAAATCAGACCGTTCCTTTATGTGAACGGCATCACAAATTGGCTGGCCAGCTCGTCAAGGACCATTCCAAGTGCTTGTAATAAAGCAGGCCAGGATTTTACAATTTGGCTGATTCCCTAAGCTTTCAAATCGATGTCGGCATCTTACGTTTTGGCATTAGCACTGTCTGCTCTGGACAATTTTGTACTAATCTTGAGATTTTTTTGTAGACGGTTGGACTTTAGGTATCTATTTAATTGTGGGATTTGTAGCTTTGAATGGGCCTGTCATTGATGGGCTCAAAATCATACATAAAATTGACAGTCAGTTTATTACACATTAAATCCTAGTCGCTTGTCAGAATATAGCAAATTCCAAGGAGAAAGTCGAGCCAAGAGATGATAATTTTACAAAATTTGCACTTTAAGTCCTATTGCCTATTTTTGGCATAACCTTTGATGCATTTAAGCTGTTTGCAAAGAGAATGTCTCTCAATGCAATAACAGAAAAAATGAAAATTCAGCATGGCACTTAGCTTTGTTTGATCTTTGCCGGACCGTCAGCAGCTAAATTTTCAATAGTTCTTTTTTGACATTTTAGGTTAAAATTTCCAAAACTGTTTTGCGGTCACCCCCAGACTAGAGGCCGCATGACGTAATAGATGAATTATGCTGAAGCAAAAACTCTCTACAAAACTACTCCAGAAGCTCTCCCCTCAGCAGATACAGTTAATGAAGCTGTTGCAAGTACCTACAGCATCACTGGAAGAAAGAATAAAAGAAGAGCTGGAAGAAAATCCAGCGCTTGAAGAAATAGACGAGAAAAACATAGAAGAAGAAATCGACTACATGCAGACTGAGCAGCCTGAAGATGAGGCGCCTGCAATGAAGGAAGATGAACTGGATCTCGCCAAGTATCTCTCTGATGATGACGACGAGATTGCCTCTTACAAGCTTAGAGGCGAGAGATATACAGATCCAGATGAGGCCAAGACCATCCCGATAGCGGTGATCGAGACTTTCCACGAGCGTTTGATGGAGCAAGTGGGGATGATGAACCTACCTGAGAGAAAAATCAAAATAGCTAAGCAAATAATCGGCAGTCTTGATGATGACGGTTACTTGAGAAGAGAGCTGGCAGCAGTTGCCAACGATCTTGCTTTTACGCAGAACATCTCACCGACGGAAGAAGAGCTGGAGGAAGTACTTCACATAGTGCAATCTTTTGATCCTGCTGGAGTAGGTTGCAGGAATCTGCAGGAATGTCTATTGCTTCAAATCAGCCGTAAGTCTGGTCCGGATCAGAAGTATATTGAAATTGCCGAGGAGATACTTGACAACCATTTCGAGGAATTCTCCAAGAAGCACTACGAAAAGCTGATTAAGTCTATGTCGATCACTCGTGAAGACCTTCGAATGGCAAACGAGGAGATTCTAAAGCTAAATCCAAAGCCAGGCGGCACCTTTAATGTGTCAACCCCTGTCGAAAATTATATCGTACCGGACTTCATAATTGAAAATGTAAACGGCAAGCTTGAACTAAAACTACACAATCGAAATGCTCCTGATCTTCGTATCAGCGATAACTATAAGAGTATGTTGAAGGACTATGATAAGTCCAATCGCAAAGACAAGCGTCATCGGGACACCATCATGTTCATCAAGCAAAAGATTGACTCTGCAAAATGGTTCATTGATGCCATCAAACAGCGTCAGCAGACTATGCACAAGGTGATGAAGGCAATACTCAAGTATCAATACCTTTACTTCCTTACTGGTGATGAAGTGAAACTACGACCGATGATCCTGAAGGACATCGCTGAAGTCACTAAACTGGATATTTCTACAGTGTCAAGAGTATCGAACAGCAAGTACGTTCAAACTGAATTTGGAACTTTCCAACTGAAGTCATTCTTCTCAGAGTCCCTTCAGACCGATACCGGCGAAGAGGTGTCGACGCGAGAGGTGAAGAAAATTCTGGATAATCTGATCAATAACGAAAACAAGCGCAAACCACTGTCTGATCAGAAGCTGACGGATTCCTTGATAGACCGTGGTTACAACATTGCAAGACGTACGGTAGCCAAATACCGGGAGCAATTGAGTATCCCAGTTGCAAGGCTGCGCCGCGAACTATAAATTGCTTTTGCGATAACTGATTTATCGCACTAATTATTCGTAAATTGCCTGTCCACTAGTTCCCTCTCTAATGAAGCTAATGGCCAGGCTTTTTACGTATGTTTTCCACCCACTGCTAGTACCCAGTATGTGTGTGGCCTTCCTCATGTATACCAACCCTTACCGGTTTGTCAACGAATCAGGCACTTTGATGCTTTTCATGGTCATCAACACCGTTTTCTTCCCGGTAGTCTGCCTTTCGCTGATGCGATTGCTGGGCTTTATCGACAGTTTTGACGTAAAGGATAGAAGAAAGAGAGTGCTGCCATATATGGCAGTTTCGTTCTTTTTTATCTGGAGCTATTTCGCCCTGCGGACAGAATTTAGACACGAGATTCTTAGCGACATCATGCTGGGTGCCTCGATTGCCGTTAACGTTTCCCTGTTTATCAATGTACTCTTTTATAAGATCAGCCTGCACACGGTAGGGATGGGTGGCATGGTGGCTTTGTTGGTTTTCTCCATCATGGCACGGATTCCCATGTATGATACTAGCTTGTTTCTTTTTGCCGGCATCCTGGCTGCTGGTGCCGTAGGTACTTCACGGCTACTGCTAAATGCGCATACCACTCGTGAGATCTTTGGAGGCTACAGTGTTGGCTTCTTTTGTATGTTTTTCGCATTTCTGCTCTAGGGGATTCTAGATAAAGCGACAAAGGCTATAGATGAAAATCAGCACATTCTCACCGCTTTGATACTTGTTAACATGCCGATTGTTAGTCCAACCAACCAAAAACCATAAAGATTGGCGGCACAATGCGTTTTTGTTTTAGAAATCTTTCTTAAGCTCGATAAAGTAGCTGATCATCCTACCTTCGCTCAAACTTGCTACAAGGCCATGATCTTTAGCATAGAACATGGTATAGCTCATCTTCTTTTTAGTTGCCTCATTTTCAATTAAACGAGTACACAAAACCTCTATCAGATCTTTGTACTCTCTATCAAAGTAATTGAGCGTCTTATCTAATGCGACTACCTCATATGACCAACTGCCCATAGTTTCAAACCACTTCTGGCCCAGGTGCACCTGCTTCGGAAGTAATACGGACTCCATCTTTGCTTCAGGATAATAGCTGTAAAAGTAATTCGCATCCTCACGATAATACGAGGTATCTGCTGCGCCCCAAGAATACTTCCGAACTCGCACACTATACTCATTTCCTTGACCCTTTCGCTTTTCAGGAAGATAATAATCCACGAAGCTACCGCGCCCCATGTCAAAATACTTAGCAACAGTTGGATCATCTGATATCACAAAGTATTCTTCCGCATTCTTGACGGCATTGGACTTCCCATTTTCAGCAGAATCATCTGCCTTTTCTCCTGCAGAAGTTTCTTTTGGCTTTGTTGTTTCTTTTGAATCTGCCTGAACAGAGGCTTTAGAATCTTTCGATCGACTGGCTTCGCCTGTTGCCTTTGTACCGGCATTATCACCTGCGCAGCCAATCGCGAAAATCAGCAGCAAAAACAAGACTTTCTTCATCCTCACCTACGTTTCGTGTTTACCTTCTAAAGGTACGGAAAATGCTGAAAGCCTCTACACTTGCCTGCAAAGCAGTATTGATCCTGCTCTGCTTCCTAAAAAAAGAATGCCTCGAACCCGAAGGTCCGAGGCAAATAAACCACACAATCACGCAACATGTATCTGTCTCTCGACAGATTCCCATTCTCTTTCACTCATA
>JAHDEE010000223.1 GCA_020629005.1 Chitinophagales bacterium
CCGCCAATAACGGGCCTTTCGGCTCCGCTCAAGGACCGTCATTGGCTACTGCATTGCTGTGAGCAAAGTCCTTTTTTCAGGCAAGCGAAGTGGTTTTTACTCACTCTGGCCCAGGGTCCGACAAGGACTCCTGCTCTTCACTCCTTACTCCTTACTCTCTACTCTCTACTCTCTACTCTCTACTCTTCTACGAAGCAGAACTGCTGCAAAATAGCCCGGATAGAAATGGAAATGCAGGTGCCAGACAGGGGACTGAGTGTGCCAGTAGCAAGGGCTCGGAGCTTGCCGGAGAGACCTTGATACTGGATACACGAAGCCCCTGTATGGTACCTGCATTGCAATGGATAGCCGGAACGATGTTTGCGCGGCGGGATTTCGATTCGCTACAAATTCAAAACTTTTCCGTAATTGTGACCGAGCTACGTCTAATGTGGCAGGTAAGGGCAATCTTTGATCGCGCCTTTGAAGGATGCAATTTGTAGGTGTGTTTGAGACAATCCGGACTAGCTCTTACCAACAGACAAGCGCTTATTGTGATCTGCTGGAATTGTCAGAAGCATAGCCAATCGAGCCTATGACTCCTGCTGGATTGTTGAAAAAGCACTATTTGCGTAACTTAGGGATAGGGAATCAATAACTGTCCGATTTTGACGTCGCTGGAGATGATTTAGACGAGGCATTTTTTGACAGCATCCTTGTTGGCTGGTGGAGAAAAATAACGATGGATAAATCATTTCCAGCAAGTCAAAATGGACATTTATTGATTCGCCGTCCCTTAAGCGGTACAAACTGACCTAAAACACTGCCTGCATAGTGGTCTGTTTTCCCACAAAATGAAAATATGAATTTGGCTGATTACCGGGTAGCGATCGCTTTGCTCGTTTCGCTACTACTTGCTTGTATGCCGCTAAATGCACAAATGCAGCTCAATGGTGATGCTGTGGATTTGGGTAGCAATTGCTTTCAGCTTAGCAATACCTCGAATTCGCAGGTGTCATCGATCTTTGCTCCGGTGGATCTTTCGGATGGATTTACGTATGTCGGCGACGTGTTTTTGGGATGTAATGATTCAGGGGCTGACGGAATGACTTTTGTATTTCAGGGTCAGAGTCAGTCAGCAGTCGGTATAGAAGGTGGGGGTATGGCTATAGGTGGCGTAAGCCCTTCCTTGATCGTGGAGCTAGATACTTACCAAAATGCTGTGATTGAAAATGATCCGGCATTTGACCACATTGCACTGCAGCAAGATGGAAATATGAACCACAACAGTTCCCTGGTTCCTCCTGTGCCAATCAGTACATTCATAGACAATGTAGAAAATTGTGAGCCGCATCATCTTGCTGTGGAGTGGGACCCGGTTTCCATGACGCTGGATGTCTATTTCGATTGTGAGCTACGTATCTCTTACACTGCAGACATTGTAACGGAAATATTTGGTGGAAATAATAATGTATGGTGGGGATTTACCGCCTCCACCGGTGGACTTAATAATGAGCATCAGGTGTGCATTGATGTAGATTCTACTCCAGATACTTTTACGACCTGTGATGGTGAACCTGTCTTACTTGAGTCTGATCTGGTCGGTGAATCTTATGAGTGGCTACCGGATACTTTTTTGGATGATAACACATTGGAGACTCCCACTAGCACTCCTATGGGTGTTCCGAGCATTGAATATACGCTGTATGTGTATGACGAGTGTGGCTATGTGACTGTGGATGATATCACAGTGGAAGTTGTAACCGAATGTTTGACTGACTGCCCGGTTTTTAACGGTTTTGACCCAGGCAATCTGAGTCATTGCAATGGTGATCTGGTTACTTTAAATGCAAACTTTGAAGATCCCTCGGGCGTGACCTATCAGTGGATTTTGCCGGACGGCAGTAGCTCTACCGAAGTAAATCCAAGTTTCACGGTGCTGACAAATGATAACTGTAAGGAGTCGATGCCGATTTCCTATACTTTTCTGTGCACGGATGACAACTCGATAATCGAGCAGGGAACAGTAGATTTGGAAGTGTATGCCCCGATTACTTTTATCCCTCAGGCAACTGATTGCCAGATCAACATCAATTCCTTTTGCCCTGATCATTTTATTGAATGGTCGGACATTGATAATGGGGTGATTGGTGAAGGGGCCAGTTTTATTGCCGAAGATGGCTCGACTGGTACTGTGGAGTTTGCGATCAGCCATCCTGGCGCACCGGCAGATTGCCAGATCATTTTTTATGAAACGGAATATGATTGTGAAGGCGCAGGGGCGTGCCCGATGTTGCAAGACGTGACGCTGGATGGTGATGTGCTCTGCGAAGGTGATGAATTGAATATGGCTGCCATGCTGAACTCTCCATCCGAGGGATATGCTATTTGGTACTTGAGCGATGGCTCTACCAGCATGGCCCTAAGTCATAGTATAACGGTTGCCTCCGCAACTGGCTGCACGGAAGAGCAAACTATTGAATACGAGGTCTATTGTGTGACTGACGATAGCCTTTTGGGTTCTGGCAGTTTGTCCTACTTCGTGCGCCCAGTGGTAGACGCCACGATACAAGGTACCGGCTGTACCATTGTGCTTGACTTTTTGGACTGTCCGGAATTCGAGCTGGGCTATGTGGTGACTATGTTTGGTGAGTATGACAATTACTATGTCGGCAGTGACTATGTGGCTGATCCAGGTACGAGCGGGACAGTTATTTTTGAGGTGATCAATAACGATCCAGATACGTCACCAGAATGTCAAACCTTTGAGTTTGAAGGTCCTTTTAATTGTGAGGCCACGCCCACTTGCCCGGGTTTTAATGGAGTAGACTTGAGTTCAAATTTTGTTTGTGTTGAGGAAACGGTAGAACTACAGGCCCTGGTTGAAGATGAGACGCAGGCTAGTATTATCTGGACTTTTCCAGATGGCAGTACGGACAATAGTTTCACAAGTCAATACCTGGCCAATACAGACTTTGTGTGCAACGAACTACAGCAGATTTCATACGAAATTGTTTGCTTGCTCGACGGCTCTGTGATCGTATCAGACTATGTTGAGATTACAGTAAATCCGGAGGTGAGTTTCAGCTTTGTGGAAGGTGACTGCAGCATTGAAATTATACCTGCCTGTGATTATTATACTACCAGCTACTTCGATCCTGCTAATCCAGAAATAGTAGGTACAGACCTTTTTGTTGCCTTCAATCCAAATGAAAGCGGGCTACTGCAAGTTACTGTGGCGTTTGAAGACGGCCCGGCTGATTGCAACAGCCAAAGTATGAGTATTCCTTATAACTGTGCGGCGGCCTGCCCACAACTTCAGAGTGCAAACCTGAGTGCTGATGCAGTGTGCGATGGTGATGTACTCACTATGACAGCAAGCCTTGATGCAACGACTGCGGGTTATGTAATATGGACATTGAGCGACGGCACTACAGCCAATGCACTTAGCCACAGCATTGCTACCAGCACGGTATCGGGATGTACGGAAGAGCAGACGATAAACTACGCTGCCTATTGCACGGCGGATGATAGTTTGATTGAATCCGGCAGTTTGTCCTATTCCGTTATGCCGATCGCATCTGGGAACATAGTGGGTGATGCTTGTACGTTGATGCTCGATTATATTGACTGTCCGGAGTTTGAAGCGAGCTACTTCCTTGGCCTGCCGGGAGAAGATGACATTCTCTATGTCGGCAACGAATATACAGCAGTACCGGGCAGTAGTGGATTGATTACTTTCATCTTATGGAATGGCCAATTGAATACTGATGAAGAATGTCAAATGTTTGAATTCCCAGGCAGTTACGATTGCGCAGCCTTACCTACCTGTCCGGTGTTTGAGGATGTCAGTATAAGCAATAGTGAAGTTTGTGTGGGTGAAACTGTTGACTTGCTTGCAGTACTGGATGATCAATCGCAGGCCAGCATTAGCTGGACCTTTCCGGATGGCAGTTCTAGCAATAATTTCAGCAGTCAGTTCGAAGCAGTTACGGACTCCGACTGTGGTGAACTACAAGAGGTGTCTTATCAGATTCTGTGTAACCTTGATGGTTCCGTAATTGCCGAGGGTGCAATTGAATTGTCCGTTTACCCGGTGGCTAGCTATGAGTATATAGCCACCCTTTGCAGTGTTGAATTCAGCGTCCCTTGCGACGAATTTATTGTCAGCTATGCTGATCCCAATAATCCTGAGATTGATGGTTTCGGGTTGCTTGCCGAATTTGAACCCGGTCAGTCCGGCACCTTATTTATGAATGTCACTCACCTGGCAAGTCCACCGGGATGTTCTACGCAAACATTGAGTATTCCGTATGATTGCTATGACATTTGTCCGCAGCTACTTTCGGCTGGTCTCGATGTAAACAATGTTTGTGAGGGAGAAAGCATAACGGCAACTGCCACACTCAATAACCCAGCGCTGGGCTATGTGCAATGGACTTTGCCAAATGGTAACGCAGTGACTGACTTTACTGTCAGCTATTCTCCAGTTTCTGTTTCGGGCTGCACGGAGGTTCAAAGCATCTCCTATACTATTTACTGCAGCGACGATGATTCTGTGATCGAAAGTGGCTATTTGGATTTTTTGATCAGCCCTGCAATGGATGCTAGCATTCAAGATGGTGCTTGTACGGTGTCGCTTAGTGGAATTGACTGTCCTGATTACCAGGCCAGCTATGAAGTGATCTTTGAGGATGGGACTATGGAGAGCGGCACAGGAAACAGCTATGTTGCAGGCGGTGGAAGCATAGGCGCCATTGTATTTACCCTTGTAAATGATCATTTCGATGCAAACATTAGTTGCAATACTCAAACCCTCAACGGCAGCTTCAATTGTCCTGCCAATTGTCCAGCTTATGGTGGTGTAAGCGCAAGTGCAACCACCATCTGCAATGGAGAAACGATTAGCCTGGAAGCACAAATAGAGGAAGCTTCGGCTGCCAGTATTCTATGGCAGTTTCCGGATGGAACTTCCAGTGCAGAATGGACAAGTTCCTATACTGCGCTTACCAATGACTTTTGCCAGGAGCAACAACAAATCACTTATTTGGTTACCTGCCTGGAAGATGGATCTGTGCTTGACAATGGCATACTGGACCTGACTGTCTACGCACCAATCACAATTCTAAACGAGTCCGATGAATGCAGCTTGCAAATCAGCTCCTTTTGTGGCGCGCATACTGCGAGCTATGTCTCGATGGATGACCCTTCAATCAACGGAACTGGATTCGCCGCGAATCCGCCTTCAGGAAGTGCAGGGACCATGGCCTTTACTATAGCGCATCCTGGTGCGCCTGCAGACTGTGTCGAATTTGTATTCGAAGTCGACTATGCTTGTGCAGGCTGTCCTTCGACTGATGATGAAGATACGGAACAATATTTATGTGAGTCGCAGGTGCCAACCCAGCCAATTGTTGAACTTACAGATGACAATGGAGAGTCCATAACCTGGTATAGCGACATCAGTGATATCAATAACCCGACAGGTGTCCTTGACTGGTCGCAAGCTATTACTTATCCAGATACTGGAGATGCTTGCACTCCTGTAGCGCTGGAATATTTTGCGACTACTTTATGTGAAGTAGATGGCAGTGGCGAACTACAGGTCATATCACTAAATCTAAAACATACGCTGCACATCTATCCACCCATGCTAGTCAACCTGTCTGAAGCGGATTGCCAAATTGGGCTGTCGAACTACTGTGCAAATCATGCGATCAGCTATGAGGTCAATTCTACCGGCCCGAGTGATGGATCAACGGGTAACTCGGATAGCGTATCCCTACAAGCAGGCGAAACAGGGAGTGTGACACTTACACTCACAGATACGGATCCTAACAGACCGGTCACATGCGGGACTTTGCAGCTTATAGGAAATTTCGACTGCCCAATACCCACCTGTCCATTCACTGCTGATGTGCCTGACAATCTCTATCTCTGTGAGCAGGAGCCCGTGTCATTGCCTGTGCTTTCCATCAGTGATGACAATGGGCAAAGTCCGCTATGGTTTACCGATCTAAGTGATCCGGCCAATCCACAAGGTCCTTTTGTGGATCAGCAAATACCGACCGAGCCGCTGGACTGGGATGGCTGTAGTTCTTTTGAGCAAACGATCTATGCTTTCATCCCTTGTGATACGGAGGGAAATGGGGATTTTGAACTGCAAAGCCTGGGTTATGCCCTCAATGTGGAAGTATTCCCGACCGTCGATGCCACTTTAGATACGGACAGTTGCTCTACCACTGTTGTCGCAAATTGTGATTATGATATTTCCTACAGCTTCACAGGCGGCTACCTTGATGGTACTACCGGAACCGGTAATACAGCCACCACAGATGGTGGCGATGCAACGTTAGTACAGTTCACAATCACTTCGACATTAGCCAATCATCCGGCTGTCTGTGCATCGCTTCAGCTTCAGGACAACCTCGATTGTCCGGAGGCCGAATGCCCCAGCACTTCAAGCAGCAGCAGTGAAAGTTATCTCTGTGATGGTGACGATATCAGCTTTCCTGAGCTGGTGTTGATCAATGATATTGGCAGTCCGGTTCATTGGTACGCTGGATTTACCGGAGTTGATCCGATCGATCAGTACTGGGAAGGTGATGTATTGGAGTACGACCCTGGCCTGGATGGTTGTCAACGGGATTCCCTGGTTCTCTATGCTTACCTCGCCTGTGATCCAGACGGCGATCAGCAAACTGGTTTTGAATGGATTGATCTTGGTGTCACGCACACTTACTATATCTATCCAATGCTCAACGCAAATACAGTCGAAAATATTTGTTCAGCAAGTATTGAAAGCAGCTGCGATATAGCGGTAGAATACCTGGTAAGTTCGGATGGAGAAAACGATTTGGCCAGTGGCCAGGCTTCGGACTTTAGCTTTGTCGAAAACGAAACGGGTAGTGTTACTTTTACGGTTCGTCCAGCAGATGAAAATCACCCTGACGCCTGTGGCTTTTTGGAATTCACAGTACCCATATCTTGTCCAAGCTGCATACCTGCTGCCGATCCCCAAGGTGATGATGTGAACATATGCGAGGGCGAGGCTCTGCAATCACTGTCGGTTTTGGATAATGGTGACACCTACATCTGGTCTTCCGATGCTGCGCTGGCAGACACCTTACATATTGGGGCTGAGTATCTGCCATCTGGCCCAGGCAGTTTCTTTGTGACTGCGTATTCCGCTTTGGATAGCTGTGCTTCGCAAAATTCCCTTGAGATTGCTTTGATTTCCAATCCTTATACTTACAGTTCATTCATCTATGGGTCGGATTCCTTTTGCATAGAGGATGGCGTTATAACAGCTGCGGTACAAGGTACCCCTGGAGGCGTATTTAGCATTGATCAGGAAATCCAAATCGATGAAAACACAGGTGCAATTGACCTCAGCAATAGCACTGCAAATACCGAATATACAGTCACCTATACGAGTCCCGGACCTTGCCCAAATAGCTCAGAATTCAGCTTTAGCGTCTATACGTCACCTGATGCTCAGTTGCTCGTTCCTGAAGAGATCTGCGTAGGAGAAGACATCGTGCTTACAATTGAAAGCAGCACCCCATATACATTTGTCTCCTATGTCGTCTCTGGCACCACCTTTCTAACGGAAGGAGATAATTTTGGTGAATGGCTGGTAGCAAATCCAGCTCAAGCAGGAGTAATAGTGATTGACTTTGTATTAGCTCAGGAAGATTGTCAAGGCACTTACAGCACTAGTATTGAAGTTGTAGGACTGGACATTGAAGCTTCGAGTTCGGGTAGTATTTTTCCCGGCCAGTCAAGCACCTTATCGACCGTGGATAATAGTGGCTATACGGGAGATATCTCCTACACATGGACCCCGGCTGAAGGACTAAGCTGTACGGATTGTCCCGCACCTGCAGCTGCTCCTGCTGAAAGCACTAGCTATACTGTCGTAGCCAGCAGTGACGCAGGTTGCATCGATACAGCCACGGTTTTTGTAGAGGTATTCAATAGCTTCAAGCTCAACATTCCCAATGCTTTTTCTCCTAACGCTGACGGCATCAATGATCTCTTTAAACCACTTGGCGTGGGAATCGAGCAGGTAACTCTATTTGCCGTTTACGATCGCTGGGGAAAGCTGCTGCACAGTGAGGAAAACTTCGCTCCGGGTAATGCCGTGGGTTGGGATGGTAGCTACAAAGGGGAGCTGATGGATCTCGGGACCTACGTCTACTATGGGCAAGTGGTTTATCTGGATGGTAGTGTTGAGGACTTCAGCGGGAATGTCACTTTGGTCAGATAGGGCACGGTTGCTGCTTGCAATGGAACTCTAATTCCGATCTTCCCAGTCTTTCAACCATTGTTTATATCCCATAGAGGCAGGGTCCTCACCCGCTGCAGCGGCCTGGATTACTTGTAGCGCTTTGGCCTTAGTTTCGTGTGTGACTTTCATGTGCTCCAATAAGTGTGTGGCTGCCCATAAGTTGACCTTATGCTCTTCTTCGTTTAGCAGCTCTGCAAAGTCATCGACCGTCTCAGTGGCTTTTCCATTGCCAATTAGCAGGGCTATTTCCAGCATGCGATCTACTGCCATGTTGTGCTTCCTGATAGCTGCACGATTTGAAAAGTCTGTATTAGTGCAGGCAATGGCCAGTCGCTTAAACAATGCTATTTGGTTTTCTGTCTTCTCGTTTCTCACCTTGTTAGATTTGTCATTCACACAATATACTCCAACAGCAATCTGCTACTGATCTTCACTATTCTCCCCCCAAAACATCCACTATGTTGCCAGAGGGATCTCTAAACTGAAACCAGTAATTTCCAGGTTGCATTTCCTGTGGCTCTTCCTGAATTAGCTGCTCCCCCCTTTCTTTCAAGGCCTCAAAAAGACGAAAAGCCGAATCAACCCGAAACATGACCGATAACCTAACGTTGTCCGCTTCTGTCTTAGTTTTCTTGTAGTTTGCCCCAATCCACAGATTTACATCACCTGCCTTGCCGAAACAGGAACCATCGGGCATTCTATATTCGCTTTTGAAGTTGAAATACCTCGTGTAGAAAGCTACCGATTTTTCGTGATCCTCCGCATAGATTAATGCGAATTCCAGGGCCTGCAAATGCACTTTCTCCATAGTCTCAGGTTTTTGCGAACCTCAAACATACGCAGAAAAACTATATTTCGAGCACTAAACAAAGTAGAAAATGCTCTACTTGCAGCCAAACTAACAATTTGGCTAGTGCTGCGTAAACAAAGTTCGTGACACCTTTTAGGAGCTTATCTTTTTGCCAGACGAGGCGCGAGGAGGGAGCATAGCCGTAGCTACGCGACCGACGAGCAACGAGCAACGAGCAACGAGCAACGAAGTATGACAGAAATAGAAGCCCTTAAAGGCGTTGCGGACTTCGTTTGCGTAGCACTAGCCTGTCTCGCAAGCTTATAGATAAATCGTTAATGTAGCTATTCCATCAGCAGATACTCATGAGATCGACTGGGTCCAAATTGCCCAGCAAAAAATCTCCAACCAATTTCAACTCAGCAACATAGCATCTTAAACCTATATAATTATTATTAGGAGCGAAACGCTATCCCACCGCGTTCTCTGCCTCCCTGTGCTCCGCTTGTAGTCGGCACCCAGCGGGCTGTTCCTGCTCGCCGCGCCAGGTCTCTCCGGCAGGCTCCGAGCCCCGCCGCAGCGGCAGTCACCACGCCCGCTGGGCACCGCCTACCACTTTGCCCAGGGCTATTCTGATACTTTTGTGCTGCGCGTAGAGAAGGGAGAAAAGAGCAAGGAGCAAGGAGCAAGGAGCAAGAAGCAAGAAGCAAGAAGCAAGGAGAAAGGAGAGAGGAGAGAGGAGAGAGGAGAGAGGAGAGAGGAGAGAGGAAAGAGGAAAGAGGAAAGAGGAAAGAGGAAAGAGGAAAGAGGAAAGAAGCACAGAGTGAGGAGAGAGAAGCAATGCCTAATCCTGGAGATGCAGCGCTTGCATCTGAGACTGGCAATAAAAGTACCTACGTCCCCGCAGCTACAAATCACACTAGAGAAATTATAAGCATCAAGCAAAAAAATGCAAATTGCCATCAGGCAAATTAGGAGAATCATACTGCCTTATAGATTC
>JAHDEE010000224.1 GCA_020629005.1 Chitinophagales bacterium
CAAGGATCTGTCCGGGAAAACACATTTAGAAGTCGATGTGGATGCAAGAAGTAATGTTCAGTCCTTTAGCCTAGCAAACTTGCCTAATGGCTTGTATTTATGGGAAGTAATTAACCATGGGCAACGAATATCGATGGGCAAGCTTTTGGTGAGTCATTAGGTTTTTGAATTTTTGCACAAAGAATAGCACCCAACCAGAACGACTATGACCACGAGCAACACCAAAAAGAATTATAAAAACACTTCTGGAAAAAGAATTGATTGAAAAGAACGGAAAAGAAGCAGGAACGAATTACAGAATGCAATCCGGAACATAACAGCTAAATCTCCTACCTGGCCATATACCAAGGCTGAAGATAGTGTAGAACTAAACCGGACCATTGCGGGATCGAGATTTGCGCCACTAGGACCTCTCGCTCGGCTTTGCATTTATTGTCAAGTCGCGAATTCTGACGCGTGAGGGATAGGAGCGGTACGAGCCGCCGGGCAGAGCGACTGAGGCATGTGCTATCGGGGCTCGACGATAGGAGAGACCCGATAGCACATAAGCCGAAGCGCTTTGCCCAAGGAGAGTGAGAGCGGATAGCCCGACCTACACAGCGCTCAACAGCACTATAATATCACCGACAAAAGTTTTGCGCTGTGTAGGGCACGCCCTAATCAAATTATCCGGTACATTGTTCGTGAAGAATGGTGAGCGTAGCGGAGTCGGCGTTGACATTCCTTCTATGGTTAGTAATGGCGACCACCCAGGGCTTTTGATACTTTGCCCAAGCAGCAGGCTGATACTTTGTCCGATCCTTCTTCTTTGTCGCAAATTTGAATCAAAAGGATATAAAAACGCTCAATCGTGCTTGTATGGAATACAATCGGTATTTTGTAGATATAGGCCCCATAGGTCTGAACTAATACCCGGTATGAAGAACCTAATTGCCCAATTGCTATTGCTCCTGTTACTAAATGTGCCTACAATGACTGCTCAGGTTTGCGAGGTAGGGGATCTACTACTTAGTAGCCAGACGCAAATTGTGGAATTCGCCACCGAATATCCAGATTGCCAAGTAATTAATGGGACGCTTTTTATTGAGTCGGGTGTGGATGATCCAATCACTGATCTGCAGGGCCTAAATGGAATAACAGAAATTGTTGGGAATCTGCACCTTGAAATGAATGCAGATCTGGAGGACCTTGATGGATTGATTAGCCTCGAAAGAGTTGGGCAGTTGATCGTCGAAGATAATGCTTCCCTCAATCTTGTGGGTGCTTTGCCAAATCTGCATTTTGCTGGCGATATTAAGATTCAAGACAATGAGGGTCTGACCACTATGGAAGGGTCTTTTGCCAGTCTTGATACTGTTTTAGCCGGACTTTGGGTGACAGGAAACACTCTGCTCGATAGCTTGTCAGGCTTTCCTAACCTTGTCACCATAGGGGAGTCCCTGATCATTCGTCATAATTTACCCTTGAAGACCATCACGGGCTTTAGCGCTCTACAGGAAATTGGAGGTAGTTTAATTATGGGGTATCAGCAAGAATTACTTTCTATCGAAGGTTTTGAAAATCTTCATAGCCTGGGATCACTACAGGTCCGATACAATGAGAAGCTGCAAAGTATTTGGGCCTTCTCTAACCTTGCTCAAGCGAACAACCTTGTGCTTACAGATAATCTACTGCTGAGCAAATTACCCGTTTTTGCAGCACTTGAGCATATTGCTGAAAACATGAGCGTGAATAAGAACCACTCCTTAATTGACTTGCTAGCTTTTCCTGTTCTAGAGACAATTGCAGGTGATTTGGCTGTTTTTCAAAATGATTCGCTGACTTCCTTGGATGGTCTTGAGACACTTCAATACATAGGTTCAAGACTTTGGATTACCAGTAACAACAGCCTACAGTCAATTGAAGCTTTGAGCAATGTGAATGGAAGCGACTTGACTGATCTGAAGATCAAGGATTGCCCTATGCTCCCTTCCTGCGCTTTGGATTATGTTTGCGATTTTTTGATCAATAAACCCGCTGTAGCTGAAATCGAGGGTAATGCTGGCGACTGTGCGGATATCAATGTAATGGATCATACTTGCGGAATATTGCCTCCAAACGAGTGTTTTTCCTTAGGATTAGATTGTAACAGCTCCTACACTTTGACCATGATGCAAGAACAGTTTCCAGACTGTACGACGGTCTATGGGGATATGCTCGTACAAGAAGGCTACGCTGATGAAAATACGGAGAATCAGTTGAGGTATGTTAAGGGACGGCTGAGGTTTTACTCGGATCTACAATCTGTTCAATATGGTCTTGGTGCGATTGATTCCGTTGGAGGAGATCTGTGGGCGCTGAGTGCTTCTAGATTAAAGAATTTTCTAGGATTGGAAGCACTCAAGCAAGTGACAGGAGCCGTGCAGATTAACAATTGTGACAGTCTTATAGACTTCCAAGGTTTGGAACAGCTTAAACGGATTGGAACTCTACATCTTAGGGATAATCCTAGTCTGACTAGTTGTAATGGATTGGACGGGCTTGAAGAGGTGCAAGATGGATTTTCTATTTCGCAAAATCCATCGCTTCAACATCTAGATGGTTTTGGGCAATTGGTATCCGTAAATGGACTGTTTAGCATATCAAATAATGACAGTCTACAAAGTATCAAGGGTTTTGGCGCGCTGCAGCAGGTTTCACAAGGTCTGAGAATTAGCCTTCATGATGTCTTATCGGACATCTCTGGATTTGATGCCATTCAAAGCATGCAGGGTGAGCTCTCATTTATCCTTAATGACAGTCTAGAGAGTTTACAAGGCTTCAATGCACTGGAGATGATCGATGGGGATCTACTGATTAGAAGTCATGAGTCTTTGCTCACTATGGATGGATTTTCTGCCCTGAAGCATGTAACCGGAAACCTGTCCATAGAGAGCAATGAATTGCTCCCAAACTTGCAAGGACTGAATGCTCTTGAAAATGTTGAAGGGATTCTCCTGATCGATGACAATGAGTCATTGTTAAACTTGCAAGGGCTTGATGCTTTAGAGCAGATGGATGGAAACTTGTGGGTAACGGATAACCAAACACTAATGAACTTTCAAGGGCTCAACCAGTTGGAGTATCTTGAAGGCAATATTAATGTAGAGGATAATGGGTTAATTTCTTTCGCAGGACTGGACAACCTAAGTGCCGTCGATGGATATGTGAATGTTATTGACAATGATCGCTTGGTTGATTTTTCTGGGCTCGAGCAACTGACAAAAATTGAAGGGTCTGTATATCTAGCCGACAATGATAGCCTGCAATCCATGAACGGACTTACCAGCCTAAACACCATTGGCAAACATCTTCACCTCTATGACAATGCCTCAATCAATAGCTTCGAAGCACTATCCTCGCTTGAAATCATCGATGGACCTATCCACCTTGTGCGAAACAATAGCCTATGGTCCTTGACTGGTCTCGAACAACTGGATACAGATTATCTGGAGGGACTGCAATTCATTGACAATGCATGCTTGAGTACTTGTAGTCTTCCAAACTTTTGCACTTGGTTGGCGGAAAATGGAGGTATAGCTACCTTGGAAGGAAATGCTGCTGGGTGTACAACTATTGAGCAGGTTCAAGAGTTCTGCCTTGAGGAGCCACTGGCTTTCTCAAATCTGGTCAACAACACCTTAATAATCTATCCAAATCCTACTTCGGATCGGATTTGGATCGAGCACAGACTGAAAGACCTTATTGATTACAAAGTGTTGGATCATTTGGGCGAAGTAGTCTTAACTACCAATGCTGAGGCCGAGGTACTTGATGTGGCAGTATTGCCGGGAGGCATATATCTGCTAGTGCTTCAGACCAGAAACGGAATGGTCCAAATGCAAAAGTTTCAGGTTTTGGAATAGCAAGAAAACGATTTGGTATTTATGCTTGTGTGAGCTTGTCTTCATTGGCGGGCTTGGGTAGTTTAAATGAAGCCCAGCTGATGGTAAAAGCTTTGATTCTGTTCAAATAATTTATCCTGATTTAAATGGATTTTTCCCAGGTGAGGAAGGATATGACTATGACATGGAAATATTTGGAAAAATAGAAAATAATGCTTATCACCTACGAGGATTTGATCCGTCAAACATTGCTTGAATTCAATGAACAAGAGTTGATGGACATCCTCAAAGACTGTAAGGATTTTGTGGTAACAGGAACAAGTTTTTCCGAAGCAGTAGTGGAACATATAAAATAGCTAAATCACAACCGTAGATACTGCTCCAAAGCTCGGTACGGCATGTAGCAGTAACCGTAGTATTGTGAAATAAGGAACCAAATACAAGATTAACTATGGGGCACTGGTGTCGAATATGTGACCGTAACAAACCAAACGAGAAATTCTCTGGCAAAGGCCATAGAACTCATATTTGTAAACTCTGCGCCAGGAAGCCAAAGAGTGAAAGACTGCAGATTGATCAAGCCCGGGAAATCTTTGGATATCTGAGCCAGTCAAACATTTCAAAAAAGAATATAGCGAGGCTCAAATCGCTGATAAAATCAGAGAATGCGGAAATCTCAAAGAAAGCAAGTATTGTCTTAGAAGTGGCTCTGGTGAAGCCTGGCAAAAAGCGGAGATTGAAATTCCTTGCCGGAGAAAGAAGGGACTTGCTGATTCAGCTGGAAGAAACAGGGTTAATATATGCACTCCGTTACTGAGCATGCTTTTGAGGTCATTAAGTGTTACCTAGGCCAATGCTGCAGCTATGTAACGCATAGCTAGGAATCAACAAGGGACTTACTGAAACCACCGCGAATAATCTGGCATTTAGAACCATATCGCTACTATCTAGAATTGAAAGAAAGAGATGATTTTTCAGATTCCAATTGACTTAAATATTGAAGACAGAACAGTCCAGGCAATTATCGATTTAGACACAGGATTCATTGGATTTACAGAATCGAAAAATGGCGAAGAAATAGAGTATTATTATGCAGAAAGCCCATTGGAATTCAAGCAGGCCCTACTCAAAAGTTTGGAGCCGATCTTTGGTGAGCGAAATTTGGTGAATTTTAAGATTTCGGGTAAAAATGAACACATGAAATATGTAAGTAGGTATTTGAGAGAGAATGGCAATAGCGATACTCGGGATTAATAGTCAAGGTAATATGCCCGTGTTTAGAATATCGACGCGATTATGTCGTTATTTATGTTTGGGCGTGTCCCTCCTTTGTTTTCGTTCTCTTGGGCCAAGGGGAGCGGCCGCGGAAGGCTCTGGCCTGATGCCTTGGCCCGGCAGAATGAAGACGGCAAAATTGGGTTTAGAATTCTGACTAAATGATAGGTTCAAAAATGAAATTCAAAGTACTTGCACTCCTGTTGATTACCTTAGGATCTGGTAGCTGTAATAAGGACGAAGAAGATTTAGTTGTTTCCTATGAGGAAATGAATGACTTATTTGTGCCCCTGCTGATAGATAGCAGAGTTAGTTTTCAGCCTATCCAATTGGACATTCAGCAAGGAACACACGATTTTTTTCAAGGGGTTGCAAGTCAAACAAAAGGATTTAATGGTGGCTATTTGGGCCCAACTATCTTAATGTATAGAAACGAGGATGTGCATCTTCAGTTTACCAATAATATCGGAGCAGCTACCTCGGTACATGGTCATGGACTTCATGTGCCGGGAGAAGTTGACGGTGGTCCGCACAATAGAATAGAACCTGGGGAAACCTGGGATGTTACAATACCAATTCGCCAAGAAGCATCAACCAACTGGTATCATCCTCATCTGATGGGCTCAACCGCCGAACAAGTACATGCTGGCTTAGCAGGCTTTTATTTAGTGGAAGATGACAATTCTCAGTCGCTTAATATACCTAAAACCTATGGAGTAGATGATTTTCCAATCGCAGTTCAAGATAGGACATTTGTGGACGGAAAAATGCTTGATTACCCAATTGGGCGAACAGATGATTTGCGAGAGCCAACTCTTGTGATAAATGGGACTGTTGATCCATTTGTATCTGTTCCGCGGGGCAATGTGAGACTAAGGTTATTGAATGCATCTAATGCCAGGTCATACGAATTCTTTGTTAAAGGCAATCTGCCTTTTCATAAAATTGCAACAGAGGGAGGTTTTCTGGAATCACCTGTTGAACTTACAAAACTGAGAATATCACCCGGAGAGCGGAATGAAATAGTGATTGATATGTCCAATGGAGATGTTGAATTGATGGCATATTATCTTCCTACAAGACTAAACAATGCGAACCCAAATGCTGACCCTATAAGTAGGGTACTTTATTTGGAGGTGGATGATAACCTAAGCCCGCTTAATACTACCCTGGCTCCAAATCTAAGCAGCATTCAAAGATACAATGCAGGGGATGTGGTCAACACACGAACCTTTGATGTGTCTGATGGCAAAATCAATGGACAAAAAATGGACATGAACGTAATTAATGAGATTGTGAATAGAGGGGAGTTAGAGAAGTGGACAATAAAATCAGGGCGACATCCTTTTCACATGCATGGTGTTGCTTTTCAAATTCTTTCTGTCAATGGTGGCCCGCCAAATCGCGAAGACGAGGGCTGGAAAGATACATTTATGCCGAATGGCGAAGGAGAAATTTTACTGCGATTTGATTATCTAGCTACTGAGGAGTATCCATACATGTATCACTGTCATATCCTTGAGCATGAAGATGCGGGAATGATGGGACAATTTATTGTGCAATAATATTAAATGTGTTTAATGGGTATGACGTTCTATTCGGGAAATGGGAAGCCAAGATTACCATACAACCTACTTTTTCCCGTATGAACAGAGAATCATTGTCCGATCGGAGAATGATTTCTATCTTACCGAAATGAATGCTCAAAGAGAATGGAGAATACAATACGCAACGAAGCTGTTCAACTCATTGGAGTTAGTAACAGAAGAATTAGCGGCTGCATTTATAGGTGGGAGCGTAGGCGGAAAACATGTTGATGAATATTCTGATTTGGAATTATGTTTTTTATGGGAACATGAAATAGAGGTGAAACTCTTTGAGGATTTTTGCGACAAGGAAGATTTGAAAATATTCCACAAACGAACTGCAAATGATGCGCCCCGAGGAATAGAATATTCTCTTTTGAAGAAAGCTTTTCAAATAGATACTTATCATTATAGTACGGCAGACTTCAATAGTGTAAAGGACATCCATTTGGATGAAGAGAAGATTACGCTAGATACCCAGGGATTATTTTATAGTCTATTAAATTGCAAAGTATTAAAGGGAGAAGAATACTTGAAGCGGATGCAAGTGCAGATCAGGAACTATCCCTTAAGTCTATCCAAGACATTGGTAAAGAAGTATATCAAGAATCTGCTAAAAGCAGATTTGAATTTGTTTCTCGTAAGGAAGGATTGGGTGCTTTTTTACAATCTGGTAAGTGGGTACCAAAAATTGATATTCCTGGTATTGATCGCTTTAAATCGAGTGTATTTTCCATCCTACAAGAATATGGCATTTCATGTTGAAAAGTTAGAGTTAAAGCCCTCCAGTGTGAGTCTCCTGTACGAGAGCATCTACGAGTTAGAACCTGAAAAGATTTGTGAACTACTCATAAATGTACAATTAGATGTACTTCATTTTGTGAGAGAGGTTTATCCTGAAATAGATATAGAGCCGAATTTGAGTTTCTTGGATTTCAAGCGTAAGGCGAATACAGGAATGCAGGATTTATTGGACTAAGAAACTGATTGGTTTATGTACAATAACCATCTCCAATCTGCTTCACTTTGACCTACGATACTTCCCCTAAATCGGAATGGCCAACAGTACTCTTGTACCCGGATTTTCGAGATCGTCCTTTTGATTGTCAGAGATTTCAAAATGGATCGGCCTCTCCTGCATTTGATTGATGATCTCCAGTCGTCGTTCCAGATTCAATTTTCCAACCGATTGGTGGTGCTTACGATGAACTTTATTAAAAGCTTTGGCTTTCTCGCGGCCTATGCCATTGTCCACAATACTGCAGTAGAGGTACTCGTCTTTAATTCTAAACTGGATGACTAAGTTCCCATTCCCTTGTTTTCTTCTCCTAAGCCCATGCCATATCGCATTTTCAACATTCGGCTGAATTAGCATCGGAGGAATGCTATAGTCGTACAAATTGTCCATGTCCTCAATCAAAATCTCTGAGCTAAAAAGGTGACCAAATCGTAGGTTCTCCAACTCCAAATAGATATTGATCATCTCCACTTCATCCTCCAAACAAATCTTCTCCTTTTGCGAGTGCTCCAGCGTCAGTCTCATCAGCTTGGCGTATCGGGCTATGTATTTATTGGCGATTTTAGCTTCATTACTTTGCACAAAATTCCCGATCGAGTTTAAGGCATTAAACATAAAATGTGGATTCATCTGCCTAACCAAAGAACCTAATTCGACCTGATTTTTTTCAAAGAGTATGGCCTGTTTATGGACTTGTTCGGCTTGGTATAGCTGTTGGTGGTAAGCGATTTCTGCTTCTGACTTTGCTGCTTTGTAAATCGCATCCAGCTTTGCTTGTCCTGCTTCAGGATTTTTTACATATAGTTGGTTATTTATTTGTACATAGTTTTCAAAAACTTTATGGGCCTGCTCCTTTTTGTCGGTTTCCACATATGCCCAAGAGAGGAAAGGCAGCAAATCCAGTTTGTTAGCATTAGAGCAATGCTCTATCATTCCTTCGATTAGATCAATGATTTTCTGAGCTTGGTTTCTGAATTTGTAGTAGTAACACCAGGCATAGGCCAATATGAAATAATTGTTGGCCGTAAGGGCTTCCTCGTCAAATTCAGAGCTAATAAAGCTTTCTGCTTTTTCCAGGCAATCCAGTGCCTCATTGATCTTGTCGGGATTGCTACGTGCTTGTTTTACCAGCGATCTTGCATAAGTGCTCAAGGTGTGTATATATATATAGAAAACCTTTTTTTCGAGCGACAAAGGCAATGACTTCTCAAAATACTGGTTGGCTTTATCGTACTGCTCCAGCTCATCGTAGTTGACTGCTATATTGTGATAGAGCAAATTGAGATTTGCATTATCTACTCTTTTGTGCAGTTCTTCTGTGGCAAAAAGTGCTTCGTTAGATTTTTGATGATCCCCCAGGTGTCCAAAATAGCCGGCCAAATTGGTTTTCTCAGTCAAAATAGCTCTGGGATATTCGATGGCCTCAGCCAGTCGTAGGGCCTTGCTGTTGGCATAGTACTTTAGGGTGATATTGTTGGTGCGGGTATACAATAGCGCATTCATGGTTTCCACCATATAGGAATAAAAAAGGTACAGCGGACTTTCTAAGTCATCCTGAAAATGCTCCTGTAAATCACGGGCTAATGTGATGTTTTTTTCAAGTGCCTCCTGAGTTTCAATCTTAGAATAGTGCAAAGCGATGACCACTCTATCCATTTCTAGTTCGTAAAAACGCTCTCCGGATTGCTTAGCAGTAGCTTTGAGCCGCTCAATTTCCTTTTGAGCCTCCAACATATTGCCAGAGGAAATCAAACCAGCAATAGAATAAGACTGGACACAGAATGGCCAATATTTTTCGGGTATGTACTTTATTCTTTCTCGGGGCTTGGTCATTAACAGAAATTTTTGTTGCAGCGCTTAGGGCACACTGCAAATACGCACAAAAGTAGTTTTTCTGGGAGTGAAATTGTAGTTTTCTTTCATCCCAGTGGCAGCATTAGCCAACCGCTCAATTCGATTTTGAGTTTAATAGGTTTTAGGAGCGAAGCAAACTCGTACGCGGAATCGGCATACGGGCTGTTCGTTGCAATGCAAGCACCATATAGGGGCTTCGCTGCTCCAGGCAGCAGGTCTTGCTAATGCAGCCCTGCTGCCTGGGCGCTCAGTCCCCTCTATGGCACTTGCATTTCCACTGCCATCCCGGCTATTTTGCTGGCGTCACACCGGCGCGACAGAGTGAGCAAAAACCCAATTTGGAGTCTTCAACGGTCGCTGAGCCAGAGTGAGTAAAAACTAT
>JAHDEE010000225.1:0-4387 GCA_020629005.1 Chitinophagales bacterium
CCTTGCTCCTTGCTCCTTGCTCCTTGCTCTATACCCTATACCCTATACCCTATACTCTATACTCAATCAACAATCTCCGCCCCCTTATCATTCACCTTTGAAACATACAGCTGGCAATCCACCTCAGCCCTTTCAAGCGTTTTTACCATGATTTCACCGACTTGCTCTGCCTGTACCTTACCAGTTACCAGAGCAAACATCGAAGGACCAGAACCAGATATTCCAAACGCTAATGCACCGGTATACAAAGCCGATTTCTTCACCTGTTCGAAATGTGGGATCAGTGGAGCGCGGTAAGGCTCCGCCAGCACATCGACCAGACTCTTTCCAAGCAACTGGTGATCATTGGTATGCACGGCATGCACGAAAGCGGCAATATGCCCCATTTGTTCCACACTTTTACTAATGGGCAACTCAGTAGGTAGGACGTTTCTGGCATCTTTGGTCATCAATTCCACGTCTGGATGCACCAATGCAACAAATACATTGTCTGGACTAGGAAGCTGAATGACATCCAGAGGATCATAAGAGCGGATGAGCGTAATACCGCCAAGTAAGCTAGGAGCTACATTATCGGCATGTCCCGCACCGCAGGCGATCCGTTCAGCTTCTACCACAAAGGGCATCAAGTCCGCCTTGCTTAGCTTGTTGCCCAAAAGCTCATTTGCAGCTACTACAGCACCCACAGCACTTGCCGCGCTTGACCCAAGTCCGCTGCCTAGTGGCATTTGCTTGTGCACAGTGATGTCTATTCCTCTTTCGTCTCCCAAGTGCTTGGCAAGAGCGGAAACCGCCACACCAGCAGTGTTCTTCATGGTCTCTCTTGGAAGCTTGCCTTGGTCTCCACTTATGCCACGGATTAGGATATCGCTACTGTCATTGAAGTCAACCTCAACCAGATCTCCTGGGGCCTTCACAGCCATTCCAAGCACATCAAATCCGCAGATCACATTACCAATAGAGGCAGGAGCAAAAGCTTTAACAAACATGATAATCAGATTAAATTACTCCAGGTAGCTAGCTACGCTGATAATCTCCGCAAAAACTCCTGCCGCCGTTACTTCAGCACCAGCTCCAGGTCCCTTCACTACCAGCGGAGTATTGCTGTATCTTTTTGTTGTGAACACAATCATATTGTCGCTACCCGATAGATGATAAAAAGGATTAGATTCATCCACCGCCTTCAAAGCTACGCTCGTTTGTCCATCTTCGATACTTGCCAGCATTCGCAAGACCTTCTTTTCTTTGAGCGATTTATCCCTCAATTTGGCGAAATGCTTATCGTGCTTTGGCAGCTCCTTAAAGAATGCCGGAATCGTTTTCGCCCTGATCAATGGCTTAGGCAGTATATTTTCCACCACCACATCCTTGGGCTCTAGTTGCAGTCCCATTTCACGAGCCAGAATCAGAACTTTTCTGGCTACATCCTGACCGCTCAAGTCCTCGCGAGGATCCGGCTCCGTAAAACCCTTATCTCCAGCTTCTATTACAACCTCACTAAATTTTCGTTCCTTGGTAAAAGAGCTAAAGATGAACGAAAGCGAGCCTGAAAGTACCGCTTCAATCTTTACTATCTCATCTCCACTCTTTAGCAAATCATTCAAGGTGGTAATTACGGGTAGACCGGCACCAACATTAGTTTCATAAAGAAACTTCACACCATGCTTCTTGGCCAGACGATTGAAATTTTTGTAGTCCTTGAGTTTGCCCGAATTGGCAATCTTGTTAGGTGTCACGATCGAAATACTATTGGAAAGTAGCTTGGCATAATGTCCAATCGGCGCTTCACTTGCGGTACAGTCGATGAGGATGCTATTGGCCAAATTGGCTTTCACAATCTGCTTGATGAATGCCTGCAAATTGGCTTTCTTACCCTGCTCCTCCAATTCGGAGGACCAATCGGAAAGCGAAACGCCTTCCTCCTTGATCAGCATTTTCCGAGAATTCGTAATGCCCGTCAAACCAATCTCAATATTCATCTTGCTGCTCAGCCTCGGTAGTTGATCTTCAATCTGCTTTAGCAGCGTTTTTGAGATCAGTCCCGTCCCGATCATAAACAAGTTGATGGATAGCTTGTCTGCCAGGAAGAAAGTCTCGTGCAGCGCATTCAGTGCCTTCTTCTCATCGGCATTTTTTACCACCACCGATATATTCAACTCCGAAGATCCCTGAGCAATCGCCCGAACATTGATTCCATTCTTAGCCAATGCCCCGAACAGCTGACCAGAGATTCCGGTTGTATTCTTCATGTTAGAACCGATGATCGCCACTACCGACAACTTGTCTTCAATAGCTACTTCATTGATGGCACCACGCCTCAGCTCATACTCGAAAGCATCTTCAATCGCCGCTTTGGCTTTGGCAGCATCTTCCGGCTTCACAGCAAAACTAATCGAATGCTCCGAAGAGGCCTGAGTGATCAAAATCACATTGACCTTCGCTGTGGCCAAGCTGCTGAATAGACGGCCACTCACTCCGGCAACGCCAATCATGCCCGAGCCTTGCACTGTTACAAGAGCAATCTGACTCAAAGAGGATACACCCTTGATTATGTGTTTGTTATCGCTTTTTGCCCGAATCGATGTTCCAGGGAATTCTGGTTGAAAGGTATTGCAAATTCTCAATGGAATGTCCTTCTGCAACACCGGCTGAATAGTTGGAGGGTGGATCACCTTTGCTCCAAAATGAGACATCTCCAATGCCTCCTCATAAGTCATTGAGTCCAGCGTGAATGCCTTACTGACCTTTCTCGGATCTGCCGTTAATACGCCATTTACATCCGTCCAGATTTCGAGTTCTTTCGCCTCTACGCCAGATGCCATAATAGCGGCAGTATAGTCTGAGCCGCCCCGACCAAGGGTAGTTGTCACACCTTCGTCATTGGAGGCAATAAAACCACCCATCAGCATCAGCTTGGTCTTGCTTTTCACCAGCTTTTTGATATTCGCATTCGTCACCTTGAAGTCCACCTTGGCGGCGCCAAAATCACTGTTGGTACGCAGAACCTGCCGTGAATCCAGCCAGCGACATTCCAATCCAGACTGGTTCATAAAGTCCGCAATGATGATGGAAGACATCAGCTCCCCATAGCTCACTATGCAATCCTGAACTCGTGGACTAAGCTCACGAACCAAAAAGACTCCCTGCATCAGATTCTTGAGATTATCCGTCTTTTCCTGCAGCTTCGGAAGCAATCGCTTGAGGCCTTTTTCTCCACATAGTTCCAGCACCGCCTCTTTATGGCGATCAAACATCTCATCGACCTTCTTCAGGTAACCTTTCTTGCCCTGTTGAGCCATCACACTACTATCAATGAGCATATCCGTAACGCCGCCCATGGCTGATACTACGACCACTAGACGTTTGTCTTTTCGTAGTTTTCCTTTTACGATCTCTGTTACAAGAGTCATCCGCTCCGCAGTAGCAACAGAGCTTCCTCCAAACTTTAGAACTTTCATCTGCTTTTTGTGGGTTTATTCAGGCCATCCTAATCAAAAATGGCACCAGATTTAATGCTTTGGTGGGCCAAAAATCTAGCTTCGAGTCCCTTTGGCGTCGGCAAGAAACTTCGCCAAACCCTTATCGGTTAGTGGGTGACTAAACAATCCCATCATGGCACTCAAAGGACAGGTGACCACATCGGCACCAAGCTCGGCACACTTCACAATGTGCAATGGATTTCTAATCGATGCCGCCAGAATCTCCGTCATGATTCCGTAATTGGCATAAATCTCCACGATTTGCTCTATCAAGCCAATACCATCCCAGCCTATATCATCGATGCGACCAATAAACGGAGACAAATAAGTAGCTCCGGCCTTAGCCGCCAACAAGGCCTGCCCTGAGGAAAAGACCAAGGTACAATTCGTCCGAATCCCGTTGTTAGTGAAGTGATTAATAGCCTTCACGCCTTCAGGAATCATGGGCACTTTCACTACTATATTTGGAGCCAGCGAGGCCAATTCCTCGCCCTCCCGAATAATGCCTTCCATATCAGTAGCGATGACTTCTGCGCTCACATCCCCTTCCACCATCTCACAGATTTTCACATAGTGCTTAAGCACATTATTGTGACCCTCTATTCCTTCTCTTGCCATCAAAGAAGGGTTGGTGGTCACACCATCAATAATGCCGTAATCATTGGCTTCCTTGATCTGATCCAGATTGGCCGTATCTACGAAGAACTTCATTTGTATTCCTTTAGTTAAAATGCAGCGCAAAGGTAACAAATCCTTTTGCGCGAATGATGCTTTTTCTCCACTTCCACTGAGGAATTTCCGATTTCGTTTTGCAAGCGAATTGTGCAAGAGTCTTGACAAAATTCATAAGATTAGGAGCGAAGCCTCTTGGTCACGTAGCACTGTCCTTCCCGTGCTCCGCTTGTAGC
>JAHDEE010000225.1:4487-9790 GCA_020629005.1 Chitinophagales bacterium
GCGCATGCAGGCACTGTCTACCACTACGCCCGGGGCTATTTGGATCGGATAGCCCATCGCGTTACAGCTCCTTCAAGCAACATTTGTGCATTAGCTTTCATGGGCTTTTCCCGCTAACCAATTGGCCGTTCTACCACCTAACTTGAGCCAGTGCTCCTCAATGAACATGTTTACCTTTTCTGGTTTATTCGTTCTAGAAGCATAAACCTCTTTGCCTTCCACAAATTTTTCAATGACAAAATTTAATCAAATGCATGTTAATTTATTGCTTAGGAAGGCAAGTTTATCTCTTCTGTTGTTACTGTTTTGCATGGCGGCTACCCTAAATGCCCAGATCACCACACCGGTAATGAAAACCTTTGAAACGGTTTTTGGACCCAAGGAAATCCCCTGCTCTCAGATAGAGCGAAAAGTGTTTTTTTCAGAGTTTGACTTTGCACATATTGATGATAGTTGGGGAACGGGATTCGAAATCATGGTAAGCAATTCGATTTCTCCTGACGATTACGTCAATTTGAAGATCTCTTTGCTTGAGCAGGAAGAGGTGACTACCGCGAATATGGCGATGACTGCCATGTTTACTGTTTCCCTGCAGGAATTGATCGACGAATCCAATGCTGTTCCTTTCGTAAGTGCAGATGGATACCAGATTTTCTGGTTTCCACATACGCTTTCCGGTGATGGAACTGTCACTAACTGGGGTTGGGATGCCCCTCCCTGGCCTATTGGTGAGGTCAGAGGCATCTGCATCATCGAATCTGTAGCAGATGTGGCGATCGTGCGTGACTTTGTTGTCTTTCGACAGCAATCTTTCCCTCGCTATACTTTACCGACCAATCTTACTGGTGGAGCAGTAGTGGAATATTTCTCTACCGTGGGGAATACCATCAACGGAGCAGTATCTAATGGTAACTTTCAGCTGCGTGACTGGGGATGGGATACGCCTGAAAACATTTCCAGTCCTCCGGGTTTTGATGGCTGGACAAATCAGAGCCCCGGTGCTCCAAATAGCCATTTCACCGTATCTGAGATCATATATAGTGCGGAATACAAGGATATGGATATTGGCGAGAACGGTTTCGAAGTTCGGTACGAATGGAAGAATAAGGATGCACAATTTTCCGAGTACGCCACCAATTGTAGCAGAGATCCATACGCAATTAACTATAAGCCTGACACAGAACTTGGCTGCGAATCGCTTTCCTATTCTCTAGAGAGTTTATATTCGGATATCGGCACACAACTTAGCAATAAGAATGCCGCACAGACCTCTTGTCAGCACATCTCAAACCTGGCCAATACTCGATACGGCGTTTCTTCAACGCTTGATTTCTACAAGTCAGTAAACCAAGGCACTGCATTAAACTCTTGCTTCTCAAATGATGTTGGTCACATTGTCACATACCTGGATCCCAAGTTGCCGCTAGGCCTTAGCAGTACCCCCACAGGTGGAACAGGACCAAAAAATATTACCCTGGGGCTGGACAATCATATCTACAGCGACGAAAGCGTGGTCGAAGATTATTTCTTTACTGTTTCGCATGAAATTGGCCATCATATAGCTAAAGATCATTATAGTTTACCGTCCAGTTCATTGATCCAGGAAGGTTTTGCTGACCTACTGGCTATCAGCACCTACAACTACGCCAATGGCTGCCAAGACGAAGGTTGTTTTGAAATGTACTTGAGGAGATACAATCATATAGGTGAAGTATACATGCCATTTGTTCCCGAGATCGCAAGGCCAAATGCGGACATACACCGCAGCTGCAAAATCATTCCAAAATGGATGCAACTGTTGGCATTTGGAGGTCTCGGACAATATGGATATAAGGTATTGCTGCCAACTGCTAGCACTGCTTCACAGAGAAGATCATACGAAAATTTCTTTGCCCTCCGAGGTATTGGAATGGATCGCTCTGTAGAGCTTGTCTTTGAAGCCTTTAGGTTGGTAAATTCAGAGCTTTCTGTCCCAAATTTGTACCCCGGCTCCTACTTTATGGCTCCCCTTGAAGACACTGATTTATTGGACCTGCAAATAGCAACTTTTCAGGCGGCTGATCTTATTGGACTTTCTACGGCAGAGCGTGAGCAATTGGAGTTATCTTGGGCCGCTATCGGTATGCCTGTAAACTGCAGTCGTCCTGCCGAGTACGCCTGCGAGATCACAGTAGATTGGCCAGTCAAATGGAGGACCTATGAAAACGAAGACAACATGACACTTACCGAAGTTGAGGTGGACCGAACCATAGTAATAGAAGCAGGAGGAGAGCTGGATTTCACTGCCTGGGGAACTTCTGAGAGCAGGGTGCAATTTGAAGAAGATGCCGGGATAATCGTTCTACCTGGTGGCAAGCTCAACTTAGACAATGTTAGGCTGCAAGCTCTTTCCGGAACCTGGAAAGGAGTGACCTTTATTGATCCCGATCCTGTGGAATTCGAGCAGTTTAAGCTTGCGCACGAACAAACTACTATTTTTGATGCTCCGGTGACCGTTAATGCTGTCGATTCCGAGCAAGAATGGACTTGCAAAAATGTTTACCATTCTGGAATCTATCAAGATGTGCAAATGTTATCTGGTGATATCCGTGTAGGGAATTGCGAGACTCTAGATCTGAGAGGTGCTGTTATTGAATTTGTCGAAGGTGCAGGAATTATTGTCGAACCTTGCGCAAAACTACTTATATCCGAATCTACTCAGCTAGTCGGGGCTTGTGGTGTCGAGTGGGATGGTATTACAGTCCTGGGTTCCGGAATTACGGGATCCACGATGCAGGAATTGAATGCAGAGAGCCTCATATCACAATCCCCAGAACAACTGGCAGGCATTACATTGTCGCAAGGACTGGTACGAATTTCAGAAGGCGCTCAGATTCGAAATGCGAGAGTAGCCATTGCCAGTCCCGATGAGTATCATGGCGACAGTGAAACGCCAGAGTTTCCCAATGCTAGTGGTGGACTAATTCTGGTTGATGGGACAAACGGAAGAGTATCTTTTAGTGAAAACTATATGGACATACAGGTTTCAGCAAGCGTGATTCGCGGTAATCCAATTATCATCGATTCAGCAGACTTTCTATCTTCAAATTCGAATGCCGGCAAGCGAATGCTCTTTGAAAATGTTCGGGGAGTCACTGTACAGTCCTGTGACTTTATAGCTTCGGATAATGGGACAGAACCCTACTCAACTGCAATAACAGCAAACAACAGCCCCGGACACTTTATAGCTAATAGATTTGAGAATTTTGAATTTGGAATCAATACGAAAAGTCCGCCGCTCTTTTGGGGAGAAGTATTGGTTTTCGACCCAAGTATCGCAGAACATGCACCCATGAGCACAATTACTGAGTCTACACTGTGGGAAGAGCATTGGATATATGGCGATCAGGATTTCATGCAGCAAGAAACCTTTGCCTCAGGTATAGAGGCTCTGATTAGAGATACGCAAATTCTGCTGGAAGCATTGGAGCAGGACCCCGATAATCAGACGTTATTGCAGGAAGCTCAACAGCTATTTGATTACTACGATTTGGCCACTTTGATTGCAAATCGGATTCTAGCTGGAATGCCAGCTGTAAGTCTTGTCGCCGAAAACGAATTTCTAAGTGTAAAGAATGGTTTGTACATTGATCGTGGAAGAAACTTTCAGGTAGAAGGCAATTCCTTCGAGATTTTCGGTTCGTCGGATCGCACAGTGGGTGTGAAGATGAAATCAGCAATGGATGTATCGCTCACTGGAAATTCCTTTAGAGCCGTTCCCGGCTCAGCCGACTTGTTTAATCATCACTGTGTAGGAATCGAGTCTGTCTTTACTTCCGCAGTAGTAGGGCCTGACCCAAGCGGCTTGGAGAATCAGACATTGCCCCTAAATCATCCAGATTCCAATACTTTCAGCGATCTTCGTCATGGCATCGACTGCTACGACGGTGGTAACGCAGTTGGACTAGATGTGTATGGTAATAACTTCTCCGGAGTACTAAAGGGTATTACCATGCTTACTAATAATATGGCCACAATCGGCTACAACAATCTCGATGTTCCTGCCGGAGGAACCAATGATCTCGATCACGCCTACGGAGTTAGTATGGACCAATCAGATGGATTTGTAGTGACGGGTAATCGATTCACTACCGCTGTCACCAGCGGTGCAAATCATCGTGGAATTCTGATCTACAATTGCATGGATTTCCCAAGTAATATGACAAACAATGATTTTGAAGGAATCTTTGCAGAAGCTACTACACTTGGTGGCGACAACACTGGTCTACGTCTACATTGCAATCGTTATTACAACAGCCAAATCGATTGGTTTCTGGAAGATGGTTTGATTATGCAAGATCAAGGTGCAGACCCAATCATAACAGCAAATGTACCAGCATTCAGAAATCAATGGCACGACCCTGATGCAGGCGGTTGGCATATTTTCAATGCTTCATCTACCGGTGTGATGCCGTTCAGACTATTCCACGATGAGGATTCAGCACCACAGATTGATCTTTGTCAAGGCTTGGTCGCTTCTGACTTAATCAACTCAGACTATAGCTACACAGGTTCGTTGGATTGTGAAGTCGATCTTTTCGAAATGGTCGTAATTTTGGATGATCCTATAGCTTGTGTTTCGACCGATTTTGGAGATGGAACTGCTCAGGAGCAGATTAAAAAGGCAACAACTTCGATTAGACTAAATCGCATGAATGATCGTGCAGATTGCATTCTAGAACAAGTTAAGGATGCGGAGGAAAACGGCTTCAATGATTTCCAATGGATTAAGATTGGAACAAAGCTCTCTCTTGGTGATGTCGCTTCAGCTGAGCAGGATCTGGCGAAAGTGGAATTAAATAATGCTCAGGATGAAGAACTAAAGCAATTGACCGAGGTGAAAATTCTGGAGCAGAAAAGCATTGATGGGACTGCCAAAGCGAGCTTTGCACCAATGATCCAGCAAATGACTAAATCTGATGATCCTTACATTCAAAAGTCAGCATTTAGCGCTCGAATGCTTGTCTCTGATGTTGCCCATGAGCGAAGTTTGAACAGAGGTGCGAAAACCCCTTCGCAACAAGCTTTTCTTCAACTGAAACTTAGTCCAAATCCTGCTGGCAATTGGCTTAATATCGAGACGATTTCCAATGAACAGATCAAGGGAGTCACATTTATTAATCATTTTGGACAGGTTTTGAAAGTGAATTCAGAAGCATCCCAAAATCTGGATGTAAGCGATTTGCTTCCTGGTTTGTATATTGTTCAGGTTCAAACGGAACTAGACAATATCTATTCTGCTAAGTTTATCAAGAAATAGCAAT
>JAHDEE010000226.1 GCA_020629005.1 Chitinophagales bacterium
CTATGATGCCTACAGAGGATGGTGGAATAGTGGGTGTCGGAAGATATTTTGATCGCATGTACTTTCGGGAACAGTTTCCTCAAGAAGGTAGCCCACAGTCAGGAGGCTGGATTTTTAAGCTGGATTCAGACGGAAACATGCTGTGGGAGCACATCTACTATGACACAGACGTGCAGCATGGTGTTGCCTTGTGAATTGTGTTGCTGGCGTGAAGGAGAGGCAGTGAAAAATAGCCCTGGGCGAAGTGGTATGAGGGGCCTGGCTGCCGTGGTGAATGGCTGGCCATGGGGGCTCGGAGCCTGCGGAGAGACCACAGGGCCAGACCATGAACAGGCAGACAGGTGCCGAGTACAAGCGGAGCACAGGCAAGCAGCTTGCGCGGCCAAATGTCTGTTCGCTCCAAAATTTAAAAAAGATTAGGTCGGAAATGGTACTGCAAACGAGCACCCGAGCCTAATAGGAAGGAAAATCAGGTATGAAATCGCTAAAAATGGCGAAAAAATAGTGTCTCCGCCAGAACAGCTGAGGAAAATTGCTTTTGGAATGAGATTCGCAGGCAGCATTGCCGAGAGAGATTGAGGCTTAACATCACAAAATGTCGTACATTGGGCATTCTAAAATCCGAAACATGAAAATAGGAACAAAAGCAATTCATGCTGGCGTGGAGCCGGAACCGGTTACTGGGGCGATTATGACGCCGATATTCCAGACTTCGACTTATGTGCAAAAGGGCCCCGGAGAGCATACGGGATACGAATATGCACGCACGCAAAACCCCACCCGAGATGCCCTACAGGCTAGTCTTGCGGCTTTGGAGAACGGGAAATTTGGGCTCTGTTTTGGTAGCGGAATGGCTGCCACGGATGCCGTGATGAAGACTTTGCTACCTGGCGATGAGGTGATCGCGAGTAATGATTTATATGGTGGAACATATCGTTTGTTTACAAAAGTATTTGAGCGATATGGGATGAAGTTTCACTTTGTGGATATGCAGGACGTAGAAAATGTGCGTGCTGCTATGACTGACAAAACCAGGATGATTTGGGTGGAAACGCCTACGAATCCGATGTTGAACATAGTTGATATTGAGGCGGTATGTGGGCTGGCAAAAGGAGCGGGTGTGAAGGTTTGTGTAGACAACACTTTTGCGTCCCCGTATTTGCAAAGTCCCCTTGATCTAGGGGCAGATTTGGTGTTGCACTCAGCCACTAAATATCTCGGTGGACACTCCGATACTGTTTTAGGTGGAGTGGTTACATCTGATGCCGCTTTGCATGAGCAGTTGGCTTTTCATCAGAATGCTAGCGGTGCTGTGCCGGGACCTCAGGATTGTTTTTTGATTTTGCGAGGCATTAAGACCCTGCATGTGAGAATGCAAAGACACTGCGAGAATGGTCGTGCTATTGCTGAGTATTTAAAGTCTCATGATCGGGTTGGTGAGGTGCATTGGCCAGGTTTTGAGTCCCATCCGAATCATGATGTGGCCAAACGTCAGATGCGTGATTTTGGTGGCATGTTGTCTTTTTCTTTGAAAGATGATACTATGGAAGCTGCTGCGGAACTGATGAAGAGTACAAAGTTGTTTGCCTTGGCCGAATCACTTGGAGGTGTTGAATCATTGATTGGCCATCCAGCCACGATGACACACGCTTCTATACCTTTGGCGGAGCGTAAGAAAACGGGCGTTGTAGATTCGCTGATACGTGTCAGTGTTGGTATCGAGGATGTGGGGGACCTGATTGGCGACCTCAAGATGGCCTTGGCTAATTCGGCAAAGTATGCCACGGTGCGCTAGTAAAAATCTGTGAGTAGTAAACCACTGTCTAAGTCGATGCAGCGCCTGAAGGTGCTCTTGGACAAAAAGTATGATCAATATTGTGCCCTCTCTTTTATAGAGAATGATCCTATACAAATTCCGCATCAGTTTGACTGCTTGCAGGATAGGGAGATTATGGGTTTTTGGACAGCTGTGCTCGCCTGGGGCCAGCGGGTGACCATCATCAACAAGGCTAAGGAGCTGGTGGAATTGATGGATGGTGTGCCCTACGACTTTGTACGGAATTACGAGCCTTCTGATCTAAAGGTCTTTGCCAATTTCAAGCATCGAACCTTCAATTATACCGATACCCTGTACTTCTTGCATTTCTTTCAGCAGTACTATCGGCAGCATGATTCATTGGAATATGCTTTTGCGGCTCATTTGAAGCAGGGAGATGTTGAGGTAGAAAATGCCCTGATTGGTTTTCACGAGCAATTCTTTTCTTTTGGGGATTATCCGGAACGTACCAGGAAGCATATTGCAACACCAGCTCGTAAGTCCGCCTGTAAGCGCATCAATATGTTTTTGCGTTGGATGGTGCGAGACGATGGGAGAGGGGTAGACTTTGGAGATTGGAAGCAGATTAAGGCGGGTCAGCTGGTTTGTCCGCTGGATGTGCATGTGGAGCGAGTGGCAAGGCACTATGGCCTAATTAAGCGTAAACAAAGAGATTGGCTGACAGCTCAAGAGCTGACAGCCAATCTCAGATTACTAGATCCTGATGATCCTGTGAAGTATGATTATGCCCTGTTTAGTATGGGCGTTTTGGAAAAAGACAGACTGTAGATTGCTGCTTTCGCTAGATGAATACCGCGAAGCCGGCAAAACTATAGTCTTCTATTTCTTCTTCCCTTCCTTCGATGTATCAGTAGATGACTCCTCTGAATCTGCTTCAGTAGCTTTTGTATCTACGGTTTCCTCTTCAATCACAGCGTCTTCGATATCTTCCACTACCGGCCCGTCTGCAAGTGCTTCAGCTACCTCCTCAGTGCTAAGGTCAAGATCAGCAGGGTTGAATTCGGCTGTGTCAACGGCTGGCTCTTCTACTACAACTTCCGGCAGGTCGTATTCCGGAAGTTCCTGACCGTCCATTAGCCCATGAGAGCGATTGATAAAGGAGGTTAGCTCGGAACCGCTAAGCATGCCCTGTGACAGCAACGCCAGGTCATAAAGTTGCTTGGTCTTGGCTCCCACGTTCGTCGCATTATCTTCAGCAAGTTTGGCCACCATTGGATGATTGCTATTGACAACAATATTGTACATGCCTCCGAAGTCTGGCATAGCTCCGGCATTATTGTATCGTTGCATCTCCTCGAATCGACGCATCAGTTCTGGCTTCGTAATGATGACTGGCTGATCATCCGGAGAAAGGGCCTTCATTTCGACCATCGTAGCTTTCCTGCCGGCTACTCTTGTGAAAAGGCTTTTGACAGATTCTTCTTCCTTGGTCGTCAGTAGGGACTCAAACTTTTCATCCTTGTCTACGAGTTTGTCTACCGTGTCAGCGTCTACTCGTTTGAAGTTGGTCTTTTCCAGCTTCTGCTCGAGGTGGCCGACAAAATGGGTATCGATGATGGTAGACATATCGAGCACATTGTAATCCTTCTTTGCTGCACTGGCAATAAAGGAATCCTGTGCCTGGACATCATTTGAGTAGAGCAGTATCAGATTATCGTTTTTATCTGTTTGCTGGTCTTTGACTGCTTCTTTGTATTCCTCCAGAGTATAGAACTTGTTTTCTGTATCTTTTACCAGGCAGAAGGGCATTGCTCGGTCGTGAAATTTCTCATCACTCAGCATTCCATATTTGATAAAGATGCCGGTATGTTCCCATTTGGTTTCGAAGCCTTCTCGGTCTTTGTCGAAGATCTCCTTGAGCTTGTCTGCTACTTTCTTGGAAATATAGCCATTGATCTTCTTCACATTCGGATCACTCTGTAGGTAGCTGCGAGAGACATTGAGTGGGATATCTGGTGAGTCGATGACACCATGAAGTAGGGTCATGAATTCAGGAACGATTTCTTCCACGGCATCGGTTACAAATACCTGATTCTGGAAGAGCATGATCTTTTCCTTCTTTACATCAAACTGCTTCATTTTCGGGAAATAGAGCACACCCGTAAGTTTGAAGGGGTGATCCACATTCAGGTGAATCCAGAAAAGTGGATCTTCCGAAAATGGATACAACTCCTTGTAGAAAGCAAGATAATCTTCATCTTTTAGCTCACTTGGAGATTTAGTCCAAAGCGGGCTGGGATTGTTGATTACTTTGTCATTGAAATTGATGGCTACTGGTAGGAATTTGCAGTATTTATCCAGCAGGGTTTGTACTCTTGCGGTCTCTAGAAACTCCTTGGATTCCTCATTGATATGTAGGATGATATCGGTGCCACGCTCCGTTTTCTCAGCGGTATCCATGATATATTCCGGGCTGCCATCGCAGCTCCAGCTTACCGCCGTATCTTCCTCTCTGTGGCTACGAGTAACAATTTCTACCTTATCGGAGACCATAAAGGATGAGTAGAATCCGAGGCCGAAATGTCCAATAATGGCATTGTCATCTTCGTAGGTTTCCAAAAATTCCTTTGCTCCCGAGAAGGCTATTTGATTAATGTACTTATCTACTTCTGCCTCAGACATGCCGATACCCTGGTCGCTAACCGTCAGCGTACCTGCTTCCGAATCCAGGCTGATGGTAATTTGTGGATCACCAATATCGCCAGCAACTTCGCCACGATTGGAAAGGGTTTTTAGCTTTTGTGTAGCATCCACTGCATTGGACACCAACTCTCTCAAGAAAATTTCATGGTCTGAATAGAGGTACTTTTTGATGATCGGAAAAATGTTTTCCGTTTGAACATTAATGGTACCTTTTTGCGTGCTCATATGGTATAAGTTTTATGTTTAACTAGAGGGTGTCAAATGTAGTGCCATTTGGCCAGTACTGACAATATGTCCTGAATCAACTGAATTCGCGGCAAAATTATGCAAAAAGTGCCTCAACTGTGTGCAAAAAAGGCATGCAAGTAGAAAAGCATCAAGAAAGGTTTGCTTGCAAGACAAAAGAAAAGAGGACCACCTTTCGATGATCCTCTTTCTGTATTCTTACGAACGCTGGCTATAACACATTCATCGTATAGCCGTTATAAGTTAGTTTGCCATTTCTGACAAGAACTTTATTCTCATTAGTCGGACATCTTCTTCCGTAAATTCATCCTCCTCCATTTCTTTCAATGCGTCTTCAACGGAATCGGAGTCAGCTTGCATGAAGTATTCGTACAAATCTTCTTGCTGGTACTCATCAAGTATATCGTTGATGATATAATCGAGATTCACTTTGGTGCCGGAAAGAACAATTGATTCAATCTCAGTAATCACCGCTTCTGAATCCAATTGATGGCTTTGCGCGATGACATCCAGTGGGACTTTCTTGTCCAGATTTTGGATGATCTGTACCTTCGCCTTGCTCTTGGAGGCGACCGACTTGATTACCACCTCATTAGGACGATCTATATCATGCTCTTCCACATAATCAGCAATCATTTGTACGAACTTGCGACCGTACTTCATGGCCTTTCCTTTGCTCACGCCTGTGATGTTAGCCATTTCATCCATGCTGATCGGATACTGGGTGGCCATATCTTCCAAAGATGGGTCCTGGAAGATGACAAAGGGTGGTAGCTTTTTAGTCCGTGCAACGGACTTTCTCAAATCCACCAGCATTCGAAAGAGATTTTGATCCAGGGCTGTTACTCTGGTTGGTTCGCTGAAGTCTACGTCATTGTAATCGTGGTTGAGCGCAATTTCGATCTTGAATGGTTGAGTCAGGAACTTCTGTCCTTTGTCATTCATTTTCAGAATCCCGTAGTTCTCAATGTCCTTCGTTAGTAGATCGTGAAGCAGGGCCTGACGTACAATTGAGTTAAGGAAGTTTTTATCCTTGTCTTTACAGCGCCCAAAAGTAGGCAGTTTGTCATGCTTAAAAGATTGCACTTGTTGGCTCTCTTCTCCCAGTAAAAAGTTAACTAGGTATTTGATATCAAAGTTTTCCTGAAGCTGTTCAACGGCTTCGATGGAGCTTTTAACTTCATCTGTAACCTGTATTTTTTCCTTGGGGTTTCGGCAGTTATCGCAGCTCTTGTCACAGCGTGAATCGTCATAAGTTTCACCGAAGTAATGCAACAGGAATCGTCTCCTGCAGCCTCCGGTTTCCGCATATCCAACCACTTCAAGCAGGTGCTGCGATCCAATATCTCTCTCAGACACTGGTTTGTCGCGCATGAACTTTTCCAGCTTGTTAACATCCTGATGATTGAAGAAGGCAAGGCAGTGACCTTCGAGACCATCCCTACCGGCTCTGCCGGTTTCCTGATAATAATTTTCCAGGCTCTTAGGAATGTCGTGGTGTATTACGTAACGGATATCGGGCTTGTCGATGCCCATTCCGAATGCAATGGTCGCAACGATCACATCCAGGTCTTCCATCAGGAATCTATCCTGCGTCGCCGAACGCGTGTTCGGATCAAGACCGGCGTGATATGCTGCCGCTTTGATCCCGTTGATTTTCAGAATTTGCGCAAGTTCTTCAGTTGATTTACGGCTTAAACAATAGATGATTCCCGACTTGCCTGGCTTCTTCTTTATGAATTGAATGATCTGCTTCTGAACCTGCGCCTTTTTTCCCTTTGGTCGGATCTCATAATAGAGGTTATCACGATTGAATGAAGAGATGAAAACATTTGGTTCAGTGAGACCGAGATTCTTGCTAATATCCGCCTGAACTTTGGGAGTGGCTGTAGCTGTAAGTGCAATGACAGGAATGTTCTCGTGTATCTGATCAATCATCTTTTTGATACGACGATACTCAGGGCGGAAATCATGTCCCCATTCAGAAATGCAGTGCGCTTCATCAACTGCAATAAAGGAGATGTCGATCTGTCGAAGGAAATCGGTTGTTTCCTCTTTGTTTAAAGTTTCAGGTGCTACATAGAGTAGCTTGGTTTCACCGCTGAGCAGGTCTTGCTTAACCTTCTTAGACTGGGCTCGTGAAAGGGATGAATTTAGAAAATGTGCAACGTTTTCCCTGTTGCTGTAGCCTCGGATTAGGTCTACCTGGTTTTTCATCAATGCGATCAAAGGGGAAACAACAATTGCTGTACCCCCCAGCATCATAGCTGGCAATTGGTAGCAGAGAGACTTCCCTCCTCCCGTAGGCATGATCACAAATGTATCTTTCTTGTTTAGGATGCTTTCAATGATTGCTTCTTGTCTTCCTTTGAAAGAGTCGAAGCCAAAATGTTCCGATAAATGTTCTCTCAGGTTCGCTGTGCTTATGTCACTCATATACTCGTTTTCGGAATAAATATCTCTATTTTTGTTAATGTATCTTTGCAAAGCAGTATTGAGACGGAGTCAAACTTTAAAAGCCACTATTAAAACTGCTAAGCGAGCAGAAAATTGCTGTATGAACAGCATTTTGAGGGAGCAACCATTTGAATATCAATATAGTAAAAAAAACATGGGTGAGCAAATCCTTTTTCCACTATAAGAATATTGTGGAATCTAACAACAAACGCTTTCAAAGGGTCACTTTTCACGGGAGTTTTCAGTATTTTCTAAATTGCAAAACTTTATTGTTAGCCAATCCTGTTTGGTAAGTAGTTTACTTTTAGCCAGGCGTCATCATTTCAATTAAATCGTACAGTTGGATATCACAAGTCAAGAAATCATTAACTCTGCCAGGGAAACTTTGGAAATAGAATTGGGCGTATTGGCCCAACTTCGTTCAGTGCTTGATCAGGCTTTTAGCGATGTGGTCTCCTGCTTGACAAATTGCCAGGGCAGAATCATTGTGACAGGGGTTGGTAAAAGTGCGTTGATTGCTCGCAAGATCGTGGCTACATTCAATTCCACAGGAAGCCCGGCCATGTTTCTACATGCTGGGGATGCGCATCATGGGGATTTGGGAATGGTGGCTGAAGATGATGTGGTACTGGCCATATCCAAGAGTGGGGAAACTGCCGAGCTGAAATCCCTGGCTGCAGTGTTGAAGCAGAGGGAAACCAAGCTGATAGCACTGGTAAGCAAGAAGAATTCCTATCTAGCTAACATTGCAGACTTGTATATTTACGTACCTGTCCCCAGAGAGGCCTGTCCGCTTGAACTGGCACCCACTTCAAGTACTACTGCGCAACTGGTTCTGGGAGATATGTTGGCCATTTGCCTGATGCGACTTAAAGGCATTTCGAAAGAGCATTTTGCGCACAACCATCCTGGGGGAAATCTGGGCAAGAAGCTGTTGTTGCGGGTATCTGATCTACGGCTAAAAGAGAGACCCCAGGTGCTGCGTTCTGCTTCCATCACAACCGTTATAAGTGAGATTAGCAGCAAACGACTAGGAGCTACTGCTGTGCTGGACAAGGATGGAATCGTATGTGGTATCATAACTGATGGGGACCTCCGAAGAATGCTGGAAACTGAGCAGGATTACCGCCACTTACAAGCTGAAGATATCATGACCAGTTCGCCGAAAGTGATACAAGACGATATTCTGGCAAGTACATTGCTACTTCGTTTGCATGATTGGAAAGTGAATCAGGTGCTAGTGTTATCGCAAGATCGTTATTTGGGCATGGTGCACATCCACGATCTTCTGGCTGAAGGCTTGTAAGCGACTAATATTTAATTGACTGAAGGACAGTTCACCTTACAATTTCATTATCTTTGCGACAAGAAATATTGGACGACTATGAGTGACAAGAATCAGTATGTAGCCATCATGGCTGGAGGCATTGGGAGTAGATTTTGGCCACATAGTCGGGTCAAGAGACCAAAGCAGTTTCTCGATATTCTCGGTACTGGAAAGTCGCTGCTACAAGCCACCTTCGAACGCTTTGAGAAAGTCGTCCCAAAGGAGAATATCTACATCGTCACCAGCAGGGCATATGTCGATTTGGTCAAAGAGCAACTGCCACAGATAGCGGATGAGCAAATTCTCGGAGAACCGCTGCGGCGAAACACTGCCCCCTGCATCGCATACGTAACCAATAAGATACACAAGCGCGACCCAAAGGCAACGGTGGTTGTCGCTCCATCAGATCATATTATCCTAAATGAGTCCAACTTCGTCGAAGTTATAAAGAAGGGTCTGGACTTTGTTAAATATGAGCCTGTCCTATGCACGCTCGGCATAAAGCCAAGCCGACCGGATACCGGATACGGATATATCCAGTATATCGAAGAGCACGAAAGGAATGAAGGAATCTATAAAGTCAAGACTTTCACAGAAAAACCCAACCTGGGACTGGCAAAGCAGTTTCTGGCCAGTGGCGACTTTATCTGGAACTCAGGCATTTTTATCTGGAGTATCGACACCATCAATACAGCTTTGCATGAACACTTGCCGGTGGTGATGGAGCGCTTCGACGAGGGAATGGAATTCTACAATACGGACAAGGAGCAAGAATTTATCGACAAGGTATATACACACTGCGAAAATATATCCATTGACTACGGAGTAATGGAAAAAGCGGAGAATGTTTTTGTAATACCAGCCAACTTCGGCTGGAGCGATCTTGGCACCTGGACCTCACTCTGGGAAAATCACGAGAAGGACGCAAAAGAAAATGCCCTATCGCACGAAAACATTATGGTTTATGATGCCAGCGAAAATATTATTGTCAGCAATCCTGACAAGTTGGTTGTCGTTCAAGGACTAGAAGGATATTGCGTCGTTGATAGCGATGAAATATTGATGATTTGCAGAAAACAGGATGAGCAACAGCTCAAGGAAATCAATGGAGATGTAAGGCGTACCAAAGGTGAAAAGTTCCTCTAGTCCCTTCAAAAAACTATTCACAACTACTTCGTTTGCCTAGTGCTGCGTAAACAAAGTATGTGACACCTTTAAGGAGCTTATCTTTTTGTC
>JAHDEE010000227.1 GCA_020629005.1 Chitinophagales bacterium
CGAAAGCAAGATCCTCATAGACAATCCGTTTCCCTATTTTGAAATGCTCTGATAAACAGACGTATTACATCTCCGCACAGCCGGCTCAATTAGCAAGCATTGCATTGGTTGTTTTCGATTGCGACAGGAACTTCGAGACAATGGGAGTAATAATTCACTCATTTGTAGATATGTAAAATAATGTCAACTTTACTCTGGGAACTCTCACCTGAAAAAGGAAATGCCCATATAACAAAGTATAACCGCCACAAATTGAAATACACACTTTGTTGGAATCGAGTTGTTAGGGGCATTGTTGGGCAGACTGATATTTCAGTGGCATCGGCTTTGTACCTTTGGCATAGGAGCTTATATTGAGTTTGAACATCAATGCAGCGCTGAAAATTAAGTATCGCGTAGTACGGGCCTTGCAAAATAGCCCCGGGCGAAACGGTACACAGTGCCTGCATGCGCCAGTGAGCGCCAGCCTATGGCGGCTCACCCAAAGGTGAGACGGCAGAGGCTGTGCAGCGAACAAGCAGGCAGGTGCTGTGTAATAGTGGAGCACGGGACCGCAGTTTCCGCGTGGGACCCCGGCTCGCTCCAAAATCTCAAAATTTAAATCAATGTTAGGGGAGTCATCTAATGGCTTAAGGGATAGAGAATCAATAACTGTCCATTTTGACTTGCTAGAACTGATTTATTCATCGTTATTTTTCTCCACCAGCCAACAAGGATGCTGTCAAAAAATGCCTCGTCTAAATCATTTCTATCGGCGTCAAAATCAGACAGTTATTGATTCCCAATCCCTAAGGAACAAGCACAACTCTTCTGTACTCGCCAATTGACAATTTGGCTTATGGCAACAATACTAGTGCCTACGGCTATCAGTATATGGAGATGAGAGATGAACTGGGCAGCAAGGACGAGGCAACCAAGGAAGAAGATGATGAGTGCGCGTGCATCTTTGGTCTTTTTGTAGCCATCGAAAATCGAGATTCCTCCAAAAAGAACAATGAAGGCGATGGTGAGCAGCTCGATCAATGGATTTTCCAGCAGGGTAAGACCCGCCCAGGAAAATACAATGACCACAAAAGGCATTGCCAGGCAATGGATTGCACAGAGCATTGATAATACAAAACTTGTTTGAGACAACCTTTTGAGCATGAATCTGTTTTCTGAATTGCAAAACTATTGCATTTGCAACAAACTTGCAAGGGCTAAAGACACAAATTGCAAATCATTCTGTTTGGTTATCTTGCATCCGACAGCGAGCATAAAGCCTGTATATGGGGTTGCCGGAATCGATAAAAAGCTATGCGTATTTGGGCTTGCAGTGCCATATGTACAAGATAAGCAGTGAAATGATTTGCACCTACATCAGCAATTGGAATCAAATATAATATACCGTGACTAGAGCACTTCAAATTCTTAAAGATGCTGGTTTGCGAAAGACCCCGTGCAGGCTTCAGATGCTAGACTTACTGCTGCAAGAAGGGCGCGCAATTTCTCACTCTGAGTTTGAGCTCCACCTGGAAGCCATAGATCGCGTGACGATTTATCGCACGCTGCATACTTTTGAACGAAAAGGCCTGCTACATAAGGTCATCGATGGCCAAAACCAGTCAAAATTTGCCCTTTGTTCCCATTCTTGTGATGAGAAGGAGCATCGCGATGAACATATCCACTTTCATTGCGAGAATTGTGATAAGACTCGTTGCCTGGATGAGCTCGGAATTCCAGAGATCGTATTGCCTGTGGGTTACAGTGCGCATCGGGCCAATTACATGATCGAAGGTATCTGTGCAGAATGTGTCGGAGCGGGGACCTAAGCCGATCTGCCGCCTGTGCTCCAACAGCCTATAGTGGCGGAACTGGGTCAATAAAGCAGGAGCTCCTGCTAAACTCCTCCTGACGGCCCGACTTATAGGTGACATTTACCTTAATACGGGTCTTTTCCTTGTAGTTTTTGATCAATACGCGCATACCATCTGGTGAAAGCTGTCCATCTGCTGGTCTTTCTTCTTTCTCATAGATGATTTGATCCAGTGAATGCGCTGGCTCATCGAGATAGATTTGGTGGAAGTCTACCTGTGGTTCTTCATGTAGATACTGCGCCTGCAATGCAGAAGTGAAGCAAAGAAGGCATACAAAGAACAATAATTTCTTAACCATAAGTCGTTTTATAAGTACAGCAGGCCTTGTCAAATTAACAAAACAAAGCTAGAAATGCACATAATTCGCTTGCGCGATCCGGAGAAACAGACAACAGCCGGATATTAGTCTTGTGGATTGTTTTTATCTGACTTCCCAATGACAATTCGGTTGGCGGCTCTCGACCTTCAATTTGATAATTTTGTTACATTGAGTGAAGCGGGAATCTAGCTCGAAATAAGATCGTTCATTTTATGCACACCCTTAAGTATCGGTACTTACTAGTTTGTTGGCTCATTATGCTTGGCCTTGGGCTAAGCAGCCTGCAAGTGAATGCTTTTCACATTATAGGGGGGGAGCTTACCTATACCTGTGTCGGGGGCAATACTTATGCCTTTTCTCTCGACGTATACAGGGATTGCCTCGGCGAAGGTGCAGCCTTTGACGATCCGGCTTACCTGCACTTTTTTGATCAAAACGGGGCCTTGCTACAGCTACCGGACTTGCCGCTGCAAGGCATAGTAGAGTTGGATCCGGAAGACAATATCTGTCTGGAAACAATACCACCTATCTGCGTTGAGAAAACAACCTATAATTACACCTTCACTGTTCCTCCTTTTGTGACTGGTCCAATTGACGTGGTGTATCAGAGATACAGTAGAAATGGCACGATTCTCAACATCATCGCTCCCGCTGAAACGGGATCTACCTATATGGTCACGCTTCCGGATCGTACGGAATATCCCTGCAATAGTTCGCCAAGCTTTAACGAGTTTCCACCCATACTGATTTGTGCACAGGCACCCATCTTTTTTGATCATTCTGCTACTGATCTGGATGGTGATTCGCTCTCGTACAGCTTTTGTACTCCACTCAAAGGCGGAGATGAGTTTTGTTTTCAGCCAGGTGGCATTTATTGCGATCCGGAATTTGAGCCTGCACCTCCTCCTCCCTACCCTGCTGTAGATTGGGGCCCTGGCTACAGTGCAGAAAATGCAATCACTGCCGCACCAGCCCTGAATATAGACCCTGTGACTGGACTGCTAACAGGTACCCCTACAGAGGTAGGTCAATACGTGGTTGGAATATGCGTAACTGAATGGCGAGACGGGGTTGCCATCAGTACGGTCAAGCGAGATTTTCAATTTAATATAGGCACCTGCGATGTGGTAACGGCTATTGTAGAAAGTGATGACATCAGTGAAGATGGCGATTTTCTGATCTACGAATGTGGTGACTACACAGTAGACTTCGTAAATCAAAGCATCGGCGCCGATACGCATAGCTGGGATTTTGGCGATCCAACCACTACGCTGGATGTAAGTACACTAGGCAATCCCTCCTACACTTATCCGGATACTGGCACCTATGAAATACTGTATCTGGCCAATCCGGAACTTCCTTGTCGCGATGACGCTACGGTAATCGTGTTTTTGTATCCGACCTTGGAGGCAGAATTCGAATTTGTACAACCGAGTATCTGCGCTGGCGAGGAGATCTTCTTTAGTGATATTTCTATAGCAGATTTTTCTCCAGTAGAGCAATGGGTATGGGATTTTGGCGACAGCACCTTCACTATCGAAACCAATCCAAGCCATACCTTCGAAGAGGGCGGCACTTATTCCGTGTCTATGGCTGTACGCAATGAAGTAGGCTGTGAAGATCAAACGGTTCAGGACATCTATGTAGCAAGTGTACCGGATACGGAGTTCCAAAGCACGCCACAATGCCTGGATTTACCGGTTTTGTTTGATGACCTGACAGATGCAAATGTGGTGTCCTGGCAATGGGATTTTGGCGATCCTAATGCAAGTCCGGCAGACAATGTTTCCAGTCTGCCAGCGCCCAGCCACACCTACAGTCAGATCGGTGATTATGTAGCTACACTTACCGTAAGTACCAACGAAGGTTGCCAGGATACACAAACGATTCCTTTTACAATCTTCCCTGAGATATTTGCCGATGCGGGCGAAGATCAGGAAGCCTGTGAACTGGAACCCCTGCAAATGTTTGGCAATTCCTCCGGTGGAGATGGGCAAGGCAATAGCTACAGCTGGTCTCCGGTAGAGCTATTCGAAGACGCCAATGTTCAAAACCCAATCTTTGTAGGTACAGTTGATGTAACGGTGACGATGACTTCTCTCGATCCAAACGGGTGCAGTTCAAGTGATGAGGTATTTGTGCGGGTATTTCCCGCTCCATTTCTGGAAGTGGTGCCCAATGAAACAATCTGCTACGGCGACTCGGTACAGTTAAGCGCAAGCACTCAGGCCGAAGGAATTGTAGACCTGGAATGGACGCCAGATAGCAATTTAAGTGATGCCACCGTGCTGGACCCTTTTGCTTTTCCTCTGGAGAGTACAGAATATGTAATTGCTGTCACAGATACCAATGGTTGTAAAAGTTTTGAGCCTGTAGCAGTAGAGGTCATTCCGCTCGTGTTTCCCGATGCAGGTGCCGATGCCGAAATCTGCGACGGAGAGTCCATCCAATTACAAGCCAGTGGCGGAGCCTCGTATCAATGGAGTCCCAGCGCTGGCCTTAGTGACGCCACTATTGCCAATCCCATTGCCGACCCCTCGGTAGATACGGAATATGTAGTGCGTGTATACAATGAATGTTTCGAAGGCTTTGATACCATGATGTTGGTGGTCAATCCCAGCCCCTTGGTGGATGCCGGACAGGACTACCTGGTCAACATCGGCGATATCGTTTCTATCAATGCGGTTGCAGACGGAGCCGTTACCTGGTCTCCCTCCACCGGACTTAGCGCCATCGATATTCTCAATCCCACTGCACAGCTTACCGAACCGACTACTTTCTATTTGACCTCCACGAACGAGTTTGGCTGCACTGCCGTAGACTCCATGCACATCGACCTGACCTACTTCATGGATGCGACCATCCCCAATGCTTTTAGCCCAAATGGCGATGGGGTAAACGATGTGTATCGCTTCAATATCCGTGGCATTCGCGAAATCCTCGATTTCAGTATCTACGATCGCTGGGGCAAACTGATCTACCAAACCAGCGATAAAGACGGCGGCTGGGACGGCAGCTTCAAAGGGGAGCAATTGCCCCTGGGGGTATATGTGTACATGTTGCGCATGGTCACTTTCCTTGATGAGCCAATCACTGAACAAGGTAATGTAACGCTAATCAGATAAATTGCTCTTCTATGCCTTCCAAAGCTAAGGCACAACCTTCTTAAAATATTTAGGAGCGAATCGGCTTGGCCCGCGGAAATGGTCTCCCGGCTATCCGTTGCAATGCGGCAGCCATTCACTGGCTTCGTGCATCCACTACTGCGGTCTCTCCGCAGGCTCCGAGCCCGCATTAGTGGCGCACTCAGTCCAGTGCCTGGCCACCACATTTCCACTTCTATCCGGGCTATTTTGCACCTGTTGTCGTACGCGTTAGTGAGTTTGAATTAGTTTCTAGTTGCTGGTTCTTAGTTTTTAGTTTTTAGTTACTGGTTTTTAGTTTAGAGCAAGAGCCACAAGAAGCAAGTTACGCCAAACAAAAAAAAATTATCAAAAAAATTTCAAGCCAAAGACCCGCGTAAACACTCAGTTCTTCTGGAAAAAATATGAAATTCTGGTAAAATTAGGAGAAGAGGCTGTTTACCTTTTTTTGCTTTTTCGTTTTATAAGTAGAGGGATTAGTGCTGGTTTTTAGTTCTTAGTTCTTAGTTCTCATTATGATCACAACCAACAATTGCCATATATACCAATATCAAAACTAAAAACTAGAAACTAGAAACTAATTCATACCAACCATCTCATAAGCCCCGTTGTCCTCGATTCTCAGGCAGCGGGGCATTTTCTTTTGCCAGGGATAAAGGCAAACACTTGCAGGATTACATTCGGATTATTTTTTTGCTTTGCTGGAAACTTTTCTCGACGCAGTCAGGTTCATAGAATCATAAACGCAGAGCTATGTTCTTCTTCACTACATATCGGCATTTCCCTGGGAGACAGTCCCACATTTCCAAACCCTAATTGGGTACCCCGGATTGTCTCCTAAGGCCCGGACCTTCAACCTGTGTCCGGCAGCTAAATTCCTTGTTTACTTACTAACAAACCCAATCATGGACGCAATAACGATGCGCTTCATTAGGGGAATCTATGGCAGAGAAGAACTTCCATTCATTTACTTCAAGGACAAGTATGCTTTACAATTATTGTCCTACAGCATGGAAGCCGATACGAGCATTGCAGCTATCAAGAAATCACAGCTTGGATTCTTACTACAGAAGCCGATATTAAAGCACATAAGCGCCAGTCTATCCAACAACCAGCTTGAGAAAACAGCTTTGCAAAACTTCCTCCCGGAAACCTATCATGCCTTTGGAATTACCATCGACAAATGGGGCGAGAAGGAAAAGAAGCATAGAAAGGACAGCTATTATCAAACAACCAGACCTGGGCAAAGTCTGGTATTGCAGCTGAATTTCACTGCGGAGCATGATAAAGAATATTATCGACTGGTCAAGCCGCGAAGAAAGGACTACCATCCTTTTAGAATCTGCTCGCATCCAGTGGCAGCCAAAAACAGACTGACGATGGCCTGGGCCAGAATCGATCTTGATTTTGATACCGGTGAGGTGCTGATTGAAGAGATTCAGAACGATTGGCTACGCCAAGTCATCAGCTTGAAGAAGCGATTGCCAAGGGAAAAGAATAAGGCCAGGAAGCATTGGATTTTCAACTCCATCGCTGGCACCCCAGAGAGCTTTGCCGAGTATTCTGAGCAGGTTATCAAGCCGTACCACAAGATTTGGGACGAGGCAATTCTTTCTGCTGCCATCACCTTCTGCAAGGAAGAGTTGGGCTTGCATGAGGTCTACTTCCATACCTACGAGAGCGGCAACAAGCTAAAGGAATGCGAACCTCCGAGAAGCATCTACAGCAAACTGCCAAAGCGCTTCAATTTCGAGTTGACAAAAAAGGCACCTCGCTTTATACGCAAATGTCAATACTTGAAGAAGACGCTTCGCAAAGGAGATTTGAGTTGGTGGAAATTTTTTTGTGGGTAGAGAGTAGAATGTAGAGAGTAGAGAGTAGAGAGTAGAGAGTAGAGTGCTCTGTGCTTACTCTCAATAATACGTATCTTGATTGGAAATAGATCGACTTATGAAAACCCTCGGTAGCATATTTTTGATGGTGATGGCGGTGACTGCCTTGCAAGCTCAAAGCGAGTTGCTTTGGCAGGCTGACGTAGACAGTATTAGCAGCAGCTCCTCAGCTCGTTGTGCCGATCTGAACGGGGACGATGTGTTGGACATTGTACTTGGGGCAGGGCTGGACGATGCCGCCAGCGGCTATGGCGTGCTGGCCTTTGACGGGGAAAGTGGTGAATTGATGTGGAAAGTCGCTTCGGCGAATCAGATCTTTGCTTCTCCCATTTTTCAGGATATTGATGGTGATGAGCTACCAGATGTATTCATCGGTGGGCGCAGCAGCGTTTTCTACGCCATCAAGGGACTCGATGGGACTGTGCTGTGGTCTTTCTCAGCAGAAGAACAAAGTCCGGCAGATAGCACCTGGTACAATTTCTTCACACCACAGTTTGTACCCGATCAAGATCAGGATGGACTGCAGGATATTCTTTGTGCCAATGGTGGGTATACTGTTGCCGACCCCGATGATTTTAATCGTCCGCCGGGACATTTGCTGGTGCTTAGTTCGGCGGATGGCAGTTTGCTCTGCCGTGCAGCTATGCCTGACGGCAAAGAGACCTACCTTTCGCCGCTAGTCAGAGATTTAGATCAGGATGGTGAGTTGGACTTAATTTTTGGCTCGGGAGGCGAAACGATTGCAGGAGCTTTATGGACCGCAGAACTTTCCGACTTAATGGGCAATAGTCTGGCGGCAGCCATATCCCTGCACAGCAGTGATAGCAATGGTTACATAGCCCCTCCAAGTCTTGCAGACCTCAATCTCGATGGCTATTTGGATATAGTAACAGCAAATTACACAGGTTACCTTTCTGCCATTGACGGATTAGACCACAGTGTGATTTGGGAAATGCAGATTCCGGATACAGAGTTGAGCACCAATCCGTGCATTGGCCAATTCACATCGGATGAAGTACCGGATGTTTTTGTCACCTTTTCCGTGGGTGCCTGGGAAAACTATGACACCTTCATCCGAATGGCAATTGATGGAGCCAACGGCCAGATTCTGTTTAGCGATACGGTGGAGAACTTCGAGCTATTCTCCTTCGTAGCCTGCGATTTAAATGGCGATGCAAAAGATGAGGTGATCCACTTCCGTCAAGTGGCTGAACTTGGATTTGTTTCTCATCAGCTACGGGCCTACGATATATTCAACCACGAGATATTGGATCTGACGGAAGAAAAGCAGGGCTACAATCTCAGCAGCACCCCCTGGATCGGCGATCTCGACGGGGACCTACAACTTGATTTGGTCTATGCTTATTCCAGGGAAGACATTCCATTCAGTTCTTCCCTACTGAGTCTCAGTCGAATTCAACTGGATGCGCCGGTTCCTGCTGAAATTGCATGGGGCTCTTATATGGGCACCCGGCATGATGGGGTATATCGAAATGGTATCCCTACAAGCATCGCTGCTATTCCGGATGAATCAGGGGCACAAGCCGCAGCAAGCATCCGCTTCGATCAAGACATTCAGCATCTGCTGGTGGAATGTATAGGGGCCAATTGCGAAAACAAGCAATTGCAATTATTCTCGCTTCGCGGAGAGCTTTCTCTTGATAGGCTCGTCGCTCAGGGTTCGCAGGAATACGACTTGAGTGCCTTGCCCAAGGGGCTTTATGTATATCGGCTTAGCGACGATGGAGACGAGCCAAAGTGGGGGAGAATAGTTTTGATGTGAGAACAGGAGAAAGCAAAAGTTAACTCAAGTGGCAAGCCGCATAATTTCCCTAAATTGCAATGTAAATAAAACGAATACTATCGAATGTGTTTTCAGATAAAGATATTGACCCTTAGCCTATTTGCTTTACTATTTTGCGATAGTAGTAGCCATGCACAATTTGTCCCAAGCCAACTTATCTACGACGAACCCTGCGCAAGTAATGTCTTCTTCCTTAACGCTTGTGATGTGGATGCAGATGGGGACATTGATCTGGTTCAGGATAGGGGCTGGCTGCGACAGGAAGACGATGGCAGCTACACCGTCCAATGTACTTGGGACGCTAGCTACACATTTGCCGAAATGATTTCCGGAGATGTTGACCTTGATGGAGATGTTGATTTGATTGCGCGCAATATGGAGAGCGTATTTCTACTGCGCAACGATGGAGTAGGAAACTTCAATATCGAATTGTGTTCGCAAACCGGCAACTGGATTCGCACGCTTTGTGATGTAGATTCCGATGGTGATCCTGACTTGTTCTTATTTGGCCCAAACCCCGACACCCAGCAGTTACAAAATTTCTGGCTCGAAAATGAAATGGGTACCTTCGGTCAGCCAAACTGGCTTCATACAGGTGCTTATGCCGACTTGCTAGAATGTGGCGATCTTGATCAGGATGGTGATCAGGACTTCGCTTATGGATGGCAGGACGGACCTTCTGCTTTATGACGTGGAAACCTTACAACTTTTCAGG
>JAHDEE010000228.1:0-7595 GCA_020629005.1 Chitinophagales bacterium
CCAATGGGATACGACACTTAGCCGTTTCAATCCTTGTTATCGTGGATGCTGGTTAGGAAGACTTGGCAATGCGTGAATCATGGATCTATCTACCATCATGTTTCAATCCTTGTTATCGTGGATGCTGGTTAGGAAGTACATGGCACCTCTTCACCTTGCAGAATAACCGGATGTTTCAATCCTTGTTATCGTGGATGCTGGTTAGGAAGAGTCTTCCGGATCTCTGATCATTCCTCTCTCCACCTGTTTCAATCCTTGTTATCGTGGATGCTGGTTAGGAAGCAGATTCTTAACTTCAATTGGAATTAGTTCGTCTTCAGTTTCAATCCTTGTTATCGTGGATGCTGGTTAGGAAGCCGTCGCCCCTCATAAAAAACTCAAAGTCAGCCATTTAAACCAATTTCCCCTACAGTATTTTTATTGTATCAAGATGTCAAAGAGCATCATTTTCAGTCTAATTTCAATGTTTTCCGAGTTAGCAAAGCATTGACAATCAACTATTTATTTGGACATTTCTGATGCCAGCGAATAAATTGGGCTTCTACCGAGGACAAATATTGCGATAAGTGCAATCCAAACACCGCTTCTTTGACCTAGTGGCCTTCGGAATTAGCTGTGTTTGTAGAAGACTACCAATCTGGCAGACCACTTCTTCAATCCTCTCTAAATCTCCTCTTTCTATGTCGATTTGAATTACCTTGTTTCGGCTACGTGTGTACACAAGATAGCTTTTCGACACTTGTAAATCAAAATTTGCCTCAATTAGCCAAGCGTAACAATGCAGCTGCGTCCGATAGGTATCATAAATCCGACCTTCATATTTAGCAAACTTATAATCTAGCGGAGCTGCAGTGCCTTCCTGCAAAAAAAGTATCTCATCAACTTCACCCCGCAACACGTCATTTGTCAAGTATTGATTAATCAACTTCTTCTGTACCCCTAAACGCTTTCTCAAATAAGCCACATTCTGCTCACCTCGTTGAGCATGCACCTCCCTTCCTTTTGTCACCTTGAATCGCTTCCCTTCAAATTGAGGAACCTTTAGTAGATGTTCAAAGTAGGTAAACCTTGGGCAATATAAATACTGAATTATGTGAGAAGGGGTGATTGAGATTTTCATATCTAGAAAAACAATGCCATGATATCATCAGTTACCAAGTCCTTATTGAAAGCCTGACCAAGCAACACACTATTCTTCAGCTCTGACTTGCTCATCTGAAAAATATATACCCGATCCAAATCTTCGTCAATTTCATCTGCAATTTGAAGTGCAAGGGAATCCATTTCGTTCTTACTCACCGTTCCAAGAAATACAGAATACTGCACCCTGTAGAGGCCAGCTTGCTTACAGTACTTCGCTATCCTATATCGATGAGGATCACTACTAACATCATATAACACCCAAACAATCATAGCTCCTCCTTTAACAAGGACTGGGCAAATTCATGCGCTCTCAGCAACATAACGTTTGATCTAACCTGGTTTCGATTCCTATACCGAATCTTCTCTGTTTCCATATGTTTGTTAAATGAGTCAACCAACATTTTTTTCCCTTCCTTCTCCAATCTTACTCCAGAAGAGATAATTGTGTAGTGAGATTTGTTAATACGTTTACCACTGAAAAGTTTAAACACAACCCGATCCCCAAAAATGCGAAATGGTTCAATAAAGTCCATCACCATACTCTTGTGATTATAGTCATCACGATGGAAAAAGCCAACAAAGGGATCAATACCTGACAAAACTAGTGCCTTCTCAGTTCGCGAATAGAGGATACCGTAGACATAATTCAAGAATGCATTAAATGCGTCCTTCGCTGGACGAAAACTCCGTCCTTCAAATCGATGCTGTTCCGGCAAAAGTCGACTCAGTGTCTGAAAATACAAGCGGCTGGCGGTTCCTTCCCTACCACGAATCGACTCTGCTAAGTCTGCCAGGGAACCATCTTCCTGGTATCCGACGAGCTCCCTCAATCTACGAATCTTCGCCACCCGTTCCTCAATCAGTAGTTTTGATCGCTTACGATGCTTCCCCAAACTAATTAGAAACAGTGCCTGGTTCTCCATTTTTTCCATTATCCATTGCTTTGTAAAAGCAGTCGCTTGCTCTCCCATACTTGCCATAAGCTGCTTTTTCCGAATGAGTGTGGTACTTCCAAGCTTGCTATGCCACACACGTCCCAACGGAGATCCTGAGAAGTCAAGGAAGACAATGTCTACATTATTCTCAAGGGCCAATCTGACTGCATTGGAAGACAGGGCCGTGCCCTCTCCCATCCAAATGCTTTTGATCTTTTTGGCTGAAATCTGCTTCTTTTGCTTTTTGCCTGACTGCTCATCTTTGTAGACAATTTCAAAGAGTTCTTCTCTCACATGAAGATAGGCTCCATACGTATCTAAGTGTAGCTGCATTTCATCGGTTTTTATTCGAAACAATGGTTCCAAATCCTCTAGAAACAGATTTGCCAAGACCAATTAGGTTAGGAAGAGCGATGTTTGTACTGAATGTGCCTTTAAAACCAATCATTTTTCTGCCTTTAAAACTCACTGGCACCTCCGTGACATTTACTATCACCTTAAGTGGGCCGGAGATTTGAAACTGCACTGACTTCGCAACACTTATAATGTTGCCTATCAATATCTGCTCCAAACGTTTTCGCTTTTGCACAAAATCCAATGCTCTGTACAAGCGATAATTCTCTTGATTTAGAGCTAGCCATGGACTGGTGAAATGATAACTCAACTCGCAGCTCGACCAACTGAAATCATGTTGTTGATTAGAAAGATTCTTCGCCTCGACGCTAAAGGTCTTTGATCCGATCTCAAGCCGATCAACCCGTGTAAAGCGCTCACGCAATAATAGTGCACCATCTGCAATACCGATCACTGTTGGACTACCTTGAATAATCTTATATTGAATATGTGGGTACCGATAAATGCTTCTGCCGCTGCCATCATGGTTATGAAATAAATCTGACTCAGATCCGAATACTCTCGCAAAGTATCCGCGAAGCTTGCGACCATCTCTATGGCTCAAGCGAATTTCGGGAAACTGTATAATCGTCTGTTGTAGCATTCTAGAAAAAAATTGTATCATTACCCTCACGTGTATAGCCCCAATTAGCCCGATAGTTACCCTCTTCATAATGGTAGTGTTCGGAAGGACTGTCCATGTCAGAAAGGTAGAAATTATGTTGAGGTTCACTATCGAATTTGATCGCACTTTCATCGTATCTAACTGGCACATTGATCACGTAATCATAAAAAACACTTTTGAACTGTGAGAATTCTTTCTTCCGCTCAAAATGACTCACTTCCCGCTTTTGACATAGCTGAGAATACTTATGCCACACTGTTTTAGACTGCTCGTTAAGCATGACAAAGACAGATTCCGTTTCCTGCTGTTCAATGAACTTAAACTGTCCTACCGTTCCAAACTCTAATCGTCTCAAACTTTCAAGCATCCCCGAATCTGAGTTATCGGCTTGCATTCTCACTTCCGCGAAATAACCAGCAATCAAATCTAAATAGTCCTTTTCCAAAATCACGTCAAATTGACTGAGTGCATTCATTGACTTTTGAATTAAATCTGAGCCATAAATAAGCGAACTTGCCTTTTCCAGTTCTTGAATTCGGTACACATAAACTTCACCTACCTGTGGGCTTTCTGAATACCTATTTGCTCTACCTGCAGCCTGTATTAAAGAATCAATGGGAGCTATATTCCTAAAGACAGTATCCACCGAGATATCGACTCCTGCTTCAATCAACTGCGTGGATACAATCACTTTGGAATTCGAATCATCTGACTTCAGCTCTTGTATGATACGCTTACGCTCAAAAGGGGTGATCAATGTCGACAAAAAGTACAAGTCAGCAGAAGATTCGGGGATCATTTCGCTGAGCTTTTTGAAGCATTCCAAGGTATGGCTCTTGGTATTGAGAATGACCAGAATTGACTTTTCAGGATATTGTCCATGGTAGTCTGCTACTAGCATGCAGAAGTCTTCGAGGCTGACTAGGGATTTGGAACAATTGATGATCCTAGTGCGATTGAAAAACTGAAAATACCGTTTATATTGTGGCACTAATTCTACAATTTCAGATTCGGGGTCAAAAATTAGGGGCTGTGTTGCGGACATCAGGATGAAGTATCCCCCAAATTTATCCCCAAGCACCTGTAAACTCGCCCGAATCAAATTCCATAGCGGATAGGGTATTTGCTGTACCTCATCGAATAACACTACCGTGTTGCATAAGTTGGCAAACTTCAGCAGCTTAGATTTATCATTACTAAAGATTGTTTCCAGGAACTGCACAAATGTTGTCACGATCACCTGCGACTGCCATGTTTCAATCAAGAATTTGCTTTCATCCTGTGTAGGCTGATCCACTGAATCATCACTCAATTTGTATCTCGGGTCTGCCAGATGATGATGCTTCAACAAAAGTTCTGTAGAAGGCTGAGCCATGATGTCTTCAAAAACTGTGAAGTTTTGATCGATGATAGAAGTAAAGGGAATACAGATTACTATTCGCGTACAACTTTCCCCAATTGCTTCCTTTATTGCTAAAGCAGCTGCAAAGGAGGTAATTGTCTTCCCCAAACCAGTCGGCAAGGTTATGGAATACAAATGCTGATCAATTGAAAAGTTTGACGAAAGCGAATTCAACACATTGGCATATGCCTGATTCTTCATTCGGTTAATCTCTGAACTTGGTTTTTCAAAGCCACATTGGATCCGATATTGCTCAATCAGCCCGGATTCGATCCTTTGATCATCTATCTTCAGGTTTAGTATTACATCAGACTTGTCAGACATCAAGAGCGAAGAAAACAAGGCTTGATGCAGATAAAAGTACTTAACCTGGTCTTGCTGTTGAGCTTCAATCAGCTTGTCTTCAAAAGTTCCATAGGCAAACTCTGCATGCGCATTGCAGATGTCAACAAATGAACCCAGATAGTTTTGGAACTTTCTCCATTCAAAGGAAATCCCCAAAGGATCCAACAATTGATCCATCATGTCATTGACCTCAGGTTCCCATATATCCTTCAGCTGATACATCAGGTCACTTTCCAGAGTATATAACTCGACAATCTCACTTTCAAAGTTCAGCAATCTGCCATGATGACGCTTTATGGCAGTAAACACGAAGTAGCCGAGCAGCTCTGCATCATAAGACAAAAGATCGCACGATTCCAGATACTGTTCAAACACAAATTTCCCAACAAAAGCTGAAATGGGTGCATGATGCTTGGGGTGTTTTATGATTTCACCACCGGATCTTATGTACTCTTGAAAATGGCCTGTTGCCTTTCCGATGTCATGTACGGCCCCTACAATGTATCCAATATCAAAGAGTAGCTGTGAAGCTAGATCGCAGTTTTCGGCTGCTGCCTGAAAGCGAAAACCACAGTCTCTCGCCACTATCGACAAATGGTCTATCAACCTGGTTTCTGGATGGGAAAGAACCACTCTCATAAGTAAACAATGTTTCCAAAGCTTGTTTTCACATACTTTGATACAGCCACTTCGATCTCCCCACCACGCAATTCACACATCACATCTGAGTAAACACTAACAAGGCGGTTCCTGTCCATTACCATCGGCATTGTATCAATTGAATATCGTCCATCACCAAATCTTACAGCTTGCTCATGTTGGAGCATAGATAAGTTAACCACAGAACTGCAGCGAATATGGGCTTTGTTCAATTCTATCTTTTCATAAGGATGCTCACAGCAAGCCTCAATACTTGCCGTAAACTGTGCCAATCCCAAATAGGGTGTAAAATGATGGTTGCGCTCCTGCAAACGCTGCAGTAACTCATTATGCACTGACAGGTCATCATGATTCAGAAAAATCCGATAAGCAGGGTTCTTGAGCAGCTCATACTGAATCTGCGTGCGATTTTCGATGTTAAAGAAGGACTTTGCCGTATTAACGAGATTGAAGGCGACTCTAGTTTTCGAAACTGGTCGTAGAATCTGAATTGCGAAACTACAGCGATCTGAACCAAACAACTCATTGACCGATACTGCATCTTTGCTGTAAATTCCGGGGCCTGTTTCCCTCTCAATTCCCAAAACTGCTCCTAGAATTCCTGCCAAAGCTGTTCTGGTCGGAATAGCATAAGTCAATGGCGAAGATGTAGTATTGAACTTCCGAAAATGCCCGTACTCTCCTTTCAACTCAAAAATCAACAATTTGGACATAGGCTAAACAATTGTTATAGTCAGATCTTGATCCGAAATTGGACCTCCATTGACAAGGCACTCCAATCGACTATCGATATTGAGCGATACATGCGCTATCTTATCCTTATATTTCTCAATTTGATCGAAGACAGCAGAACAGTCAAGCTGGTAATCCGCAGTACTACGGATCTTTTCCTCCGCCTCAGTGATCAGCTCCAGCCGCTGTCTCAGATTTCCGATATAAAAAGGCTCTTTGTATGTGATCGTCAGTAGAAACAAAGGTGATTGCCCAAACTTCGAACGAGAGATGAGGTTTTTGGTGCCATCCCAGATGCCTTCCAACAATAGGTCTCGATCAGATTCAGTCATCCGACTATACTGAGCTGCATTCTCGTTGATGATTCCATTGAAGCCTATGATCGCATAGGGCAACTTGTACTCTGTACGAAATGAGGCCTGCATCTTCTTGGCTCCAGAGGCGAATGCTCCCGTTCCTTGTTCTTCTACGATGTTTGTCCGATTCAAAGATCTTCCCATCTGAAACTGGGTTGGCCCTGTCAAGGTAATAGAATCGTTTGCCATCGGCAGTACAGCACCGAATACTCTAATATCGATGCAGCGCTCTATGATGCTTGCCTTATGATCCTCCTTGCTTGTTTTTGCATCCTTTTTGAATTGCTGTGTCCGAGTCTTACCATCATTCACATAGCTTTTATCTTTCTCTTCCGTACGGGTTTCCCTTACGAAGATATCCTTATCTGCTTGACCATTGTAGCCCCGATACTCGTACCAATAGTCCCGAATCGTCCGCTTCAAACGGACATCGGAGACGATCGCTGTACTATCTTCATGATCGAATCTCGGTCGGTTTTCATCCAAGGGATCGCCGTTGGGATTTGCATTTTCTATTTCATATAGAAACAATATCTCAGTTCTATTCTGCAGTATCTTGCTCATTGTCGTTATTTGTGTTTGATTTAAATCGATTGCCGTACTCAAGCCCAGCTACAAAGTAAAAGGACAACTCATCATTGGGCACCCGATCCAACAAATGGTTTGTTAAGAAAAAATGGTCATTCACAAATGCCTTAAGTTCTTGATAGGCATGAACACTTGTGTACTTGTTTAGCTTATCAATTGCATCTTTGTAAATGATCCTAAGTTTCCGGGCATCCAGATTGAAGCCCTGGAGTTTCTTGTCGAAAGGAGTTGCCCCCTCAAGTGCTCTTGCTTGCTGATTGAACACTTGCCGAACGAGCACACCGAGTGAAAACACACCAGGCCTCACAGACTCTTCTCCAAGACCAAACATCCCAGCATGTTCATTGAAAAATTCTTCTAGAAGTTGAATATCAAATCCCTTTTTATCCATAGTACCTTCTTTTTTGATTAAAGCT
>JAHDEE010000228.1:7695-9727 GCA_020629005.1 Chitinophagales bacterium
AAGTTGAATATCAAATCCCTTTTTATCCATAGTACCTTCTTTTTTGATTAAAGCTCTTTTGATTTCCGCTTTTTCATCTCGATTTCCAATTATGCCCACGCGTTCAAAGTATTTCCAGATTTGCAAGGCCATATAGACAATACTGGTGTGAACTTTAATTTTTTTGCCCAAATAATGTGTATGATATCTAAAGACAAACTTCAAGACCTTTTCCAGCCCCTTCAGCTTATAAACTTCCCGAACTTTTGCCATGCAACTGCTGAAGAAGAAACCTTCACTCAGTTTTTTGCCTGTGAAGATGGAATTGACGACAGAGAGAAAGCTGTCGTCGAAAAAAACCTTCACCCAGGAAAAGGAAAACTCCACTGGCTCTGCGTCCGCTTTGTATGGATAAAGCGAATCTCGCACTTTCATTATATCCAGTATTTCGGAAAACAAGAATCTAAACCTTGTGACACGGATATTCTCCAAATGCAGTTTGATTTTGAGAGCCTTTGTAGTGCTATTCTCCTCATAGAATAGCATGGTAAACAATAGCTCATCACCCTTTGCGGTCAAACCACCCAATCGCTTCAACAAGAATGACTCTAGACTGACATAGCGTTGCGCAGCAGCATAAGTCACATTTGCATCAGCAATAGTAGCCAAAGCTTTTCGAAGCAATGCCTCATTACTACTCCTCAGCAAAGAAGGTATCATGAAATACTGTGCACCGTAGAATGACTTTCGGAGCTCTTGGAAAACATGCAGCTGACCGACTTCAAAACTACGAGCACAAGCCGAGCAAATAGGATAATTCTTCCAGTTGTTTTTCTGTAAAAAGAAACCGCTAACTAATCCTCTCTTATCTACTGTAGATGACTTTAAGGGAGAACCAAAACCATGGACTTTGTCCTTTTGTTCTAAACAAATGCTACACACCGCATTACTACCCTCCGAAAATTTTCCGTACTTATTAGATTTACCCTCAGTACCAGCATACACAATCATTCTCTTAATCACTTCCCAATCTTCAAGGTACCGAATCCCAAGTTGACTCTCAATTCGTAAACTGAAAACACAACTTTGCGCATCTACCTTGCTCATCTTGGCAATTGCCTCTGAGAGCTGAAGCTTAATATTCTCCGCACTCTGCACTATTGCTTCACGTAGTGATACTAGAACTTTCTCTTCTTCGTTCAATTGCTCGCTCGCAGCAAACTTGATCACTTTGTCCAACTGTCCAGGGAAAAAGGTATTAAACTTCTTCTCTACATCACCCATCTTCGTCGTAAAAGTCACATCCCCACCTCTGGCAGCCCCCTTACGGTAGGCCAATTTATGTGCATTCTTTTCACTAAATATTTCAATGTCCAATTTGCTGTATTTACCCAAAAAGCCTTGCTGCAACTCGGATACTTCAAAAACCAGCATCAAAGCCTTAAAGCTCTTTCCAGGGAAAGGATTTTGACTGTAGATCCTATACTCAGGTGTTTCAGGACTATCGAACAAGCGTCCAATTTCAACTACGATATTATCTTGCACTACTGCTGTTTAGGTTCATTGAAAATCGATTATTAATTGTCTATTCAGATACAATCACCTACAAACATAGCAAAGCCACTGTCATCATAAGCATATGCACTCAGTTTCCTTACAGTGAAAAAGTCGCTAAAAATTGCCTACAAAAAGCCAATAAGGATTATTCCGTTGTGAAAACATTCAAGGCGGCCTGCGGGTCGCCTTTTTTTGTACGCTTAAATATAAGCATCTATTTGGCTTGTTTCTTTCTATTATATTTTTTTGCTTAGAACTGTCACATTAGGCTTTATGATGCATTATATCTGATCCCTATAAGACATAGCTTCGACTTCCTAAACCCATAGGAATAGATCAGCTTGCAGCTTGCAGGAACGAATGAATGCTCCTGGCTTGCGCATCTTGCTTCATGGCGCAGCTATAGTTAGACATTTACAATGCACCATCGCTATGGCAGCACTAGTGCTGCATAAACAAAATTCGTAACACCTTTGAGGAGCTTATCTTTTTGTCA
>JAHDEE010000229.1 GCA_020629005.1 Chitinophagales bacterium
ACAAAAAGATAAGCTCCTAAAAGGTGTCACGAACTTTGTTTACGCAGCACTAGGGGCCGCATGAACGGTTTTGCAACCTCGTTGCAAATATATCCTAAATTTCTTTTAATGCACCTAAGTTGCATTATCTTTGTCGCATAAGATAGGCTCAATGAACGAGGCATTTTCGCTTCAAAAGACCGAGCGATCATTATCAGACTACCCGATGAGACTCCCCCTTTCCTGCATTATACTGATGTTTCTGTTTTCTTATCCCAGTTTGCGAGGGCAAATTGGCGGTGTGGTTCTCGATGAAGACAAAATGCCACTTCCTGCGGCAAATGTGGTGCTATATCCCGATACTTTGCTGGATGTAACGGACGACAAAGGCCGTTTTACCTTCGAAAATCTTCCGAAGGGGACATATAGGGTGGTGGCTTCCTACATTGGCTACCGATCAGACACCAGCACGATTAATTTCAGAAATGCCAAACCAAAAGAGATCAAAATCATCCTGCAACCGGATGATCTAGTATTGGAGACGATCATCATCTCAGAAGAGCATGCGAAGCAGGAAGAGACCTTGCAAGCAGACCATCTCCACGAGGATTTCATACATAAGCACCTTACTGGGACATTCGCCAAATCCATCGAGAAACTTCCAGGCATCAGTGCTATCAATGTAGGCGTTGGAATTTCAAAGCCTGTGATTAGAGGTCTGTCCTCCAATCGTATAATTGTCAATCACCAGGGTATCAAACAAGAAAGCCAGCAATGGGGCAGTGATCACGGTCTGGAAATTGATCAGTTCGATGTGCAAAGCGTGGAAATTATCAAAGGGCCTGGTTCATTGCAATATGGCTCGGATGGACTAGGAGGAGTAATTAATATTATGCCTGACAAGATTCTTCCGCGCAACAGTATCGAGGGGAGCATTCTTGGCCTTACTAAATCTAACAATGATCACAGAGGTGGATCTGCTAAAGTTGCCTTCAACCTGAATGATTGGTTCGCCAGTGTTCGGTACTCATTGCAAGACTTTGCCGACTATCAGGTACCGAGCACCTTGTTTAACTACAATGGATTCGAATTGCCTATTGTAAACAATAGACTCAAGAACACGGCTGGCAGGGAGTCTAATATCAGTCTTTCCTGCGGTATCAATAAGCCTTGGGGTATTACCAGGTTGTTATACAGTCATTATGCGCTTGAAGCGGGCTTGTTTAGCGGAGCTGTCGGTATTCCGCGTTCCTATGCCCTAAGCGATGATGGTAATTATCGCGATCTGGACGTGCCTCGACAAGAAGTAGATCATTATCGAATCTCCCTGAATCAGGTATTCTTTTTCGGCAGCAATCATTTAGTCATTGATGTAGGTCTGCAACGCAACCTGCGTCGCGAGTTTTCGGAACCGGAGTTTCACAGCATCCCCTTGTCTCAGCTGGAAGATCCTAACGATAAGCTGGGTATCGAGCTGCTTTTGGAAACTTTTAGCATTTCCTCGCATTATGAGCATCATTTGAATTCAGGTTGGAAAAATATACTCGGCTTCAACGCTCAATGGCAAAAGAATGAGCGTGCCGGATTTGAGTATCTATTGCCAGATTTTCGGACTTTTCGCGGTGGCGTTTATTCTATATCGGAAAAAGAGCTAAGCGAACATTGGTTGATTAATGGCGGGCTGAGGCTCGATCTGGGCCAAAATGACACGGACTACTTCCGACAGTACATCTGGGATAGCAATGAAACTGTGATTGATTCTCTGGTTTCCAATGTTACAGACGATCTCTTTTTGAACTGGTCGGCTTCCATTGGGACAAACCTAAATTTTGCCGAACACAGGTGGACACTTAAGGCTAATTTTGGCAAGAGCTTCCGGGTTCCCTATCCGGCGGAAACGGTCTCGAACGGTATACATCACGGTACTTTCCGACATGAAGTAGGTACTGCAGGTCTCGGTTCCGAGCACGGTTATCAATTTGATCTTGGGACCTATTGGGAATACGAGAAATTCACGGGTAGCTTTTCGACCTACTTCAATTATTTTGACAATTACATATACTTAGGGCCAACTTTCCCGGCGCGCTTTTCACCGCTCCCGGAAGCTGGACAGATATTTCAATATCGACAAGACGATGCAGTTTATACAGGTTTTGAATTGCAGTGGGATTATGAGCTGCTATCGCAGTTGCGGTTCAGCCAAACTGCCGAGTTTGTTCAAAGCTACAACCCTAAGACAAATTTGGCATTGCCTTTTACGCCACAGCCGTCGATAAAAACAGATCTTAGTTTTTCTCCTTTCGATAAGTCCTGGATTGAAGAACCCTACCTGGAAATTTCACATCAACATCATTTCGAAGCTTCAGGAAGTTCGAGAATTGATCGTTCGGAGCAGGCAACTCCCGCTTATCATTTGTGGGATTTGGGGCTAGGGTCCAGCTTCATGTTCGCAAAACAAGAACTGAATGTCAAGTTTCAAGTGCAAAATATTTTTGACACCGAATACCTGGCACATCTAAGTCGATACCGAATCATAAATGTGCCTGAGCAGGGCAGAAATTTCATTCTCAGTCTTCAGCTGAGATTTAATGGAAGTTGGTAGGCAGCTGTGAGCGACCTCCTGTAGCGGAGGTCACTCAGCTTCAAATTTCAAAGCCAGATTCTCCCTGATATTCTGATAAACAGAGCTTTAGGTGGCTTTATCTCTCCATAAAACTTTGGAATTTTGAATTTCAATGTCGGAGTTGTATCTAAGAAAAGGCTGAAAACAACCGGAAACCTATTGCAGACAAAACTCTGCTTCTGCCGTCTCTTTCTCAGCACAATCATGGTCCAGGCAAGCTTCAACCTCCAGGTGAAAGCAGGTGCCAGCCGCATAGCTGCATAAATCCACTTCCTGCTCAAAATGAGCCTCCTTATCGTGTGTATGCTCTTCGTAGTCAATAATCTTGTCTGACACATTTCCCTCAGGATGCAAGACAACAATCAGTTCATGATTTTCATCACTGGCCACCGCGTCGACATGCACTTGCACCTGCGCACAGTCAGCAATTGTCTCTCCATCTACTGGCTCGTCGATCGTAATGGTAATGGTGTTTGTGTCATCATCGTCATCACTGCAGCCGATTAGACCTAGTCCAAATGCTGCAAGAGCAAATAGATAAAAGAACTTAATGTTTTTCATGTTTGAAATTTGTTAGGATTTTATCTCAGGTTTGCGTCCGAGATTATGATAATAATGGCAAATATAGGCTTTTGGGCTGAAAATGCAATAGTGTTGCATTTACGGTTTGTGCGAGAGTCTGTCTGTTTATCATATCAAAGGACTACTCTGTGCTTAGCTCAGGATAAATCCTCCTTCGCTTGGCAGTGAGATAAGGGAATATGGCTTGGACGGGCAAATCTGGCAAGCTACGAGCTGCGTAAGGGATAGAAGCGGAACGAGCCGCCGGGGATAGCGTGTGAGGGATGCTGTAGCGGGGCTCGACGATAGGAGAGACCCGCTACAGCAATTCCCGAACCGCTAGCCACAAGGTGAGTATTAGCGGATAGCCCGGCCCGGAATGAGCGAAAGGAGCAATAGCGACTGTAGCGAATGGAGGGATACGCCCTTATAATTTGTCTATCGACAAACAACAAACGAAGTCCGATAAACCGCTCCTTTGTCTTTTAATTCCAGAAAATACAGTCCATTGCTAAATCCGCTCAGATCAATCTGGTTGCCTTGCTCTGGGCTAACTTGGTGCTGAAGCAAACGGCCGACGCTATCGTAAATTAGCAAGTCTTGACTTTGCACACCTGGATGCTCAACATGAAGAATGTTTTGCGCGGGATTGGGATAAACAGCAAGCTTTCGAATGACTTCCGGTGTAGCATTTGGAGCCTCATCGGTTAGCAACCGAATGCTACCGGAATTGTGTGCAATGATATCTTGTACGGAAGAGATAAGCGGTCCGGCATTTACATATTTGTATCCTACCTCCTCAAAAAACTGGATCTCATAGTTGCCAGTGCCATCGTTAATAAGCTGCATGCCGTGAATCAACAGATCAGTCTCTGAGCTTTCGGTGTTGGTATATTCGCATAGCGATTCCTGGCCATAATAATCGACCTGAGCATCCGGAAAGTATTGATGCATGTTTAGCTGGTTGTCCTCCCACAATCTGAGACTCAACCAGCAATCGGACTGCAAAGTGCTGCAGTCTAAGTGGTCCATGACATCCAAATCTCCATCGCCATCAAGATCAATCAACGTGAATCGGATGTCGGCAATGGAGCCAATCAGAGCAATGGCTTCATATTCGCCATCGCCGAGGTTTTCCTTCCAGTACAAGGTGTACTCTGAACTGAAGACAAAATCATCATCTCCGTCCTGATCCCAATCTTTCATTACTTGATATCTCGGACCTTCATAATTCTGGATGTCCTCGAAAATGTTTTCCATTGGCGAGAAATTGCCATTTCCATCGTTGATCATTGCTTGCGCCTGAAAAGTGTCGAAAGACAAAAAGTCGAGGTCTCCATCGCCATCTACATCGGAACTGCTGAACTCTCTGCCCGGCAAACCATTTGACGAGATTTGTGAGACGAGTTCCAGATTTCCCTCATCGTTCCTTTCATAACGGAAGATTCCTTCGTAACCCTGCAGATAGAATTCCATGATTCCATCATTGTCCGTATCAACAATCAGGCCCTCGGTACTGCGACTAACATTGGTCAGCCGACGGGCTTCGGCGAAGTAGCCGCCCAGATTTTCTAACCAGGCAAATCCGGAGTTCTCGCAATGAAAAATGATATCTCCATCTCCATCCAGATCAAAGTCGAACACTTCGGGATCGGAGAGATATCCGCAAAACTGCTGGTAGATTACTTTTTCTTCCATTTGTGCAGAATCATTGAAGTTTAGGGCTGAACTGCTCGCACTCCAATAATCGTAGCTCAGCATTTCGTCATAATGATCCTGATCCAACTGGAAGGTTTGGATCAGGCTACAATCAGTGCTGTGCTGCAAGGTTTCTATAAGTTGATACCCGCCAGACTCATCGTACTTCCAGATCATTATGTTTGTATCCGTAAAGCTCAAAATTTCATCCGCTGCATCTCCGAGCACATTGGCCGTATGCGCATTGACAGACAAGTAGCTATATAAGCAGCCGCTTGCTTCATTGAGCATGATCAGCTCTGGATCCGCAAATTGTCCGTCGCCGATTCCTCGTCTGAGGCTCACTGAAAATCCATGTTCGTCACTGCTTCCAAAGTAGAGCAGAGAGGGGAGGTCTCCTTCCGTAATCACAGGTCTTGCGCTAAAGTGTTGCCAGTAATCTACCATGGGGTTTTCCGCATCTTTCTCAAAGGAAAAATGCTCATCGAAGCTTCCGTTAGCATTGTAAAAGACAGTTGCAAAATGAGTCTCGTCTGCATGCAGCACAAACAAATCCATGTCGGTATCATTGTCCATATCTGCCAGTCGAACATAGCTTATGCCATCCCATTGATTGGTGACTATTGGTATGCTGTCGTTGAATGTTCCAGATGTATTTTTGCGATACCATACTTGATCGGCGTTAAAGTACAAAGCATCTGCTGCTCCGTCTCCATCCAGGTCATTCAATTCCTCTATGCCTTGATGATCCAGAACGGAGATGGTGAATTGTTGCGAGCCATTGTTGTATAATAATACTTCATTGAACTGATCCAGCTTGCCGATCAAATCTATGTCTCCATCGAGGTCGATATCCGATGCGTAGATTTGGAAAAAGACGTAGCTCTGATCCCAGGCCTCTGTAAAGTCTGCAAACTCCCCATCGGCTACACCTGGATACCAGCCGCGGGCGCTGACAATGTCCAATAGTCCATCCTGATCGAGGTCAATGACCATCTTGATATCGAAATCATGGGGTGCTATAGTCAGCAATCTTGTGTCGATTTGAAATTGTGCCAACAACTGAAGGGGGAGCAGCAGTGCAATACAAAAGATTTTGAGTTGATTCATGGGAGAGGGTTTAGGGTCAGTTTTTAGGGTTTTATCTCTCTAAGCTAGTGCATTTTGCGATAATCACCAAGGAGCAATGAGTTGTCGAATAATATGTGAGAGTCTCTTATTATATTGCATGTCCGCAACAGCGAATCTTCCTGACTTGTTCAATAGCCGAAAACCGTTTTCATGAGACGACTTTTAAGTATTTTGAATATTATTTTAGCCATTGCTTTATCGATAAGCTCCCAAGCTCAAACCTCGGAAGGTAATTTCGATATTTCCGACCTTTGGCAGTCCTATCATCACTCCGCAGATTGCACCACCGAGACCATTTACAGGAATCTCGAGAACGTCGGATTTGAAGAGCTTACAGATTTGCAGCTGGTGGCTGACTTTGCAATAGGCAGCGTTGTATGGACCGAATCAAATGTTTCCTCTTATCACGAAGTTGATATAAGCAGGCCTGGAACCTGGTCTACGAAAATTATCTGCGCGAGGGTTTTATTGAAGAAAACCGGGAGAAAGTATGGAGTTTTTCTCATTATAAGGATGTTAACTCACTTGTGCTGTTTGCCAAAATCGGAAACGAGGTAGTAAGCACGGCCTCAGCGGTCTTGGATTCGGAAAATGGTCTTCCACTTGATGAGTATTATGCTGAGGAACTGAACGAAATCAGAAACCGTGACGAAAAGTTAGTCGAAGTCGGCCTCATAGCTTCACGCAAAGGCAAGGGTTCATTTAGAGGTCTTTTATCGATGATCAAAATCCTTGGGCAATATGGCTGTCAGCGAGATCACAATTCCTTTGTCATTGGATTAAATCCGAAATCTTCAGCCTTATACAACAGGATGTACAACTTTCAGAAGTTGGGAGAAGTGAAGGACTATGCCTCACTTAACAACGCACCTGTTTGCCTTATGTACACGAACCTCATGCACCCGGATTCCAGGAAATTGAAAGCAGTGGACATCATTCTGTCTGATATGCATAATACGGAGGGGTTTGATTTGTCGAAGCGCTATTTGTTTGCCCCAAAGCAAAAACCACCTGTGGGAGTTCCTGCCGAGAGTGCCGCTCATCACTTTGATAAAGAATTGATATAGCATGAGTGATCAGGTAATCAGCAAAAGTTCGAAAGTCATCAGTGACTATGCCGGTAGTCTTGATGGATCTGTTTGCCTCCCTGATCAGGTGCTGTTTCCTAGCACATTTCATGAATTACATGGAATTGTAGCTGAGGCAAAAGAAAAGCTCCTGGAACTTCATGTGGTTTGCACCGGCAGAAATTGGGGCTACGGTTCCGCTCAGGGAACAGGAGAAGGGCAGACAATTGTAGACTTGTCAAGAATGAATAAAATCCTCGAAGTCAATGAGGATTTAGCCTATGCCAGGATTCAACCAGGTGTAACCCAGGGTATGCTTGCTGAATATCTTGCTAAGCATAATTCCAGGCTGCAACTGGATGTGACCGGTGCTCCCGCTCACACTAGTATTGTTGGTAATTTCTTAGAAAGAGGCTTTGGGCATACGGATTATGGAAACAGATATGAGTCCATACTTTCTCTAAAAGTGCTACTAGCAAACGGGAAGAATATTGCGACAGGCTTCGGGTGTTTTAAGGAGAATCGGAATGTTTTTGATCAGGGAATAGGTCCCGATTTAAAGGGTCTGTTTAGTCAGTCCAACTTCGGGATTGTTCATGAAATGACCATAGCGCTGCAGCCTAAGCCAGCACACTTTTGTATGCTAATCCTGTCTGTCAAAAACAAAGATGATTTAGGAGTTCTGGTGGATCTTGTCAGAGAGTTAAGACTGAAACAGTATGTCAATAGCACTATCCACATCGCCAATCCGGGACGGGTCACGAATCGGGATACAAAACAACTAGGTGCATGGGTGCTAAGCGGAGCAATAAGTTCTTCGAAAGCAATAGTTAGGGCCAGAAAAAAGACGATCCGGAGAATCTGCAAAAGGCGTCTATCCAGGTATAAACTTGTATTTGTAGATGATGCAAAGTTTAGGCTGATCAAGTTCATACATAGGAGGATTAGGCCCTTGGCTATTTTTGAGAATCTTAAGTCTGCCATTGATCTGCAAAAGGGAAATCCCACAGACCAACCCTTGAAGGTAATGACCGATCTTGAAGAGGTGGAGCATATTCGGTTTGCGGATGACTTTGCTACTAAATTTAGATGGATTAATGCCTGCTGCAATGCTGAAAAAACAAGCATAGAAAAGATGATGCAGCTCTTGTCCGAGATTTACGAAAAATACCAATATCCGCTACAGCTTACGCTCACTTCTATTAATGCCAGAACATTAATACTAATTGCGAATGTGCGGTATGTAGATGATCCTGATGCAATCAAAAAGGCCAATACATTCTATGTGGAATGTGCTCAGGCCTTACATGAAAATCAGTTTTATGCTTACCGTACAGGAATACGCTGCGGAGTTCCATACGATGACGATTATAAAGAGGTCTTAGGCAATCTGAAGGAGTGTTTTGATCCTCAAAGAGTATTTTCTCCCAACAAGAATTCTATAAACTAGTTTCCCATGAGGCACGCATTTGAATTTGGTGATTTAGCTGTACTGCCCGAATCCTGGCACAATCTGCTGCACCGGGTACTACGTTTCTCCATGTCAAAACCATTTCGGGACTATTATGATCACGTGGCCGAATTAGCGGCTAACACAGCCAAAGAAAATCAGCTAAGTACCCTCGTAGAATTGGGCGCTGGTGATGCTCCGCTTGCAAGAAGATGGCTAAGTGATTCCTCCATTTCTTCCATAGTAATTGCCGATAAACATCTTCATCTCGATGAGGTGGAATATTTGGAAAGGGATCATCCGGATCGACTGCAGATCATCAGGGAATCCATTGACTTTACTCAGAAGAATGCTTGGGCTGAAGACTCACTACTGGTGATTTCGGCTAGTTTTCACCATATTCCGAAGGGGCAAAGGGAGCAGGTGCTAACTTTATATAAGCAGGAAAATCTCTTGATTTGCGAACCGCTCTCTTACAACATACGGTCCTTTCTTTTTGGCTTGCTGACTTTTGTGCCAGCACTACTATATCCCCTGAGTTCTCAAAAACCTATGCAACGGCTTGAGTCGATATTGTGGTGTTGGCTAATTCCAGTGATACCGCTGATGCTCACCTGGGATGCCATCATTAGTACTTACCGTCAATGGAGTCAGAGTAAGTGGTTGAAGATTTTAGATGAGCAGGAATCAGAAAACGAAGCTTATAGAACGAATGGCATAGTGCAAAGTATTCTCTTCATTCAAAATAGAAAAGTTCGGTCTAAGGAGAAATCAACGGAGCCTCCAAAGCTGGTAATTTGATACTGGCTCGACTTAATGGCTCTATGTCGGACATTGTACAATTGATCAGCGCTTTGATTCCAAGGCCAGGTAGAATGTCCAGAAAAGCTTGATGCTACTGATCTTTTTGAACAGTTCATTTCCTTGTAGCAACGTGAGGAGCGGCCGTACTAATTAGCCGCGATCGCAGCGGCTATGAGTGCCGCTGATGCCGTGGCGGAAGCTCTGCTAGAGTGGCTCGACGATAGGAGAGACGCTGTAGCAGATGCTGGAGCAGGCAGCAGCGGTGCGAATAATAGCGGAGAGCGCGACGGGTGGTAAAGCGCTGGGATGTGATTCGCTCCAAAAGATGATCCGAGGCAAAACAAAACTTTACAGTATCTTGTGTGGCGACCAAAGCCAATGGTTCATGGGCTGCAATGTGACTCAGTGCTA
>JAHDEE010000019.1:0-5612 GCA_020629005.1 Chitinophagales bacterium
TGGCGCTGCCAGGCAGCCGACTGAGTGTGCCAGTGCGGGGGGCTGCGACCTCAGGAGCAGACCGCCGAACTGGATACACGAAGCGGCTGGATGGTAGTGACATTGGAACGGAGAGCAGGAAGGACCTGTCGACGAGCAACTAGCTTCGCTCCAAAAAACATTAAGGGACAGCGAATCAATAACTGTGCATTTTGACTTGCTAGAAATGCTTTATCCATCGTTATTTTTCTCCACCAGCCAACAAGGATGCTGTCAAAAAATGCCTCGTCTAAATCATTTCCAGCGGCGTCAAAATCGGACAGTTATTGATTCCCTATCCCTAAACTTCAAAATCGCAGGGATAGCCGATGAGGGCGAATTCCTGACTCAAAGCGGCGAAGCTCATGCACTGCGGATTTAGGCGTTGAATGTGTGCGCGGCTAGCAGGCTTTCCAGCATAGAAGTCCTGAATCGTGTCGAGGTCGAGATTGCTTAGTTCATAGTAATCTGCGACCCAGTCTTTGAAGGCCTGGGGACTGAAGCGAAGCAGTGATAGCAGATACTGCGAGCCATCGGGGTCCTCCCCTTCCGGAAAATCGATCTTGCCCTGCTTCCATTGGTCGTCTTCAGGAAAATGCCAAAGGCATAGGGTGGCGCCGAAACGTTGCACTTCCTCTCGTTCCTTAAGTGCCGAGAAAGGCGCTGGGGTATCGTCAAAAATGCCCTGCCAAAGGATGCTTTTGTATTTGATTTTCCGTCGTAGATTTTGGGCAATTTGCGAGTCGAAACCCATTTTGTACATCAGGCGGGTCTCCTCTTCCGTCAAGCCATTTTCTACACGTACCATTTCACTTTCGTGATCGAGCCCTACCAGGCAATTGCCTTCTTGTAGGAATTGAACAAACAGATAATCGCCCTGTTGATTGTCTACTTTGAAGAATCCGGATTGCTGATCGAAAGTATAGTAACGACCACTATGTAGAAACATGCCATCATCTGCCTGATCGGGTTCATCGTATTGAATCACAGATTCGAGGGCAGCCATAGCCTGGCAAATGGATTTGAGCTGATCGCCAAGTGGCAGTGATTGAATGTGTTGCTGCATCTGTTTATTTTTCTGCCCGGATCAATCTCGCTCCAGGGCTAGCTTCATTTTCTTGATTCGGTCGGCCAGTCTTTCCGTACTCAGTTTTTCCCTGGTGCGATCTACGATGATCGGAAAAGAGTAGGGAGTGGCCTTATCAGGTCGGCTAAGAATGATTCGTTGACTTTGGATGCGATCCAACGCTTCGCGCAAACGATACTCATCCAATTGAAAGACAAAAACCTCTTCAAATGCCTGCCGTAAAAGTAGATTATCCGGTTCGTAATCCGTGAATACTTCAAAGAAAAGTTGGGAAGAAGATTGCAAATATTTGTCTTTCTTCTCGCGACCAGGATAGCCCTTGAAAACCAGTCCCGCAATGCTTGCAATATCGCGGAATCTGCGCTTGGCCATCTCCACCGAATTGATGCTCGCCTGAATATCGGCTGTGAGGTCGATGGTGTTAAACAAATCCTGATCGAGCGCTTTCTCGATGGGAATGGGTGCGTCACTCAGCAACTCAAAGCCATAATCATTCATAGCTATGGTGAAGCTGATGGGTTGAATCTGGGCAATGCGCCAGGCTAGCAATGCCGACATGCCCTCGTGGATGTATCGGCCTTCGAAAGGATAAAACAGTAGATGATAACCCTCCGTACTTTGAAAATACTCTATAAGAAACTCATCCAGCAGCGGCACTCGGGAACGCTGATCTTGCAGTTCGGTCAGTGGGATCAGTTTCTCCAATTCTGGTTCTGCATAGGCATCTGCACGCGATTGAGCAACCTTGATACGCAGGTACTGGGCCAACTGCGAAGAGAGTGGGATACGACCGCCCAACCAGGAAGGCACCTTGCCCTTTTTCTTTTTGCTCTTTCGCACCTCCGCCGTCATGCCTTTTACCCGAATCAACTCCAGGCTCTTGCCGGCAAACCAAAAAGTATCACCTGGCCGGAGCTGCGCAATAAACCACTCCTCGACCGTACCGATGCGCTTACCTCTTTGGTATTGTATAATCATGCTGGTCTCGCCAACTATAGCACCAATAGATAAGCGATGCCGCAATGCGATACGCCTATCATGCACTCGGAACAGGCCATCGGAATCAATCTCTACTTTTCGGTATTCATTATAAGAGTGCAAAGCCTGACCACCAGTGACAATAAAATTAAGTATCCACTGCCATTCCTCATCGCTGATGCTTTCGAAGCAAAAGGTGTCACGTACCTCTGCCAGAATCTGATCCGGCAAGAAGCCGTCCGAGACCGCCAGCGTGACCAGATATTGGGCCAGCACATCAAAAGAGCGAATGTAGGGAAGTCGATCTTCCACCTGTCCATCGGCCATTGCCTGGCGCAGAGCGCAGGACTCAATCAGCTCCAGACTATGCGTCGGTACAAAGTAAATCGTGCTAAGCGCATTGGGTTGATGTCCGCTTCTTCCGGCACGTTGCATAAAGCGAGCTACACCCTTTGGACTTCCAATTTGCACAATAGATTCCACTGGTCGGAAGTCTACACCCAAATCCAGACTTGAGGTGCAAACCACAGCCTTGAGCTTTTCGCTATGTAGATTCTGCTCCACCCAATCGCGTAGCTCGCGACTTATAGACCCATGATGCATGGCCAGCAGTCCAGCAAGTTCAGGAGCCACATCCAGCAAGCGCTGATACCAGATCTCACACATGGCCCTGGTATTGGTGAAGATAAGCGTACTGCCACTATTGTGAATCAATGGAACCACCTTGTTCAATAAATGAATGCCCAAATGTCCACTCCAGGGAAACTTCTCAATTTCATCAGGCAGTACTGTAATGACATCGATACGCTTTTCTATGTCGGCTTTGATAATTTTATGTTTCAGTTGATCCCGACTGCTACCTAGCAGTACGGTGAGCGCCTGGTCCATATTGCCAATAGTGGCGGAGATGCCCCAAATCTGTAGCTGCGGCAAAAAACCCTTTAAGCGACTCAAAGCCAGCTCAGCCAGCACGGCTCTTTTGCTTCCCATCAGCTCGTGCCATTCGTCTATCACCACCGTGCCAAGATTGGCGAAGAATTTCTCGTAGCCCTTGGAAGCCAGCAACAAGTGCAAACTTTCGGGCGTGGTGATGAGTAGTTCCGGCGGTTTGCTGAGCTGCTTCTTGCGTTCTGCAGTGGTGGTATCGCCACTGCGTATACTGACTTTCCAGTTTAGCCCAAAGGCTTCTACTGCCCGGCCACTGGCCAACAGAATCTCCTTGGCCAGCGCCCGGATAGGTGTAATCCAGATGGCATTCATCCCATTGTTTTCTTTCTCTCTTGCAGCGGGATTTCTACGGATAAAGTCCATCAGTATTGGCAGCAGCAATGCATAGGTCTTTCCGCTACCGGTAGGCGCATTTAAGATGCCCGAATAGCCATCAAGAAAATGCTGCCAGGTTTCCTGCTGGAATTCGAATGGCTTCCAGCCTTGTTTTTGGAACCATTCTTCCGCAATGGCTATGAGTTGCTCATTGGTCATCCTTGACAAGATAGGATTTTTGCTTGCCGAGAAAGAAATGGAAAAGCTTTTGCGCCCCTATTGATGTTCCATCTTGTCCAAATCTTACCAATTTCCCGAGGCCTACTTACATAAGCTGCTTGAGCTCGGGCAGTCTTTGCATCCGCATTCAGATTTTTTTCGACCTGAATATCAAGCGGGTAGAAAAATGAGGATTCAGAAAGCACATTCTGGCCTTTGGCTTGATACATCTGTCATTGTACGGCGCAAGCCTACAAGCCAAAAACCAAAACATTATTCTAAATGAACACTTCTTTACCCCTCGGCCTGTTGCTGGCAGGAGGGCTGCTACTCCTGTCTTCTTGCGAAAAAGACGAGATTAGTATGACCGATAAAATCAGCGAAAACCCTTCCAACTCTATACAGGAAAGCAGCTCTGAAGAGCGCTATATCATATTGCTTGACGACGATACCGGAAAATCCGCTTCAGACAATGCTTCACCGGTAGTGAAAACCCAAAGAGCCAGAGCAGCTGCAACTGCCCTGCTGGTAGATCACGAGATTGCGACGAGCATCGACGCTTTGTACTCGGAAGCCCTTCCGGGATTCTCCGCAAAAATGACGACAAAGGAGGCAGCGGCACTGCATGCTGACCCACGGGTAAAAATGATAGAAAAAGATCAGGCAGTTTCGCTTGCCGATCATGAGGAAGTTAGCATCTTCGGCGAGGCCGGAAATGAGAATAGCGCCTATGGTCAGTTAGAAACCGCCGGAATAAGCAACGTAGGCTATGCTGATGGCAGAGGAAAAACAATCTGGGTGTTAGATTCTGGGGTAGACATGGACCATCCAGACCTCAATGTAGATTCGCAACGATCCGTCTCTTATTTGTACGGTAGCGGTGCCAATCTCAGTCCCGATGATCAGCATGGACACGGTACGCACGTGGCAGGCATTATAGCTGCCAAAGATAATGACTTCGGGGTGGTTGGGGTAGCCGCCGGAGCCAATATCGTATCCGTTCGGGTCCTCGACCAAAATGGTGACGGACATACCAGCCGAATCATCTCCGCGGTCGACCATGTTGCACGTTATGGTCGACCCGGCGATGTGGCCAATCTCAGTTTTGGTGGAGGTGCCTCGCCCATGCTGGATATATTCGTTCGAGTGGCGGGATTGAGAGGCATACAGATGGTGCTGGCAGCAGGCAATCATGGCATAGACAGTAGAGACGTTTCTCCCGCCCGTGCACAGGGCGTGAATGTGTACACCATAAGCGCAGTTGACAATAATTTCCGTTTCGCAGAATTTTCCAACTACGGTTCCGGAGTTGATTTTGCCGCGCCTGGCGTGAGAGTAATTTCCACCTATCACCGAGGCAGGTACGCCGTAATGAGTGGCACCTCTATGGCCGCTCCACATGTGGCGGGACTGCTGGCCATCGGTCCGGTCACCATTGCAGGCTTCGCTACTGGAGATCCTGATGGTAAAGCAGATCCGATATTGAGGTTGTATTGAGGGATTTGAACTACTGCCAGACTAAAAACTAGAAACTAGAGACCAAAAACCAAAAACTATGAATGGTTAGTTATAATTACTTTTAGAATGTCGAATGAAGCTCAGCTCTGTCTCACCTGACATGAGGGAGGGTTGAGCATTCATTATTCAAAAAATTTGGAGCGAGGCTGGCCCGGTCGTGGAAATGGGCTACCCGCTATCCGTTCCAATGGTACTACGCTTCACTGCTTCATGCATCCACTGCCGTGGTCTCCTAAGGGAGCCCCCGCCAGTGGCGCATTCAGTCAGTTCAGCGCAGCACCATTTACACTACTATCGGGGCTATTTTGCAGCAGTCTCGCTCGTAGTGGCAAGTCAAAATCGATTTAGTTTTTTTCGAAGTGATGCCGAAGGGTGATTCGATGAAGGCAGAAGTATAGTTCTTTTGTTGTGGTGAACAATACTGTACCTGTTGGGATTCAATCGCTTTTCGGCATGCTTTTTTTGGGTATAGGGTTATAATCATTGATCCACTTTACACCCATATTGTCGCAAACATTAGGGATTTTAA
>JAHDEE010000019.1:5712-46961 GCA_020629005.1 Chitinophagales bacterium
TTATAATCATTGATCCACTTTACACCCATATTGTCGCAAACATTAGGGATTTTAATTTTGGTCGAATTTAATGCTGTGACTTTTTCTTCCTTAGTAACTACGATTGCTTGTTCTTTTATTGCATGAGCAATTACCTACGGATCAGCAAGTGATCTTCCTTTCTTACTGTCCACAAGATGCTTGTGATTCGGATCAGCAGCATAAATAGATTTCAGTATTTCTGTTACATCAGTGGTGATAGGTTTTGACTTTATTTTGCTACCCTTCAACCAATCGGAGAGTTCATCGTCTGTTCTAACAATTTCTTCAAAGACCATGCTTGGAACAAAAATTCTCTCTTCGTTTCCTAGTTCACTTAGAACTTCCCAATAGGATGGACAGTATTTTGGGGAATAATATTTTTGCCATGCTTGAATTAGTACATTTGAATCAAGACAGTATGTTGGTTCTAATTGATTCATGAATAAATTCGTTCTTCGAGTTTGTGAAACTTATTCGATTTTGTACTTAAAAGATTGCTGGCTAGATTTGGGTTAATTCTACCTCCATTAAAACCGTCAAGAACAATTTGTGTGAAAAGTCTGCTATTTCGATTCAGTTTTAGTAGGTAAGGGCTTGGGCCTCCAGGCTTTAGTTTTTGTTTTGCTTTTTTCGCTTCCTCGTTAGCAAGATATTCATTAAATTGAATAGTGGCCTCATTCTTAAGAACCCTATATTGTTTTAGGGTTATCATTTTCAATTTTAGTGCTCGATAAATTAATGTAAGGGCACTCACTCCAAATACTTTAGCTATTCTGAAAACCTGACGAGAATTTGTAAGTGAATCATAGGAGATTCTTTTAATTTCTTTCTCTGGTAGCAACGCATTTGCTGCGATCTCGTTGCAATGTAATTCAACGGGATGTAATTTCCCTTTTACTTCAATATCTACGCTATTTGAGATTCCAGTCTTAGCAATCCAAATGTGAGCTAATTCGTGTACTAAAGTAAATAATTGTGGCGCTCCCCAATCAGCAGAGTTCACAAAAATAAATGGGGCATGAGGGTCTGCAATGGCAAAACCCTGTAGCTCTTCTTTGTCTAATTTTAATCTCGAATGTATGAAGCTCGTTCTTGACACGAAGATTCCTGATGATTCAGCTTGATCTATCCACGTTTTAAGAGGACTAATTTCACCGTAGTTCCCTGGATGTATATCCAATGTTTTTAAAATATTCTGAGCAACAACTTCTGGGTCATCTTTTAACGAATACTTACCAACAAATGGAAGTGGAGGCTCTTCATTTTCTTGATTTTCTTGGCTGATCCAACTCTGCTTTATTTGTATTTCCCTTATGATGAATGTAACAGCGGTAGACAATTCTTTGGACCCAGATTTTCTAAAATCTTGCAATGGCTGAAAATCGGTTGGCGGTTCGGGTAAAAAGAACACAGCAAATGGTCTTTGGTAACTTTTTGCAAGCTTTATCGCTTGATTAACAGTTGGTTTAGACTCTCCGTTTTCCCATTCGATTATTTTCTCCACCTTTACAGAAGCTTTGGCAGCGGCATCTATTTCGCTCATTTTTGCGGTTTCACGTGCCCATCTAAGCACTGCTGGTGTTATGGATGCTCTTTCTACCATTTTTCTTAAGGCAAAGATACGACATTCATATTTTACATGCTTTTCCCTGCATCACAGCTTTGTATCTGCAAGCTAATGAAACAAAATGTGAATCATAATTAACGAAGCCAACAGCGCCATACCCATTTTGAGCACTGTCGGACTCGAGGACCTGAACCAATCCCTCCAGGGACGATTGCCCTTTTCAATGATCGTTGGAATAGCGATGATGAACAGGCCAATCAGAATGACCCACATCGCCCGGAACAGATAATTCATTTCCGGGAACAGTTCTTTTAGAATTAGTTGTACAGGCACAGTCAAGACAAAGGCTAGTAAAGTGATCCATTGTCGGGGACTCATGAGGAAAGCGGCGGAGCAGATCAATACAACAAAACCGCAATTGAAGTAGTAGCGAAGCTCATTTAGCGTATGTGTGAAAGCATTACCTGGAGCCGCGAACTTAAGGTGCATAAGTACCAAACCCATCACCACGCCAGTTAACAGGGCGACCAGAATTGTTCTTCTACCTGCGGCCACCATTTCTGCATCAGTTGCATCGGGATTGATATAAACCTTGTAAATATCCACGGAAAACAGCGTAGCAAGACTATTGAACAAGGAGTCGACAGTACTCATGAGTGAGGCGAAAACGGCACAAAGAATCACACCTCTGAATCCTGTAGGCACATAATGCGTCACTATGTATGGAAAGGCCATATCCGGGTCACTGATGGGATTGTTGACCAGAACGCCTGCAAGGGCTATGCCTGGTATGATGATCATCGCAGCCATGAAGTACTTCAGCACCCCACCAACCATCAATCCGATTTGGGCTTCCTTCAGGCTTTTCGCAGCGAGAGACCTCTGCACAGAAGACTGGTTTGCACACCAGTAATTGATGTTGAGAAAGAACAGACCGAACATGGCAATCCAGGGCAGCTTAGGATGGTCTGCGGGTAAGTGCAGGTGCATCAGCTCCGGTGTTTTTACATAGAGTTGGCTCCATCCGCCCAGCAAGTTTACCATAATGTACAAGACCATCATTCCGCCCGCAGTGAGGATGGCGAACTGTATCAGATCGGTTCTGACTACTGCAGCCAGGCCGCCAAAGTAAGTATAGATAGCGCTAAAAATACCAAGAGCCGCCAGTAAGACCCCCATTCGGGTCAGCTGATCATCGCTAATAAAGACCAGGAAGTCGGAGAAAACCAGCTCAGCAGCGTAGGCACCCCAAAATAGGGTCATGCCCAGACTTAGGGTAGCAAACATAATGATATTGGCACTGGTATACAGCAGTGCCACCTTTGAGCCCAGCCTGGATGAAATGAATTGAGTGATGGTGTAAACACCTTCACGCAAGTAGAGCGGTATGAAAATAAATGCGGCCATTAAGATACCCTGGACGGCATTGACCTCAAACATTGCCTGAGCCAGACCATAGAGGTAGGCAGATCCCATCATGCCCAATAATTGGGCTCCGGCGATATTAGTGGCGATAGTAGATATTGCAATGGAGTACCAACGCAGGTTTCGACCACTCAGGAAATACTCCTCACTATCCACTTCACCTTTTTGTCGACCAGTGATGGCAATTGTGAATACAACGACAAAGTAGACCAGTACAATAATGAGATCGACTACAAGCATGGTGGAGTGGTTTCAGTTTTGAGGACTCTATTTGCGTTTTCCTGCCGCAAGTGGTGTAGCTGGTGCACTACTTGGAATGCGTCCCAGTTCCTGAGGCAGGGAGAAAGTTTTTAGTCTTGGCAGCACATGCTCGGCGAATAATTTACATTCCTCCAAATGAGGGTAACCGGAAAATATGAAAGAGCGAATCCCCATATCCATATAGCCTTGCAGCTTGGCCAGAATCTGATCCGGATTACCTACCAGTGCTGCACCACAGCCTGATCTTGCTCTTCCGATGCCGGTCCATAAGTGGTCTTCAACAAATCCATCCAGGTCGCTGGCATTGCGCATCTCCGCCTGTCGGGATACGCCCAATGATTTAGCATCCAATGCTCTTTCTCTGATCTCCTTTCCTACTTCCGCATCGAGCTTGCTCATGATCTTCTTTGCATGTGCTCTTGCCTCTTCTTCGGTTTCCCGTACAATCATATGTATACGCAAACCGAAGTCGACCGTTCTTCTGTAACCCGCAGCCTTCTCACTCATCGTGGTCATCAGTTCCTTGAGTCGGGTTTCTGTTTCAGGCCACATCAGATATACATCACAATGTTGTGCACAAAGTTCAACACCGGGAGGCGAATAGCCGCCAAAATACAGCAGAGGTCCACCGTTCTGTTGATAGGGTTTTACCGGTTCGGTATTGAGTTTGATATTGTAGTATTCCCCTTTATAGTCAATTTCGTCTTGAGTCCAGGCTTGTTTTAGAATCTCAATCACTTCTCGTGATCGTTGATAACGTTCCGCCGATCCGAGTTCGGTACCCGGAAGATTTGAAGAGATGATGTTGATCGTGAGACGACCCTTAAGTATATGATCAATCGTAGCAATTGCACGGGCCAGCATCGGCGGATGAATTTCGCCACAGCGAACCGCCGCCAGCAGATTGATATTACTGGTAAGCGGAGCGACGGCAGAAACGAAAGACATCGTATCCTGCCCGACCTGATAGCTGGATGGACAGAGTATATTTCGGTAGCCCAGCTTATCTGCGGTTAGCAGAATGTTAGAAGCATTTTCCCAATTGCTTTTGTAGCGGTCTGGCATTTCTCCCAGGAAATCCGTATCACCATTGCAAATGGGGGCAAACCAGGATACCTCAGCTCCTTCCAACTCTTTGGAGCGAATTACAATATTATTGTCGGCCATTCTTGCATAGTGTTTTAGCAGAGTTCTTCAGAGCAGCTTTAGATATTCCGAAGCAGATGGCACAAACCAGAGATCAGGCTAAGCAACATCATGCCCCAGGGCTGCTTGCCAGAGTTCATACCATTCGGCCCGGCTCAGCTCTACCTCAAGTGCAGTCACCGCACTTGCCACTCTTTCTAGTTTGCTGGTACCCAATACCGGCAAAATGCCGGCAGGATGTTTCATCAGCCAGGCGAGCAGCAATTCGTCAATACCTGCATTCTTTTCTTTCGACAAGCGACTGGCAACATCCCGGATTCTTTGTACTTCTTCTGAAGGATTTTCTTCGAAGAGCGCGCCACCTCCCAGAGGTGACCAGGCCATTGGCTGTATACCATGTAAGAGACACTGATCCAGCACACCATTGTCAAAACTGTCTCGCTTCAAGATAGAAATTTCTACTTGATTTGTCACTAGAGGAAAGGCGTCATGCAGTAGTTCGAATTGTGAGGGACTGAAATTCGAGACACCAAAGGTTTCTACCTTTCCGCTATCGTTCAAATGTTCAAAAGCCTCGGCGACATCATCCGGATCCATTAGGTAGTCGGGACGATGCAACAGTAGCATGTCGATATATTCCGTGTTCAGGGCTTTTAGAGAAGCGTCTACCGAGGCAACGATATGCTCAGCGCTACTGTCGTAGGATTTGTGTTTGTGTTCAGGGCGCTGCTCACAGACCCGGCAAATACCACACTTAGTGATTATCTCTACCCGGTCTCTCAGCTCAGGTTTCGCTTTCAAAACCTGTCCAAAATCGGCCTCGGTTGTATAGTCACCGTAAATATCCGCATGGTCAAAGCTGGTTACGCCCAGTTCAATACAACCCTCGATGAATTCCTGTAATTGAGCGGTATCATAATTAGCGCCCCACTTTCCAAGTCGCATCGTACCCGCAATCACCGATGATAATTCAATAAACTGTTCTTCTGCTGTTTCCATGTTGATGTTTTGTTCAATTCTGAATACATTTACAAGAAATGAAAACCTTAGCTAAATACCTATTTCTCGTGCTTTTACTGCTCCTGATTGTCTATGCATTGGGACCACGAGCACGCTTCGAGCAAGTGAAGACCAAAATATCTCCTCTAGATATTCCATTGGAGGACCTGGATGCATACGTAGCACAGAAAGAGGCCAAAATGGCACCAATAAAACCGGGAAATAAAGCCCGAATTGTTTGGGCGGACTCGGTTCGAAAGACGGATTACGCCCTGGTGTATCTGCACGGTTTTTCAGCCAGTCAATCGGAAGGAGATCCGGTACACAAAACGATCGCCACCAAGTATGGTATGAATCTGTACCTGGCCCGTCTGGCCGGTCATGGATTTGATGATATCGAGTCCTTCGCAAATTTAACACCTGAAAAGCTGGTAGCCAGCGGAAGAGAGGCCATAGCAATCGGAAACTTACTGGGTGAAAAGGTGATTGTCATGTCCTGCTCCACCGGTGGTACCCTATCCATGTTACTTACTGCTGATAACCCGGAAATGGTAGCTGCGCAAGTGATGTATTCGCCGAACATCGACATCGCCAACAAACAGTCTCGCTTACTGACCAAGCCCTGGGGATTGCAAATTGCCCGAATGATGACCGGCAGCAATTACAGACATGTCAACTTACCGGAAAGCTGTGCACCCTATTGGACGCTGCAATACCGATGGGAAGGTATGGTAGCCCTTCGAGCATTGCTCGATCAGACCATGACGGAAGTAACCTTCGAAAAGATCAAACAACCTTATCTGGCTGCCTACTGGTATCGGAACGAGGAGCTGATGGACAAGACTATTTCCATAGAGGCCATCAAGCGTTTTGATGAGCGCTCTTCCACTCCCGATGCGGCCGCTCAAGCCGTCGCCTGGCCAACTGTGGGAGCACACTGTATGGCAACCTCTCTTCGATCCAAGGATCTAATGCATGTAATAGAGGAGACCTCTAAATTTTTGGAGGAGCAGGTTTTTGAGCAATAAGGGATAGAGAATCAATAACTGTCCATTTTGACTTGCTAGAAATGATTTATCCATCGTTATTTTTCTCCACCAGCCAACAAGGATGCTGTCAAAAAATGCCTCGTCTAAATCATTTCTAGCGGCGTCAAAATCAGACAGTTATTGAATCCCAATCCCTAAAACGAATTGCCAGGATGAAAATTTTCAGCAGTTCAGGCGGACCGTTCCAGATGTCTTAAGGGCCCAATTGTTAAAATCGCAAAAAAAATCGCCACGGCAGCAACACTTTTTGGAAAAACTGCATTGTAAAGGTTGTTGAGTCTATTTTCCATAACCCAATACAAAGCAATGAAGAATTTACTGTTAATGTTGTCCTTGCTGATTCCCGGCTCATTGGTCTCTGCTCAAGAGGCATATCCACAAGCTGCGATAGATTTCGAAGCCTTTGCAGAGCTGACACAAAAGCTCAAAACAATTCGTCCGGAGCGATTAGTAACGCTGGAAGAATTCCAGGAAATGTCACAGGAAGTGAACACCATCATTCTTGACACCCGCTCCGCAAAAGCCTTTGAAGCTGTACACATGAAAGGAGCTAGAAATCTGGATTTTTCAGAGATCACGGCGGATAAACTGGCTGAAGTAATCCCAAGTAAAAGTACCCGAATTCTGATTTACTGCAACAATAACTTTGATTTGCTAAAGAGTCCGGTGAAACTGAATATCGATCAGTTTTTGGTGCGAAAGGGACCACCAATTCCTGAAGTTTTGCTGCGTGAAAAGGAAAACACTTTTTCGGATGGTGGCATGGCTTTAAATATTCCCACTTTTATTACGCTGTATGGATACGGCTATAGGAATGTTTACGAATTGTCTTCTCTGATTACCATGCCGGATGAGCAGGTACTACTGGAAGGCAGCACCATAGTTGAGCAGCAAGATGAGATCCAGCCGATAGCAAACAAAAGGTAGAATTGCCCATTTCAGACTGACTATAGCACATAATGCTTGTCCGACCTGGTTACTTCTGGTTACTTATAGTATCTTCTGGTCCTTACCACAAAGCAAATATCTATACTATGAAATTGGGTGCATTTTCTGTTAGTCTGAGTGTCAAAAATCTGCAAGTTTCCAAAAGCTTCTATGAAAAGCTGGGATTTAGCGTTTTTGGTGGTGCCATGGAAAAGAACTATTTGATCATGAAAAACGGGAACTCCTTGATTGGCTTATTCCATGGCATGTTTGAAGGCAATATTCTGACATTTAATCCTGGCTGGGACGAAAGCGCGCAGCCGATGGAGGAATATGATGATGTAAGAAGCATACAAGCAAAGCTCAAGGAGTCGGGTATCAGTTTGCAGACGGAAGTTGCAGCTGATACTTCCGGTCCTGGAAGCTGCGTGCTCAGCGATCCCGATGGCAATGTGATCCTATTAGATCAGCACAGATAGCCGTTGACAGATCTAGCGAGCTGCAGATTGGTAGGTCAAGTCAAAGTTGGGCTGTTTTCCACTTATAGTACTTTTCTTACTGTTGAAAATTGAGGAGTTTAATGATAAAGATAGATCATACCGAAGTGGTGGAAATGCAGATCAAGTTTCCACACTCAAACTTTAATGTGGCACAATTTGGCTTCGGCTATCTCACCCTGAGAAAGGGCGAGCGAAGTTTTAAACTAGATACCTATGAACTTGAATATAGCTGGAAGGACGATGCCATTCTTGTTTTAGATTTCTTTTTGCCAGAGTCTCTGGAAGAAGATGAAAAGCAGGATCTCACTAGTGCAGACTTGCTATCTGAATTAGATGAAGCTGAACTTTGGGTGGATGAAGGCAGTGAAGATCCAGACCCTCTTGTGGACCCTATATCGGCAGCATTGATTGTGAAGCATGAAGGCAAGCTATATAGCATAGCGCTGAGTTTTTGATGATCCCAGTGCAAAGCGGCAAGTCAATGCACCATTAGCCGACATTGCGCAGGCGCCCTGTTACAGGTAAAATTAGTTGCCTGCTAAGAAGTGCTTTCTTGTCATGACCAAAGGCAGAGCAATCAGAAATAGTGCTACCAGATTGATCATTACCACATTGTGAATGGCTCCATAGTACATTGAGATTCCACTATCTATCAGAAACCAGGCTAGCAGACCTATCCACATGGTCTTGTAGGCCCAGGGTTCTTTGTTTTTGAATGCATTTTCGGAGATCATAATCATCAGGACCGCAAATCCGATGATGGTAGCACCGATTATCCCACATAGCCAGTTCTTCAGGTTTAACACTTCAGGGGAGAACTCTTGGCCATCCAAAAAGACTTCTTTGGAGTAGCCATTATAGAGATCGAAGAAAATGGAATTGCCAGCGAAGGCTAGAAGCGCCCCAACTCCGATGGTCATCACATTGGCATAGGTGAGGAATTTTTGCCAGAAATGGAAGGAGTCTTTTGCCATTGGATTTAGTGCTTTATGATACCTGCAATAACAAGTTCAGTAAGATTTTGTTGCCGTCTGTTGGCAGGTGTTGTTTTTGTGCTTGCCAGAAGTGAGAAGCGGTGCAAAATAGCCCTGATGGTAGCGGAAATAGCGGGTGCAGGCCGAAGACTGAGTGTGCCGGTGCAGGGGGCTGCGACCAAAGGAGCAGACCACTGCACCGGATACACGAAGCGAGGCATGGACCCGCTATTGCAGCGGACAGCAGGACTGTTGTTTCTTAGATGGGATTCGCTTCGCTCCAAATTCTCATTTTAACAGCCTACCTTATCTATACAATTACCTGAGTCAGGAGACTATTGTTGCCCCAGCACCTCCAGATACTCGTTTCGAATCTTCTTGATGTTCTTGCTGATGTTCTTTTTATTCCATTTGGAGGTGTCGACCGGATCAAGTACACGGATTCGGATGGTGGTTGGCTGCATGAATGCCTTGCCCCTTGGCATCACATCCGAGGCGTTTTCGATCACGATTGGAACCACCGGAACTCCTGCCTGCATCGATAAGTGGAAGGCGCCCTTTTTGAAATCTCCTAATGTGTAATCATAGCTACGCGTGCCCTCAGGAAATATAACCACAGAGGTACCTGACTTGAGCGCATCCACAGCGGGCTTCATGGCCTCAATGGCTTTATCCTTGTCACTGCGATCAATGAAGATCATCCCCTGAGAAGCGGAGAGAATTTGGCCAAATATAGGAAGATTCTTAATTTCTTTTTTGGCAATACCAACTATATCACGACGCAAGAGCTTAGCAGCAATAATGAGGTCAGCATTGCTTTGGTGATTGAAGATAAAGACTGCCGGACGGTGGTTCCAGAGCTTCTCCTCTCCGATTACCGCGAAGTTGATACCGGCGAAGCGAGCGCCAAGATCACCAAAGGAAGCAATCATGGAGTTACGACCATTTTCCCAGGACATGCTGGTAGTCCCAGCCAGAATACCTTTCATTCCAGCAGGGAACAGGCTGGCCATCGTGAGGGCCGTTCGGGCATAATTGCCCAATCCATTTCGACCCAATTCATCGAATCGGTACAGAGGCCAGTTCTTCTGATACGCTATGGCAGACAAGGCCTTGTCCGGGTTAATGGCCACCGGATTTCCCACGATGTCCATCAATGGCAAATCTTCTGCGCTATCTGTGTAGAAGTAGGATTTTGACAGGTCCAGGTTGAGCGATTCGGCCAGTACTCGAGCGGCATGTGCCTTGCCTTCGCCCCAGCAAGCCGGCTCTACAATCTTGCCCGTAAACTTGCCATTTTTGACCTCCATTCGGGTGCACATGATGTGCTCAATCCCAAGATCTGCCGCTACAGGGTCCACCTGATAGGGCGTAGCAGCTGAGATGATGGCGACCGTGTGCCCCTTGGCCATGTGAGCAGCTACAAGAGCCCTGGATTCCGGATAGATCGAATCCGCTAAATGCTCATGGTAGACTTCTTTACCCAACTCGATGAATACCTGCTCCTTGATGCCTTTGACACCACCCACACTGATGGCAGCCATACTGGCGAAGTTACGGTCGCCGATGGCATAGATAATGGCGCCGTTGACCTGGGCGATTAATTCCTTGCCCGTCATCTGTCCGCTTAGAAGTCGGGTCTTGAAAAACGAGCCGGCAGAGAAGCCTTTGATCAAGGTTCGATCCAGATCGAAAAAAGCGCCGATTTCGGCACCTTCATTGGTTTGGATTACCGGCGCAGCAATGCGCTCAATTCTGGAACCTGGTACCACATTCTTTTCCAGTGGAATGGCCTCGGTTGTTTCTTTTTGCCCATGTAGTACAAAGTGCTGCGTTTCCTTGATGCGGCCTGCCAGCTCCCTCAATTCCATATAGAATTGATTGAGTTCCTTGGTTTTGCGGTTCTTCCTGGTAGGAATCAAATCCCGGTTCTTAGCAAAACGGATTCCATTCATTATGAATGGCTTGGACACAGATTCGATACGGTGGATCCCACCTTGCCAGTGCATTTCTTCGCCCATGAATATACAGGCATGCATTAGTTGATTTTCATTGTATTCCTCATCGATATCCATTGCCATCAATGCCTTTGCGACAACGCTGTAGGCTTCGATATAGCTAAACAGCACCACATGCGAGACCAAAATCGACTGTGAACGGATGATATTGAGTACCTGCTGCTTGGTACCATTGAGATGTTTTTGCCAATCCGGATCCATCACCGCAAGGTCCGCTTCGATCTCCTCCGAAAAACTGGCCTTAGCTGAATAGAAGAACTCGAATTTAAACAGATTACGCAAGGCCATGATCTCCGTCCAGAATGCCATCTCCCTTTCAGAGGGCTTTACACTAGCAACTATTAGCAGACTCAGCTCGATGAAAGCGGCGCGATACAGATGATGCACGGACATGTTGGAATAGTAAGTACTAACCAGATAGTTCTCAGGCACAATGGCGTAGCGAGCCTTGGTCCCTTCACCCAATTGCTGCACCAGATTGGCTTTGAGCAACAGGTTTAATGCAAACTGTACACTCTGCCCAATCGGCACACCCCTATCGACTAGCACATCGGCTTTGTGCTTTTCTACCAGATCCATGAGTCGCAGCACATTGTGCTCAATCATCTGTTTGCTGAGGGAGAATTTACTTAGCAGCGAAGTGCAAATAAGAGAGGCCGTTGTAACCGGTGTAATTTGGTTAATTCGGTGCACCAGCTCGAAGGCCAGCTTTGGCAAGGTGTACTTTTCATCGGGTGCTTGGAGGTCGTCTGGAATCTCGGCGAAGTGTTCATCTTCCCGCTCAATTGGAGCACCAATACGGATAGAAATTCGACCGTAGTTTTTGCCCATATCCTTGATGTACTTGTACATCCACAGCAGTCCCTCGCTTTTCTTCTCTTTTCCTCGGCCCTCGTCAGTCATTTCTTCTACGTCCTGTATCAGATCATAGACTACCGATACCGGCACGTATTTTACTTCTTGTCTGGCAGCCTGTTCTCCCTCCGAGATATACTTGAGGATACCCATTTTGGGCCAAACCAGTTTACCGGTTCTGGATCTTGTACCCTCGATTGCCCACATAAAATGCTCCTGCTGCTTCACCAGATGGGCAATGTAGAAGCGCAGCGTGGCTTTGTACAATTTGTTGTCCTGAAAGGATCGGCGAATAAATATAGCCCCAGCCTTTCGACCCAAATGACCCGCACCAAAAAAGCTCAGATTGATTCCGGCAAAGATCAGTGGCAATGGCAAACCATGACGGGCCAATACCAGCGTTAGTGCCCACATGTCAATGTAGGTCTTGTGGGTCATCACAAAGGCCACCGAATTTCGTCGCATGAGTTTGCCCAGTGCTTTCATTTCATCCGGATCAACATCGATAGTCTTGTCGTACCCACGTGAGAGGGTGAAATTGATAAGCTCCAGCATCATGCTGTCGGCCAAGGGATTGTGCTCCGTCCACAACTCCTTTAGGTAGGTTCTCGCCTCCTCTAAAACTTCTTCGAGGCTTAAACCTCGCTCTTCGGCCGACTCGGCCAAAATCTTCTGATACTCCGTATCATTCAAGATATATTCGATGCCTTCCATAGTGTTGCTTGTCCTTGAGCTAGTTGGTGATGCTATGCGTTCGCTTTGCTTTCCTTGAGTATCTTCATCAGAATCTTACCCAATTGCATGGCCTTTTGGTAATCTCCCTCTACGGTCAGCCTTCCCTGGATCATGGCTGTTTGTAGCTTCAGTTCACCTCTTCCGATCTTAGCCAGGTGTTCGTCCTTGATCTTAAAAGTGGCATCCGGATTTTTCAGTGTTCCCCTCTTAATGCTACCCGGCGGCTTGCTAAAATTGACCATCCAGTTTGTTTCAGATTCACCCGTTACGACAAATTGGTAGCTGCCACTATCAGGACGTAAAAATTCCGGATTTTCTTTCAAATAGGTCTGCACATTTTTAAACAGAAACTCGGATTCTGATTTTTTCTTCTTCTTCTTTTTGCCGTCTTTGCTTTTCTTCTTGCCGTTCTTCTCGTATAGCTTTATTTCCTTTTCCAGTTCATTCGCCGATTCCCGGATATAGTTGGAAAGGGTATCCAGGTCGGGCATCGAATTCTCGTCAGAGGTAGTTGTAATGGTCACACGACCATCATAACTAAACACCGCAATCATCAAACCCATGCCGTCAATAATCGGAGCAGTACCCATAATAGTATGCACCTTGTGTCCGTGTATATATAACGGAAACTGCGGCCCCGGTACATTAGTGATCACCAGATTAAATGCTGGCTTGTGCAGCCGCGCCAGGTTGTATCGGTTGTAAATCTTAGCCGCCTGATTGGCAATACCGTAAGGCACAATCTCCCCTATATCGGCTATCGACTTGGCGCCCATCGCGCCCTGGTAAGTCTTTCTTCGCTGCGTACTTTCATAAATTGCTTCCAGGCGCTCCAATGGATCTTCAATATGCGTGGCTAATTGAACCAGCATAGCAGAAATCTGATTGCCCTGTCCTTGCTTTGCGTCACCCTGCTTTCTTTTTGATATAGGCACAAGCGAAACCAAAGATTTGCCAGGCAAAGCCTCTTTTTCTGATAGGTAACGGCGTAATGCACCCGAGCAAATAGCCAGCACCAGATCGTTAATGGTTACCTGCATGATGTTTTTCAAGGCCTTGATTCGATCCAGAGATAGTATCGAGGTATTCCACTTTCTGCGCGCCGAAATAATGCCATTAAAAGGCGTTCGTGGCGCACTAAAAACAGCCGTTGGAGGATCTATATGCTGCATACGTGTTACCACTCCCGCTTTCAGCGTGGAGGTCACCATACCCTGAATCAGCTTCGGAAACTTCAAGGGACTCTTGGCGAAGTCGATGGCACTTTTGGCCATGATGGCTATATCATTTGGAAGCGGTTTAGCTTCGAATGGTTTTGGTTCTGGAATCTCTCCTTTGGTAGGTGCCAGGTCAAACATGATGGCCATAAGGCTGGTACCGGCAACTCCGTCAATGGCCACATGATGTACCTTGGAAATAATCGCAACACTATTCTCCGGTACCTGCGAGAGCTTGTTTAGCCCTTCCACAAAGGTGAAAGACCACAAAGGTTTATTGAGGTCCATAGGCTGACTGAAGATATCAGAAGCCATGCTGCGTAGAGCACTCCAATCTCCCGGATCAGGCAGAGCCACATGATGCATATGCAAATCAATATCGAAATTTGGATCATCAGCCAGATAGGGATAGTCGATTCCAAAAGGAACATGCAACAAGCGCTTTCTCAATATGGGCGTCATGTGTATCCTCGAAGCCACTATTTTCTTAAAGGTTTCGAAGGACAAAGCCCCTTCTACGATCGTCACGGTACCTACGTGCATAGGACTGGTGGGCGATTCACCGTACAGGAAAGTAGCATCCATGCCCGACAATGGTTCCAGGTGCTCTAGCTCTAAATCGCTAAGTATTTTATTGATCATAGCCTCAATAATAAAGTGGATGGGGAATATTGCCAAAAAAGAAAGCAGCGCCAGACTTTAGTTCGCCAGCTTAAAGCCTCATTTCAGGCCGCTAAATTAATAGAATTCAAGGGGGAATTATAGACTAAAGCAGGCATACTTTGCTAGTAGCGCTGCAAATAGCACGTCGGGGACTATGGCATTTGCGCCATTATCAGGAAATTTTAGAGAAGGCCTTAGTGAATCGGGTGGAGGGCTTGTATTTTACCCAGTTCTCTCTACGATACTGCAATCGATCCTTAATAATCTCCATCACCAAAGGATTGAAACCCAATCCCATATGACTGCCGATTACCTCAATGTTCTGGTGTATATCTGAAGGCTCCAGCTCCATGCAGTTGGGCCAGGGCACTATACCGTCCTGTTTCGTGTAGATGGCAGTGGTTGGTACAGGAGCAGGACGAGGAATATCGGCAAGGAAGGCCGGATCAACCGCATCATGGGCATCCGCATTGGTAATCAGCTTATGAATCCACCCGACACGAGTTTTTTCTGTCACCCCATTGAAAGGGGAACTCAGTGTAATTACTTGACGAATCAGATGAGGGTTTGCCTTAGCCATTTGACGGGCAAAAATCCCCCCAAGCGACCAGCCTATCAGACTGATCTTCATGCGATATTGAGAGTATAAACTATCCGCAAGGTCCAGCAAAGGGTCCAAATCCGCCTCATTGCCAAAATTTCTACCAAGACCCCAGCCAAAAGTGTGATAACCAAGCTTCTCCAGGTAATCTCTCATAGGCTTTGTTGAGGCATCACTAGACAAAAAGCCCGGCAAAGCAATCACAGGATGTAGATCAACCTCCGATTCATCATCTGCAAACAACTTGTAAGGAAAAAATGATCCTAACTCCAATCCAGCTCTGAGGCCTTCCGTTGCAAGCCAAAACAGCCCGGGTTTTTTTACATTTTCCTTGTAAGCATACTCCGGTATTATAGCATCAGCAGTCATCTCAAGTGTTTTTGTCCCCTAAATCCCTTTATTATTCCCCGCACCAGAATTCAAACAGGTAGCAGAGCAAAAAGGATCATACTTTTTCTCATCTTATGTGTAGGCATAAGTTAATGAAAGTCCGCCCGCTCCTGCCTTCTCTGATCATTAACAAGCTGAAGTGTAAAACTGCGGCCAAATTGACTTATTAAACTGCTGCTATTATGTGACTTCATAATTTGGAGCGAGGCTTAATATGCCGATTTACCGCCTTGCCTGCTCTCCACTGCTATTCGAAGCCTGGCAGCCTGTTCATGCACCACGCCTGCTGTCTCGCCGGCAAGCTCTGAGCCAGCACGCGCGGGCATTCACCACGGCTGCCAGGCTACTCATATCCGTTACGATCAGGGCTATTTAGATCGGTCAGCGCTCCGTAGCTTTAATCTAAGCTTCCCTCATTTTTTGCCCTACTCCCCCCAGCGCCAGAGTGAGTAAAAACCCAATTGGGAGTCTTCAACGGTCGCTGAGCGTAGTCGAAATAGTTTTTACTCACTCTGTCGCCGCAGAGCTACAGCAGTTCAATATATCGGTCCATTGCCCTTTTTAAGGGCTGCCACTTCAGTAGCAGCTTCCAGAAAATTAACAGGGAAGTGAAGCCACAAATCGCACCCAGAATCACATCGATGGTATAATGGTGACTGGTGTAAATGGCGGCAAACCAGATGCCGACCATCACAATACTAAAGCCGATAAGAGCTCGCTTCCATTTCAATATCCAGGCAAAACCCACGAGCAGGGTCGGATAGGCGGAATGTAAAGAAGGAATTGCAGCAAAAACATTGGAGCTCTTGTTGTAAATGCCATTAAACAGTTCGATGCCAAAAAACTCGTCGAATTTCAGTAGGCCAGCGGCACTGCCTGGCACATCGAAGCGCTCTGCAAAACCGTATTCAGCGACATACCAGGGCGGTGCTGCCGGATACAAATACCATATCGCAAAGCCGATGATGTTCAGCAAAATGAAGCAACTGGCGAAATAGACAAGATAACGTTTGTCCTTCCAATAGAGGTATCCGGTAAACAACATTGGTAATGGCACCCAGGTTAGATAGAACAGGCCGCAAACAACATCTATTGCAGGCATCGAGAGGCTCGAAAAATATTCGTTAAGCGTGATCTTCTTGCCGTCATGAAAGAAGCCAAACACAGATTTTTCGAATTCGTACAGTTCCCGAATATTGACATCGTTAAACAAGTAATTGGGAAAGGCTTTCATGGAATCAAAAACCACCCAATACACGGCAAACAAGGCCAGGGAAAGGAAAAACTTACGAGTTCCGGAGCTGATGAAATAGCTACCAACACAAACCAATATCAAAGCAAGTTGGTCTCCCCTAAAGCCAACCCAAAAGACCATAGCAACAAAGTACAACAGCACTAACACCGACCAGACAAGAACATTCTTGCTGGTAAATCTTTCGAAACCAGAATCCAGGGGTAAGCTCGTACTCATCGTTCAATGGTTGACCTTTGCTGCAAATATAGCAGATCATTGCTTGCCTGCTGACTAACCACTGATCAAAATTTCAGTACTTTTGGACCAGCCGGTTTCTCCTCTTTTTAGGAATTACTGATGATTCTTCCAGTTTACAAGCAATGCTGCCGATGAGAAATTTCCTTTTGCTTCTTTTAGTCCTGGCTCTGCTATTTGCTGCATGTGATACCACGCAGACCAGAGATTGTGCCGCCTTTTATTACAACCATAATCAATGGCAAAACATTGGAGTCCAGGATAGTATTCAGTTCAGTTCTGAAGAAGAGCTCTATACTTTTGTTCTGACCTCCCAGGAGTTCAGTGTGCCACATGAGGAGGAAAGCACAGGAGGTAGCCTTACTGGCGCCAGCGATCCAGATTTAGTTTTGTGCAATATGTACGCCGATTTCTTGTACACCTGCTCGGACTTGGGCGTTGATATGAGGATACACTTTGATCAGTTAGAAGAATATGAGCAACCCATTGAGCAGCAATCGATATTTGTTGAATACTCATTTAAGGCTACTGGAGAAGAGCAGTATCCTGTCAAACACAACCTACTGATAGAACCAGTGGCCGATCTACAATACGACTATATCGAGACCCTGGTCAGAGAAGGTCGGACTTACACGAATGTTTTTGAATCTGTAGTTCCGGTACCTGACACCGGGGAACCTTCCTACAGAAAAATTGGGGTAAGTCGCGGTGCAGGTCTGCTGTACTTTTTCGATCGGGATGGCAAGGAGTATTTCCTGGTCCAGTAGTTTGAATTTTCCCGCCAAAACATAAAACTTCGGTTTAGTTTTGTTTATAACGATGCGAGTTCGTCAACTTGTAATGGTCAGCTTCAAAAACGGCTTATCGATTTTTGCAAAGGCTAACGCAATGCATCATACAATATCTCAATTGGATGCAGCGCTGTTCGCTTGGTACCATCGTAAATCTGATGTCTACAACTGGTTCCAGGGGCAGCGATTATATCCGCCTTATCCGTATTCCTAATGGCGGGAAACAGTATTAGCTCGCCAATTTGCATCGACAGCTCGTAATGTTCTGCCTCATAGCCAAAAGATCCTGCCATGCCGCAACAACCGGATGGGATGAGTTGCACATGATAGTTTAGTGGAATGTCCAAAAGAAAGGCAGAACTGTCAACCGAACTGATGGCCTTTTGGTGGCAATGTCCATGCAGAAAGACGCTGCGCTGCTCCTTTGTAAACAGATATCGGTTAATGTTCCCGGCAGACATTTCGGCAGCGATGAAATCGTCAATGAGATAGCAATTCTTCGAAAGCTTTTTTGCCGCATCAAATTGCGATTCCTCGACGAGCCTGGGATACTCATCTCGAAAACTGAGAATCGCCGAAGGTTCGATACCCAAAAGAGGATTATTTTCGTCAACCAACTCCGAAAAAGTTGCAACATTGCTTTTGGCAAATTTCTGAGCACTTGCCAACAATCCTTTTGAAATAGCAGCTCTGCCGCTTTCGGCATGATTCGGCATTTTGACAGCATAGCCGAGCTTGCAAAGCAGCTTGATCGCTTTGATTCCGATGTGTGCATCATTAAAGTCTGTGAATTCATCACAAAACAGGTAAACCTGCTTTATTGGCTGATTGGGTGCTAAGCCAGCATAGTTTTTTAGGTACCAGCGTCTAAGGCTTTGACGGCTGACGCTGGGCAGACTTCTCTTAAGAGAAACACCGGCGATCTTTTTGATAAGGCCGGAGGTTAGCCCATTGCTAAGCAGGAAATTATGTAAGGGGTAGATCGCACTGCCCATCCGGTTGATCAGCGCTATATTTGCGAAAATTCGATTTCGCAAGGGAATGCCATTTGCCTTGTAATATTGATGTTGGAATTCCGCCTTCAAACTGGCAACATCCACATTAGAAGGGCAGTCGCTCTTACAGCCTTTACAAGACAAACATAGGTCCATGACCTGTTTTATCTCTTCATGGTCAAAGCGATTGGACTGACTGGAATTGGTCAGAAACTCACGGAGAATATTGGCCCTGGCTCTGGTAGTGTCTTTTTCATCTCGCGTTGCCATGTAGCTAGGACACATAGTCCCACCAGCCTGGTGACTACGTCTGCAATCGCCAGAGCCGTTGCATTTTTCTGCCATTCTGAGAATGCCTCCGCAGTCTTCAAAGTTTAGCAGCGTAGGAATCACAGGTTCGGATCGATTCGCTGCGTAGCGCAAGGAAGCATGAATGGGTTTTGCGTCGACAATCTTTCCTGGGTTGAAGATATTGTTTGGATCCCAGACAGATTTAAGATCCTTGAGTAATTGATAGTTCTTTTCTCCAATCATCAACGGGATGAATTCCGCCCGTACTCGCCCATCTCCATGTTCTCCACTTAGGGAACCTCTGTATTTTTTGACCAGTTCGGCAGTTTCTTTGGCAATATCCCGAAACAGTTCTACCTCATCTGACTTTTTCAAATTGAGGATGGGTCGCAAGTGTAGCTCGCCTGCACCAGCATGCGCATAATGAACGGCACGTTGCCCGTATTTCTCCATTATTACTCCAAACTCCTCAATATAGGCCGGTAAATCTTCTACCCATACAGCAGTGTCCTCAATCACTGCCACCGGTTTAGCATCACCTGGTATATTGGCAAGTAGACCAAGTCCTGCTTTTCTTAGCGTCCAGGCCTTTTTGATGTTGGGCGGATAAATGCGCGTAAATGCATAGGCCAGGCCTTTCGATTCAAAATCGGCCTGTAAAGCATCAGCTTGCGCGTCCACCTCCTCCCGGCTATCTCCACCAAATTCGATCATGAGGATTCCTTGAGGATCCCCTTCCACAAAGAAGCGATTTTGTGCCTGTTCTTTGTTTTCCTTGGTGCAATCCATCACGATCTTGTCCATTAGCTCCACGGCTCTAACGGGGTGATCCATAGCAACGACTACAGCTTTCAGACTTTCTTCCAAACTGTGAAAATGCGGGCAGATCATGATTTTCTCTGGTGGCGGCAGCGGCACCAGATTCAACTTGATTTCCGTAGTAAAAGCCAGCGTTCCTTCTGAGCCTGCTAATAGTTGACACATGTTGAACTCGGCTCCATTGGTGGCGAAAGGTTGCAATTGTAACAGCTCATCAATGGCATAACCTGTATTGCGCCGGTGAATTTCGCGCCTGGGAAATTCTCTTTCTATTTCTTCGGCAACAGTTGTGTCAGAAAGTTTCGTTTTAATGAAGGCGTATATTTTGCCTTCCCTGTCTGTCTGATTTGTCTTTGCCTCAAAGGCAATTTTGTCAATCGCTTCAAATTTTACCTCCGATCCATCACTCAAGAGGGTTTTTAATTCGAGAAGATGATGCCTTGTTGTTTTATACACCACAGAATTGGTTCCGCAGGAATTATTGCCCACCATGCCACCTATCATGGCTCTATTTGCGGTAGAAGTTTCCGGGGCAAAATAGAGCCCAAAAGGTTTCAAAAATCGATTGAGGTCATCGCGTATGACTCCCGGTTGAACCCTTACCCAGGACTCTTCCTCATTTACTTCAAGGATGCTATTGAAATGCTTGGAAATATCTACTACAATGCCGCTACCCACAACCTGACCAGCGAGAGATGTTCCAGCCGCCCTTGGAATCAGAGAACATTTATACTCATTGGCAAAGGCAATCAATTTCTTTAAATCGGCCTCATTTTTGGGATAACAAACCGCGATCGGCACTTCTCTATATACTGAAGCATCAGTGGCGTAGAGCAGCTTGGTTGCTTCATCCAGATGCAATTTCCCCTGTAACTGCTCGCCAAGACGAGGAAGTTGATGTATGAGCTTTTGAAGATGTTGAGGTGCTAAGTGCATGAGCATTAAACATTAAGGCGCAAAACTAATCATATCGTAGTTATGCCACTAAAAAGCTTGCCAGTTCTCAGCTTCGAAAGCGTTCATGGGGATTTCGGCATCTATGAATAATTAGTGAAAATCGGTAAATTTGTTAACACGACTAAAAACCATCAACAAAGACGCAGATGAATCAAACACCAAATACAATTAAGCCATTGTTGCTGTGCCTGCTCTTCCTCTCAATACTCAGCACCAATTTTGGCCATGCGCTGCATGCTACGGAAGCAGAAACCACCACCAGCGCCCCTGCCCCAACAGAAGAGATATTTTTCGTGCTTGCGGAATCAACCAATATCTTTAATGCTTTTGATGCTTTAAAGCAACTGCAGGTTAATGTTAAAGAGCTAAATGGCTTCTATGTGGAAACCACAGGTACAGAAGCCCAGGTTAACACTTTAAAGCAGGCCCTAAAGGCAAAATCCTACCTGAGTGCCAAATCTGACATCTACGATGATGCGATCAGAGAGCCAGAAGTGAGTTACAGTGGAGGGAGAATTATTGTCAAGCTGACCTTCTTCAATCTAACCGCAGCCGACATGGATGATTTCATTCAATTTATGACAGCCAACAAACTGAAAATATCGGATGGGGACGCCTTACCCTACAAATGGGGATTGGCATCTGCCAAAGGGGATCCGGCTGCTCAGGCAACTATGATGAAGGGACATCCCTTGGTTGCTTTGGCAAAACAGAATAAAGTTATTGGAGTAAAGTAGCAATTTGGAAGGGCAAGATGTCCTCAGTGATAGCGCTTGCTTACACTTACAAGCTAATACAGCACACTTACTAATTCCGCATTTACAAGCGGAAGAGAAGGGTTTAGATTTGAAACCATAGGAGCACAACTCCTGATTTTCAAATTTAAACCCTTTTTCTATGTTGTATTTATCATTAGGATTTGTGGCAGCGATCGCACTTTGCGTTCTGATGCTCAAGCTAATTTTCAGGGATAATCCTGAAAAAATTATGGCAAAACACTCCGAAGAACAGAACAGTGTTTTGATCAAAAAATATCCAGAAGCAGAAGTCGAAAATTTCCGTAGCAGCTTTCTGGGTATTGGTGTCATTGGGGCTTTATGCTTTTGCCTTGTGGCCTTTAACGTGCAATCGCCGCTGGTAGCCGAGGAGCCGATAGACTACTCTCCTGCAAACATTGATCCCGTAATTTATGTGCCACCGACGGTGCAGCCAAAACCGAAGACTTTACCTGCTCCAGAAGTAGTAGAGAAAAAGAAGAAGTTCTCTCACAAGCTTGAAATAGTGGAGGATACCAAGGAGATCCTAAAGCAGGAAGTAGAAGATCTACCAGATGAACCCGAGATCGATGCTCCCATAGTTGTACCTGAACCTGTTGCCGCAGCAGATCCGGAGCCGATAGTGGATGAGCCTGATCCGGTAGAAGAGCCAATTCACATCATTGTGGAGGAGATGCCGGAGTTTCCCGGTGGTGAGAAGGAATTAATGAAGTTTATCTACAGCCAGATTAAGTATCCACCAATCGCCAGAGAAAACGGAATAGAAGGTCTTGTTGCCATCTCCTTTGTAATTGATAAAAAAGGAGAGGTTTCGGATTACAAAATTCTGCGAGAACCCGGTGGAGGCTGTGGAGAAGAAGCACTGCGAGTTGTAAAGATGTTCCCCAAATGGAAGCCAGGAAAGCAGCGAGGCAGACCTGTCAAGGTGCTATATTCGCTTCCTGTGCAGTTTAGACTTGAATGAGTAAAGCCTTTAACCCTGGTAAATAAAGTGTCAATTGCCCGCCAAGTGCAATCCGAAGGTAGTGAGCTGTTGGTTTCGAAAAGTAGGAAGCCATAGCTCACGACCATATTGGCCCTTATTGTGTTTTGAATCGAAGGACCGAGCCATCGTTCCCTACGGCATAACCACCATCATCGTCAAGGAGAAAAATATCGTTTAGGCTCCGATTCTGATCGCCGATATTTGCCCAATTCTCCCCACCATCCTTCGAAAATTTGAACAAGTCTCTGCCAGCTAAATACACCTGCTCAGGATCGGAAAAGGAGGCAATGCATTCCATCTCCCAGCGCTTTTGCAATAGTTTGTTTCCGTCTCGCAATGTGGTCCAGGTATCTGTATCATCAATCCCGGATCTATAGATAGAGCCAAAAACACCGCAGACATATACCTGCTGCTGCACGGTGGATACGGAGCTAAAGTAGTCCCCATCCACCCGGTATTGTTGCCAGCTTTCTCCGCGATCTATCGACTCATGTACCTCCCCAAAACCAGCTAGCAAAAGCCTCTCCCCCATCAGATCCAAAGCCCGGTATTCAATCGTATCAGAAAAATGCACAGTCCAGTTGACACCCCCATCGCTGCTTCTCGCGATGGCTCCTTTATCGTAACCTACACCACCTACAGCTACTACATGTTGTTGATCAATAAACTGCACTGCTCTCAGTGGCATATAACTGTCAGGAGGAAAACCCAGATTGATCAATTGCCAGCTCTCACCGAGGTTTGTGGTGCGGGCAATAAGACCTCCATAAGCCACGGCTAGTCCCAAACTATCGTTAAAGAAGTCAATGTCGAAAATGCCGACTCCCAGGCCGGTATCGAGTAATTGCCAGCTTTCACCAGCATCTACCGTCCTATAGATAATGGATTCTGTGTAGCGCTCACCACCAGCTATAAATCCTGTGTCTTCGTTAAGGAAGAAAACGCTTTGAAAATCAGCTTCAGATCCTGTGTTGAGCGACTCTACAGAATGAGGTGCAAGGTCTTGCTTATCACAAGCGCTTGCAAGCATTAGCAACAAACCAAGGCATGATAAAGCGATAAAGCGGAAAAAGCAGGACATGCTGGTCTAGTAATTGATTACCTGTTGCTCCATTTCCGGCATTTCCCGAAAGTCGTACTTCTGGGTTCTTAGCTGTGGCTTGAATCCGGCCTCAGCAATAGCTTCTTGTATACCAGCCGAGGTAAATCGATGTGGAGCACCGGCTGCTGAGACAACATTCTCTTCAATCATGATCGAGCCGAAGTCATTTGCTCCACCATGCAAACAAAGCTGTGCCACTTCTTTACCCACGGTCAACCAGGATGCCTGTATATTAATCACATTAGGCAACATGATTCTGCTCATGGCAATCATGCGAATGTATTCATCACCTGTTACATTGTTTCGGATTTTTCGAATTCTGCGGAGCAAAGTACCTTCATCCATGAAAGGCCAGGGTATGAAGGCCAAGAAGCCATTTGCATGCGCCGGCTTTTCCGCCTGGACTTCTCGGAGCAAGACCAAATGTTCCATTCGCTCTTCAATGGTCTCCACATGACCAAACATCATCGTGGCAGAGGTGGTGATATCGAGTTTGTGACAAGCTCGCATGATGTCGAGCCATTCCTGGCCTCCGCATTTACCCTTGGAAATCAGTCGACGTACTCGATCGCTTAGAATTTCTGCTCCAGCTCCTGGTAAGGAGTCCAAACCAGCCTCTTTCAGCGCGGATAATACCTCCGTATGCGTTGATTTTTCCAGTTTCGTGATATGGGCGATTTCGGGTGGACCCAGGGAATGCAGCTTGATGTTCGGATAAAGCGACTTCAGTTCTTTGAACAAGTCCACATAAAACTGCAAACCAAGATCCGGATGATGGCCTCCCTGCAATAAGAGCTGATCTCCTCCCAGCCGTATCGTCTCTTCAATTTTCACCTTATAGGTTTCGATGTCGGTGATGTAGGCTTCTTCGTGGCCGGGCTTGCGAAAGAAGTTGCAAAACTTGCAATTTGCAATACAGACATTGGTGGTGTTGAGGTTTCGATCAATCATCCAGGTAACAATGCCATCTGTATCCTGCTTATGGTATTTCCGGATCTCGTTGCCGACATACATCAGGTCGGCAGTGCTGGCATTCTTGAAGAGATGTACCCCCTCTTCAACACTTAGAAATGCTCGGTTTAGTCCTCTTTCAAGTAGCTGATTGGTATCCATAGAAGCTATCGATTGTTGATAATGTTGCAACAAAGATAGTCTGCTTTAGTTGTAATGGAATGAGAATTGTGCCATCGAAAATGATTAATTTTGCGCACATTTTTCTTCCATGATCCAATACAACAGATTTTGTCTTGATAACGGACTTAGGGTGCTTATTCATGAGGATCCTTCAACTCCAATGGCGGCAGTTAACCTGGCCTATGATGTTGGAGCCAGAGATGAATCACCACAAAAGACAGGTTTTGCTCACTTGTTTGAGCACCTGATGTTTAGTGGATCCAGAAATGTGCCGGAATTCGATTATCCGATCCAGCTGGCGGGGGGAGAAAGCAATGCGTTTACAAACAACGACTACACTAACTATTACGAGACCCTTCCGGCCAACAATTTGGAAACGGCTTTGTGGCTGGAATCTGATCGTATGATGGCGCTCAACATAAATGAACGTTCACTGGAGGTACAGAAGCGGGTGGTTTGTGAAGAGTTTAAAGAACACTACATCAATCAGCCCTACGGCGATGTATGGCATAAACTTAGGGCCTTATCCTATCAGAAGCATCCTTATCGATGGCCCACGATCGGAAAGGAGTTGGCACATATTGAAAATGCCGAGCTCGCGGATGTGCAGGGATTTTTCGATCAGCATTATCTTCCCAATAGGGCCATCCTGGTCATCTCCGGCGGGATAAAAACCACCAGGGTAGAGCCGCTGATAAGAAAGTGGTTTGAAGAAATTCCAGCAGCGTATTCTTACAAGCGAAATCTGCCAATTGAAGATCCGCAGACCGCCGATCGTAAGATGATAATGCGGGCTAAGGTACCGGCAAATGCGATTTACATGGCATTTCAATCGACAGATCGATATAGCCCTCACTATTACACTACTGATCTGATTACGGACATTCTGGCCGTGGGAGAATCCAGCCGAATGAAGCGAATCCTGGTCAAGGAAAAGCAGCTGTTCAGCGAGATTGACGCTTACATTACTGGTGACATTCATACAGGTTTGCTGATCATCACCGGAAAGCTTATGCCGGATACCAAGATGGAAGTGGCGGAGGCAGCAATTTGGTCGATACTTGAAGATATGGCGAGCCAAAAAGTGCCGGACCAGGAAATGCAAAAGGTCAAAAACAAGATGGAGGCGCATATCGGTTTTTCGGAAACGAATATCATGAACAATGCCATGAATCTTGCTTTCTACGAACTGCTGGGTGATGCCCAGGAGATCAATCTTGAAGTACCCAAATATCTGCAAATTGAAGCTGAAGATGTACGGAAGGTGTCAGAACAAATCTTTCGACGAGAAGCTTGCACGACCATCTATTACTTGAAGCAAGTTCCATTATCATGAACAAACCGGATCGCAGCGTAGCACCGCCACTTGTAGTTCCTGAAAAAGTAAGCCTGGGAAAACCAGATCTATTTAGGCTCGACAATGGAATTCCTGTACATGTTATTAACATTGGAGAGCAGGATGTTATCTCTGTGGAGCTGATCTTTAAAGCCGGAAAAACCTGGGAAACCAAAGCAGGTTTGGCTGCTATGACCAACCGAATGTTACGAGAGGGCACTGGTTCCTATACAGCGAAGCAAATCGCTGAGCGAGTAGACTATTTTGGAGCAAATATCAAAACAAAGGCCGCATCAGACAACGTATCAGTGACTATATATTGTCTCAGAAAATTTCTGGGTGAGGTACTGCCAATCCTAAAAGAAGTAGTGAGCAGTCCGGCTTTTTCAGAGCAAGATTGGGATAGAATGCGGTCTACGATGATCCAAAGAATCATCATTCACTCCGAGAAAGTAGAAACCAAAGCCAACGACCTTTTTTACGAACAAATTTTTGGAGCGGAGCATGCATATGGATACACATTGAAGCCCTCTCACTTACTCAACATAAGTGCACAGGACCTCAAAGACTTCTTCCAAAAAAGATACCATCCTGGTACTGCAACGTTGTTTGTTTCCGGGAAGGTAAGGCAAGCGGATTTGGCGCTGGTCAATCAATTTTTTGGGCAGGAAGACTGGCCAGCAGGCAGCGCAGCAGGAGAACGAGTACTCTCTCCCTTTGACTATCAGCCGAAAGAGCTGAGGATACCCATGAAAAGTAGCGTGCAATCCTCCATCAGAGTAGGTCTGCCCTTATTCAATAAGCATCACAAAGACTACAATGGTCTTTACCTGCTAAATATGATTTTGGGAGGTTACTTCAATTCCAGACTCAATAGCAATATCAGAGAGGATAAAGGCTACACGTATGGTATTCACTCTATGCTTGTCTCCTTACAAACCAGTGGCTATTTTCTTGTGGCTACCGAAGTAGCAAAAGAGCATGCCGAGGACACGCTTAACGAGATTTTTTATGAGTTCGAGCGCCTAAAAAATGAATTAGTGAGCAAAGAAGAGCTTGACTTGGTCCGTAATTTTACCTTGGGGAATGTACTGAACCAAATTAACGGGGCGTTTAATAAGACCGCTATTCTCAAAGGATTGTATCTTTACGGTCTCGATGTCGCTCATTTTGACCACTTTATCACTCAAATTAAGTCTACGGACGCGAAAGAGTTGCAAAGGTTGGCTAGAATATACTTGAACGATGATCTTATGGTTAAAGTGATTGCTGGAACCTAAATAACCCGATCTTGAAAAATGCATTAATACTTTTCTTGCTCTGCATTTCTGCTATCGCTTACGGACAAAATCCTGAGCCGGTTCTGCAATGCGTCAACAAGAATCAGAATATCGTTGATTTGGAATGGTCATGGAATGGTACCTGTGGGGTGACTTTCAGCGCCTGGAATATCTATTTCGCCGATTCACCTGCCGGTCCGTTTAATCTGATGCATACGATCGATAGCGGAAATAGTGCCTTCCCATCACAGGAACGTTACTACACCGACAATACAGTAGGGTCGGGATCTCGATGCTACTATATTGAGTCGCTGTGTGGAGTGGGTTCGGTATCGCAGTCTGCTGTGGTCTGCACGGATGAAACAGCAGCTCCTGACCTTGATTTTGTATCTGTAATAGACGATTCTACGGTCACGGTATCCTGGCAGGCAACACAATTTCAGCCGAAGGTATTTGGCTTTGTAGTCTATCGTGCTGATCCTGGTATATCGCCTATTGGCACAGTTGATTTCTACGGGACGGAGTTTTCGCCCCCAAGCACTTTTATCTATACCGATGTCCTGGCCTCTCCTGGCGAACAGCCTGAAACCTATACAATAGCCGCAATAGACAGTTGCGGGAATGTATCTCCTTATAATCTAACGGGACATACGACCATGTACCTGACAGCAGATAATGACTCTTGCGACACTCGAATTTTCCTGGACTGGACAGACTACATTGGATGGGAAAGCGATGAGCTGACTGAATACATCATCTACACAGATGATGGCGACAATATCTTTACAACGGTACCGTCTGATCAAACATCCCTGATCTACGATCTTCCGCCTGGTAGCACTTCTGATTGCTTTAGAATTGGTGCAGCCAAGAACTCAGGTGAAATCGTTACTTCCAATCTAGCCTGCATCGACATTTCCATTAGTCAGGGTCCAGAATATATCTATTTGACTTACCTGACAGTGGATGATAACAACGATGTGCAAGTCGATTGGAGGCTAGACACCAGTGGAGATATCACGGAGATCAATGTACAAAGAGGCGAAAGTGAAACAGACGCCAGCCCGGTACACACTTTTAATGATGGACTCTATACCTCCAGCATGTCCTATATCGACACCGATGTTAATCCAGAAAATTTCGCCTATTACTACGATATAGAATCATTGGATAGTTGCCGGCAGGCCACCACAGCTCTTGGTGGAAAGATTATAAGCCTGCAAGGCTCCGGCAGTCTCGACCTGCTTAATAAACTCAGCTGGAACTCATTTGAAATGGGTTACAGTACGGTTCTCTTTCAGGAGCTGTATCGAGTAGAGGAAGATGGTTTCCTCAGTTTGATCACAACACTGCCTGCTAATGTCTTTGAGTTTCAAGAGCAGATTAGCGCAGATGCATTGACGGCCGGACAATCTATTTGCTACCGTGTCGGTGCAGTTTATGACCTCAATCTTCCGGATGGCACCAGCGAAACCAGGACCAGCTTCAGCAATACAATCTGTGTCAATCCGATTTCAAGAATCTACGCCCCTAATGCCTTTGCACCAAATGGCGTCAACAACATTTTCAAGCCTGTCATCCTCTTTCCAAACAAGGACAACTATCAAATGACCGTGCTCAATCGCTATGGCGAGGTAGTGTTCCAAAGCACTGATCCCGACATTGGCTGGGATGGCCAGTTCAAGGGTGATCTTGCTCCGCAGGGAGTCTATGCTTTTATCATCAGCATGCGTTCGGCTGCTGGTAGAGACATTGAAGAAAGGGGGTCGGTGTTGTTGATTCGGTAGTTGTTTTGGGTTTTGGTTCTTAGTTATTAGTTTTTGGATTTGAGATTAGAGGAGACGGGGGTCCTGCTACTAGCAACTTACTGTTTGCGCGGTGGAGGGGGCTGGCAAAATAGCCCGGGTAGAAGCGGAAATGGAGCGGCACTGAGCGCGCTGTATGCGCCGCTGATGGTGGCTCGGAGCCTGCGGAGAGACAACAGCGGCGGATGCAGACAGCAGCGAAGGGCTGCTACATTGCAGCGGATGACCGGAAGACCCTTGACGCGCTGGAGTCCATTTCGCTCCTAATCCTTTTTATTTAGCTTTTGTCCTTACCAGCTTTGCTTCATTTATCGGCCCATCTTTCGCATCAGCTCCATTGTGAGTTTAGGCTCGTCGCCCCACTTTTCCGCTATCTTGATAGATTCAGCGCAGACTTTGAGAGCCTTTTCTTTCTCCCCGAGCTTGAATAGCAATGCTGCTTTGGTGTCGAGGAAGAAGTAATCTTCCTTCATCCCGATTGCTCTTTCGATCCAGTTGAGGGCTTTGGTGAGCTGGTCGGCATCATCTACTTTTTCGTAGAAGTTCCAGGCAATTTGATTGATGATGTCTGGGTCGCGCTTTCCGTAGGTTTCCAGAAATGCTCCGGCGGCTGGCGCGTATTTATCCCACTCTTCCGTTTGCTCGTAGTAGGATGCTTTGAGTCGCGAATTGATGAATCCTGCGAAGGTGGGGATATTGTCGCGGTTGAATTTGAGGATGTCGTTCATCATCGCTTCGTCTTTGAGGGCGGCTGCAACGTTGATGCTGTATTGAGTGACGTTGCGAAGCTTTTCGATGAAGCGGTTGTCTCCGTAAATATCGAGGTACAGGTCTTTGTTTTTGACCATGGACTGGAATGCCGTTGACTCCTGCTCGTAAGCGGTGAGCATGATGTAGTCCATGTTTTTTGGGCTTGTTAGATCGCTTTGAGTGGCGAGGTAGGCATTGGAGATGGCGGTCATGTCTTCGTATTGGAAATGACCGCTGTTGATCATGCTGCGAGCTAGATTGTGCAGTTGCTCCGTGCTGGCATTGCCTGACTCATGTGCCTTCATTAGTGTGAAATATTGCTTTTGGGCATCCATTGCTTCTTCGCCATGTTGCTTGAGCGTGAAGGCATCGCATTCGCCTGATATTTTGTGCAGGGCTTCACCGTTGGTATCGAAATAGAGGAAGGTTGGAAAGTACTTTACTCCGTAGGCCTGGATGATCTTTTTGGCCTCTGGCTTGTCCATGTCCATTTTGACGGAGATGTAGTTATCGTTGTAAAATCTACCTACTTCGGGATCGGTGAAAACCTGTCGATCCATTCGTTGACAGGGTACACACCAGGTGGTGTATGCATCGAGAAATACAGGCTTGTTGTCTTGCCTGGCTTGTGCGATGGCCTGCTCGAAGGTGCCAGGGTAGAATTGTATGCCTTGCGGGCCAAGATCCTGAGCCTGAAGGTTTTGTCCCAGGGTGAAGATGCTGAATGCCAGCAGGATGGAGTAGTAGAGTCGCATAATATTGTTTGAATTGCTAAGTTACGAAAGTCTGTGCAGACGGACTACCGTTCTTAAGGGACAGCGAATAAATAACTGTCCATTTTGACTTGCTAGAAATGATTTATCCATCGTTATTTTTCTCCACCAGCCAACAAGGATGCTGTCAAAAAATGCCTCGCCTAAATCATTTCCAGCGGCGTCAAAATCGGACAGTTATTTATTCCCTATCCCTAAAGGACTGTGTGATTGGCGAAAGTTTAATTGTTGGCGGCCTGGAGAGGCTCTGTATTAGATTCGGGCTTGCCTTAGGCTCGGAGGTCGGAGGTTTGACCAAGGGAGAGGTTTTCGATTTTGGTATTGATCCATTCGAGGAAATCGAAATAAGCGAAGATTCGACGCTCAGAAGGATGCTCGCGTAGTTCCTGTATTTCGGTTCTCATTTTGACCAGCAGCGATTCAAATTGGGTTTGATTCGTGGTTTTGGCGATCTCTCTAATGTATCCGAGTACCATCGTTTCGAAGTGGTAGGATTTGTCGCGTTTGTAGAGGTAGCCGTAGGTAGATTTCATCTCTCTTCGCAGGCGCTGCTCATTGCCGGACTCGTATAGAACGATGAGTAGAAGAATGCGGGAGAAGCAGTAGACATCCTCCCGAACATTGTGGTCTGGATTGTCGAGTACTTTATCGATCCATTTTTCTGCTTCTGCAAATTTGCCTGCGCCAAAGCTGATGTGAAAGGCATTGAAGCACATCATGATTTTCCCCATTTTATCGACCTGGTGGTCGAGATTGAGTAATCCGTCTTCAACAGAAGTGAGTAGCGTCATGCCGTGATCGTACTCGCTGTTTCGGATGCAGGAGTTCATTTGGTGGTAGTAATAGACTTCGAAGAGCTTTAGCTCCAGGCTTTTGCTTTTGCGAAGGCTATTGTCTTGCACCATTTCCTGAAGTTTGCCCAGGTATCGTTTGTTTTCTTCTTCTTTGCCCAGCACAGAGGTCATGTTGAGCAGGTTGTTGATGGAGTTGACGTAGTTGAAGGGATCGAGTCGTATGAGTTCTGGTCTGGACTCGAAGTGCTGCACCAGCTTTGTTATGTAGCTGTAGCAGCGTTCAAAATCCCTGGTGATGAAGTAATAGGTTGCGAAAATTCGGTACTGCATTCCTTGTGCCTCATAGGAAAACTGTTGAGATTCGTCATTGAGCAGTGGGGAGTCCATCAATTTTTCGAGGGCTTGCATGTCTTTGGCGTCACGTGCCATACCCTTCCGGTTGTGTTGCACATAGAGCTGAGCTTCCAGCAACCAATATTCGTTGAGATTATCGATTTTTTGGATGAGCTCTTGCTCAGTGGCGTAGAGTGCGCTTACATTTTTGTCTCCCAGACCGGCGAAGGACTCGATGTCCATGATTTTCTTCTGCCACTTGATGATCTCCGGTATGATGCTTAGTTTGTCGTATTCCAGGGCGAGCTTCTTTGCTCTGACGATCACTTTTTTGGCTTGCGGATATAGGCCCTTGTAATACAGGAAGGAGATGCTACCCAGAAGCTCCATAATTTGGGCATCTATGGAGGATTGCGAGTGGTAGCTACGCATGCTTTTCAGGATGAGTTCGTTGAGGTAGTTCTTGGCTACTGCGAGGCGGTTGGCGAATTTTTTATTGCGAAATTTTCGGAGCAGAGCTTCTTCATTGTATACCTTCTGCTTGTCAATGGCGTCAAAGAGTTCGACATAGTTGTTCTGGCCTCCTATCACGTGCCGTGAGGAGAAAACTTTGAAAAAGCGCTTTTCAGACTTGGTAAGCGACTTAATCAGTTTGAACAGACCATCTTTCTTCTTCATACCAGTTCCTGAAGATTTCCCGGTGGTGAGCTGCTGATAGCAGCCGATTCCATTAGCGGGCTTAACAAATATAAAGGATTGTCTCTAAAGCCAGGAGGCGAAGATTGACATCAGCTCAATTTATAGCTGCTTGTCATCTGGATAGTGGCCAGATTGATAGCCGCTATTTCACTATCTTCAGCCAAAAGAAATAAACGATTTATGAGTCCCATTCTGATAGTGCTTATTGTGGTTGCCTACTTTGCGGTGTTGTTTGCCATCTCCTACGTTACGGGCAGGGACAACAGTGATGAGTCTTTTTTTATAGGTGAGAAGAAGTCACCCTGGTATTTGGTTGCATTCGGTATGATTGGGGCATCCTTGTCGGGAGTGACCTTTATCTCGGTGCCCGGTTGGGTTGTGGATAGCCACTTTTCGTATATGGCGATGGTGTTTGGCTATTTGGTGGGCTATCTGGTCATTGCTACCCTTTTGATGCCACTTTATTATCGCCTAAATCTGACCTCCATTTACGGCTATCTCGATGATCGATTTGGTACCTATACTTATAAGACGGGAGCAGGTTTTTTTCTGTTGAGTAGGACAATCGGTGCGGCTTTCAGGTTGTACTTGGTGGCGATTGTGCTTCAAAAATTCATATTTGATGCCTGGAGCATTCCATTTTGGGTTACGGTGCTTATCACCATTACCCTGATTTGGCTTTATACTTTTCGAGGAGGTATCAAGACAATCGTATGGACGGATTCTTTGCAGACTTTCTTGATGTTGCTCTCTCTGGTCTTGTCGATTTGGTACATTGGCGGGGAACTTGGACTGGGATTTTCGGGCATAGTGGAATTGGTACAGAGCAGTGATCTGGCGCAGATCTTCTTTTTTGAAGACGGCTATACGGATGCAAAAAACTTCTTTAAGCGTTTCTTTGGCGGAGCATTGATAGCGCTGGTGATGACGGGGCTGGATCAGGATATGATGCAGAAAAACCTTTCCTGCAAGACGATAGGCGAAGCCCAGAAGAACATGTTCTGGTTTAGTATAGTGCTGGTGATTGCCAATTTTGTATTTCTGTCATTGGGCTTGTTGTTGTATCACTTTATGCCTTTTGCAGGTCGAACGGACTATCTGTTTCCTGTAGCTGCTATGCATTATCTGCCAGATGGCATTTCGGTGATTTTCCTCATTGGCCTGTTGGCTGCTGCTTATTCGAGTGCGGATTCTGCCTTGACTTCGCTTACTACTTCCTTTTGTGTAGACTTCCTTGGTTTCAAGGAAGGGGAAAGTAACCAGAAGACACGATATAAGGTGCATCTGGGTTTTTCTGTATTGTTGTTTTTGGTGCTGCTGGTGTTTAACTACATCATTGATGATGCGGTGATTAAGGAGATTTTTACCTGGGCTGGGTTTACTTATGGGCCATTGCTAGGGTTGTATTGTTTTGGTATTCTCACCAAACGGCAGTTTAGGGATAGCTGGTTGGTGGTTTTAGTGTGTGTATTGGCTCCCTTGCTCACGCTTGTCGTGCGGAGCAATTCGGAGAACTGGTTTGGCTATGTCTTTAGTTTTGAGTTGTTGGCACTAAATGGTCTGCTGACCTTCCTGGGATTGTTTTTGCTGTCTCAGTTTACTGGCAATTCAGCAGGGCCAGATCAAGTTCAGAAGCTGTGATTCCTGGAAATGGCAAAGGCATCAGATCAGCCTCTATGCTGCATGTGGCAGTTTGCCATTAAGATGTTTGTGTCGGGCAGTAAATGCGATGCCTTAATCCTTATCTTTGCCAGCAATTAAAATAGACAGGCAATTGGCAAGAAGAAGGAAGAACAAGGTGATTGAGGAGTTGCGGATTGAATCCATGGCAACGGAAGGGAAAGGAATGGGACGCCACAATGGCAAGGTTGTTTTTGTGGAAGGCACGGTACCGGGTGATGTAGCTAAGGTCTTGATCCAAAGGAATAAAAAGGATTATTCAACTGCCAGAGTGCTGGACTTGTTGCAGGCATCTGATCAACGAATTGAGGCCTTTTGCCAGCACTTTGGAGATTGTGGAGGCTGTAAGTGGCAATTTTTGGAATACGCTCAACAACTGGCGTATAAACAGGGTATTGTAGAGGAGGCTTTTAGACGTATTGGCAAGCTGGAGTTTCCAGAGCCTTTTCCTATTCTTGGTTGTGCCGAACCAACATTCTACCGAAACAAGATGGAATATACCTTTTCCAATAAGCGGTGGATCACACAGGAAGAGGTCGATGCCGGTGGAGAGATTGATTCGCGGCATGGGTTGGGCTTTCATATTCGAGGCCATTTTGACAAGATTGTGGATATACACAAATGCTACTTGCAGGATGACTATGGAAACGCAATCCGCAATGCAGTGCGGAAACATGCACTGGCCAATGATCTGAGTTTCTACAATATTTCTGAGCATGGAGGACTGCTGAGAAACCTGATTATTCGCAACAGTAGTCTCGGTGAGTGGATGGTGATTGTGAGTATGGGCGAGGATCAGCCAGCTAATCGGCAGGGGCTATTGGACATGTTGGTTGCGGATTTCCCTGAGATTACCAGTCTGCATTATGTGGTAAACCAGAAGAAGAACGATACGCTATTTGACCAGGACATCATTTGCTATCATGGCAGAGGTCATATATTTGAGTCTTTCGAAGGCATTAAATACAAGATTTCTCCTAAGTCTTTTTTTCAGACCAACCCAGCTCAGGGTCTTAAGTTGTATGAGATAACCAGGGCCTTTGCAGACTTGCAGAAAGAGGACATTGTTTATGATCTTTATACTGGTACGGGAAGTATTGCCCTTTTTGTTGCAGAGCATTGTGCAAAGGTCTTTGGTATCGAGGAGGTAGAAATGGCTATAGAAGATGCGAAGTTCAATGCTGCGCTAAATGGCATTGACAATGCGCAATTTTTCGCGGGAGATGTGAAGCAGGTTTGGACCGATGAATTTGTGGCCGAGCATGGTCGCCCGGATGTTTTGATCACTGATCCTCCGCGGGCAGGCATGCACGCTGATGTCGTGGCTATGATCATGAAACTTCGTCCTTCGAAGATTGTTTATGTCAGTTGTAACCCGGTGACACAGGCCAGAGATTTGCAATTGATGCAGGACTCCTATAAAATTGAAAAGATTCAGCCGGTAGACATGTTTCCACAGACGCCACATATCGAAAATGTGGTCTTATTGCAACGTAGATAGATTCTAGCATGAATTTGAAAAAGACAGAGCAGTTACTGGACAGTTTAAGGGAAGACATCATTGTGTATGGTGACTATCTCAAGGAGATTTCTGAGGCTTGTCGTCAAGAGAAGATTTCGGACTTTCCGATTTTTATTGCTCATCAAGAGCCTACGATTTCTTTGGGAAAGCCGATCATATTGCGAGAAAATTCTCAGACTTCCTGGTCCATCAATGCATCGCATCTTCAGGATTTTGTGAATAGGAATCTGATCGATCATGAAAAGGAGCTGAACTTCACTCAGATCTACAAGAACCCTGATCAGTTTGTGTGTGTGTTTGTGCTGACTCCCGAGTTTAGCAACTTTATATTTTGCCCTTATCAATAGTCTGCAAGGCAGGTACGAAAAGGTGTTGCTATCAAGCAGATGAAGTAGAGAAGACGACTAGAGCTTAATCTCTTCGCCGTGCTCATCGTAGAAGTGATATTCGGTCATTCCCAGGGATTCGTCTGTTGTGATGGTGAATCTCTTCTTTAGCTCCCAGGACCATTTCATGTGTTCGGTTACCCATCCTTTTTTGAAGAAGGCTTCCACAAAGGGGTGTACTACGATTTTTAGTTTGCCGAATCCCAGCTCTTGCGACAGGTATCGCAGATTAGATTTGATTTCGTCCAGGAGAAGCAAGGAAGGTCGGATTTTGCCGGTGCCTTCGCATGCCGGGCATACCTCAGCAGTTGCGATTTCGATAACTGGTTTCACTCTTTGCCTGGTGATTTGCATGAGGCAGAACTTGCTAAGAGGAAGAATCGTGTGTCTGGCTCGATCTTCTTTCATCATGTCCTGTACCCGCTTATAGACCATGTGTCGATGATCCTGATCCTTCATATCGATGAAGTCAATCACAACGATGCCGCCGATGTCACGTAGTCGCAGCTGTCGGGAAATCTCCTGTGCAGCTTCAAGATTGACCGTGATGGCATTGTTGACACTCGTGCCACGTGTATTACCCATCTTGTTACCGCTGTTGACATCCACTACTGTCATCGCTTCTGTATGTTCGATAATCAGATAGGCTCCGCTGGGCATGGTTACTGTTTGTCCAAAGGAGGATTTGATTTGTTTAGTGACATCATACTGATCGAAGATGGGCACTTTGGAGCCGTGGTACTCTACGATATCTTTCTGTTCCGGGGCGATCTTTTGGATGTAGGACTTGATTTCTCCGGTTAGATTTTTGTCATTGATGACGATCTTGTTAAAGCTATCATTAAGCAGATCGCGCATCAGGGTGGAGGTCAGGTTTAGTTCGCTAAAGACCTTAGCCGGAGGTTTGGCAGACTTCAGCATCGCACAGATGTTTTTCCACTCCGAGAGTAAGTCCTGGATATCCTGCTTGAGGTAATCGAGGTCTTTGCCTTCGGCAGCGGTTCGCGCTATGATGCCGAAGTTTATTGGTCTAATGCTTTCGATCAATTCGGTGAGCCTTGCTCGTTCTTCTTTATCTCGAATCTTCTTCGAGACAGAGACCATATTGGAAAAGGGTGTGAGCACGGTTGCTCTTCCAGGAAAGCTAATATTGCAGGAAAGGCGCGGCCCTTTATTGCCGATTGGCTCTTTCATGATCTGAGCAAGTACCAGGTTCCGCTTCGCTACTGCATCTGTGACATTGCCGTCTTTGTCTATGTCTGGCTCCATCGGGAAGTCTGCCAGTAAATGGGTTTTCTGGTTCCCATTTCTAAGCAGCTCGATGAATTTCATCAAGGATTTGATCTGTGGATTTAAGTCGGTGTAGTGGAGGAAGGCATCTTTTTCGAATCCCACATCTACGAAAGCAGCGTTAAGCCCAGCAACGGCCTTCTTGATTTGTCCTATATGGATGTCTCTGAGGGTAAAGCGGGAGGAGCCACTTTCTTTATGGAGCTCTACCAGAGATTTCTCTTCAAGCAGGGCAATTTCCACTCCTTTTTGACTGGAGTTTATGATCAAATCTTTAACCAAAACAGCAATTTATTAGGTTGATACAGATACACCATCGGCTATACTCGCCAATGTAGACTTGATCTGGGAAGGGAAATGGCGAAAAAAGAGCGCTCTTCGTATCAAAGGCGCAAAAATCATACCACTATATTAGCTAATAGGATATGAAACGAAGTACAAAGCCAGTGACATGGTTGAGTCAGTGGCTTTGCACTAGCACAAGTGGTCAAAGATTATTTCTTCTTCTTGTGGCGATTCTTTCTAAGACGTTTTTTTCTTTTGTGCGTGGCAATCTTGTGCCGCTTTCTTTTCTTACCGCAAGGCATATAAACTAATTTAAAGATTAAATATCCAACATTTTCTCAATCAAGTCATCAAGTTCGGAGGAGAAAGATTCGCTATTGACGAGCTTTTTGCAATCTTCAAAGGCTGCGGCAGCTTCCTCTTTTTTGCCGCTATTGGCCAGTGCTTCTCCAAGATAGTAGAAGGCTTCTGCGTTCTCCGGATCCTGTTTAGTCACGATCTTGAGTCTGCGTTCGGCTTTATCAAATTGTCCTGAGACGATTGCCAGCCTGGCCAAAATCAAGTTAGCTCTGGTATTGAGGGAATCAGTGGTGGTTACATCGCGTAGCATCATTACACCTTGCATCACCTCATTTCTACCGTCAATCAGTCCTGTAGCGACTCCGATCTTGTAGTCAAGATTATCAGGCTGCAAAGATAGCGCCTTTTCAAAGCTTTTAATGGATTTATCGACATAATGTTGCACAAGAGCAGAATCCCTTGCCATTTTGAAGGAAATAGCGTTGGTCTCCCCCGCTCTATTCCATTTTTCGGCTGTATTTTCAAGTTCAGCTATGTCGACATAGTAGTGAGCAGCGATTTCCATAAATCCTTGCCGCTTCCAGAAATCGGCTAAATCTTCCAATGCGGCTAATTTCTGCTCTGGCTTTTCCGCCTCTTCGACTGCAGAACCAAGAAAGCCCAAGCTGTCGGCTTGAGCTTTCTTGAGTTTAGTCTTAACGTTGGCAATGACCTCGGTAAAGTTGATTCTTTTACCTTCCTCATTGCTTTCGTTTTGGGCTTCTGCTTTCTTTTCTGCTTTAGCAGCTAGTGCTTCTTCCACTGTAAGACCCCTTTTGCCAAAAGTGAACAATGCAAAAGTAATCCCCAGGCAGGTGAGCAATAGAATTAACTGGCTTCGCCTCAAGTTGTTGGTGCTTTAAATAGTTAGAAAATATCTATTCATCGGCAGCCTCTTTCATTGCGTTAAGTACCTTAGAGCTTTTCACTTTTTCCACAAAAACCTTTGCCGGCTTGAATGCGGGTATGTGATGTTCAGGAATCTCGATAGCAATGTTCTTCTTTATGTTTCTACCGATTTTCTTTGCTCTCTTTTTGGTGATAAAGCTCCCGAAACCTCGAATATAAACATTTTCTCCATCGTGCAGTGCATCCTTTACCTCTTTGAAGAATGCTTCCAACGAGACCAGGACATCCACCTTGGCCACTCCTGTCTTGTCAGAAATTCTAGCAATTAAATCCGCTTTTCTCATAATATGAACTATTGTTGAGTTATGATTATAAGCCAATGGGATCCGTAGCAAGCCTACGCATACCTGAGCTTATCAAACTTTCCATAAATTAAGCAGCAAGACTACCCTATTTAAGAATAAGCTGTCTATCCCATTAACGCGCCCTGTAGGCATCCCAAATTGTGTAACTCCAGGCTTGTCACTCGGATGTCCCTTGCTCAGTATCTTACTTCTCAGTCGCCAATGCGACCAATCAAAGCCACCGAATTGGAGCATTCCTCGTTCAAACACAACACAATCAGCTATGTATTAACAATGGAGTAAAATCAAAAAATGGACCGTTTTTGACACAAGAATGCCGGTATTGAAATTTTTTGAAAGCCACCATAATTCTATTATACACTAAGTTTGCGCCTCTTCTAAGGGCCAGGTCAGCCATTTAACTGACACTATCTCGCATACAAATTATAATTGAGATAATGCCCCGGAAGTGCGGTAAATCACTCACTTTTGCACAAATTAGCCAAATTCGTTCGAATTTCCGACAATAATATGTATTAGAAAGGGTTAAATGTTTGATTGTAATTGTCTTATTATCAGTTAAGAGTGATGTAGGCTGCTTCTCAAAAATGGCCGTATTGATATCTTTGAGAAATTTTGAATGTCGCTTTTGCACTCAAAATATCTATCCCGCTTCAATTTTTATTTTCTGAGCTTATTTTATTAATAAGCAATTGACTGGGCGTAGATTAGCTTTAAATAGAGACTACTGGATTGAAAATTAGTCAACAAATACTGCTAATTCTTTGCCTGCTTGCCGCAAATTCTGCTTTTGCACAGGATCCTGCCTATATTTCTTTTTCTGTTGAAGATGGATTGCTTTCCAATACTATCACTGGCATATCACAAGGTGTAGATGGGTATATCTGGCTTTCAACGGATTTGGGATTGGTCAGATTTGATGGTCAGGACTTCCAGAACTATATCAGCCTGGATACACTGCCGGACACCAATTTGGCAGGCTTATATCGGGACCTGCATGGCAAAATTTGGTTGAAATCTTCTAACGGGCGTCCGGCCTACATCTACGGCAAGCAAATTCACACCAGATCCGATACGCTTCCTTTTCATGAATTAGGCCTCAAGTCAGGTATCAGCTGCATGCATGTAAGCGAAGGCAGATACTATTTTGGTACAGAAAAAGACGGGTTCACCGTCTTGCAGGGCAAGAAAATGATGCATGATCGAGCCGGAGAAGCCATACAGCAAATCTATCATGATTCGGAGGGACAGGTGTTTGTTGTGTCTGGAAATCTTGAGGAGCAGGTCTTTGCTTTGGGACAAGAGCGTGTATTGTTAAGAACAAGTGATCGGCTGTTGTTAAGATCAGGAGATACGACGCAGGTGCTCATGCAGCAAAAGTCTAAAGTTTTTAGGGAGGAGATCACGGATGTACTGGTTGATAGTCGAGGTACACTGTGGCTTGTGAAACAAGGCGGAGGAATCTTTGCCTATGAAGACTTCGAGCATGAGGCAAATCGAAAGGAGCTGTATTGGTTTCGGGATAAGATAATCAATTGTGTGTTTGAGGATCGGGAAGGTAACCTGTGGATGGGGACTGCCTCGCAGGGGGTGATATTGGTCATGAGTGCGAGAGCTCGGACCTTGGATCAGGAATACGGTCTCATTAGCGAGGATATCCATGCTGTAACTAAGGACAGTCTGGGAAGGTTGTGGATGGGAAATAGCAGAGGGCAGGTGCAGATGATAGACCAAAACGGGACGCTCTATACCGATGATATTAGCTATATGCTGAACAGCTATCTAACCATTCATCAGATCGCCATTGACCAGCAGATGAATCGCTGGTACGCTTCGGAAGATTGGTTGCTGGTGAAGAATGCGGAAGATCAATTGTCCTTTCTGGATTTGTACGGTGCGAATGATCTGGAATTCAGCAGTCGGCAACTGGCCTATGTGGCGAATGACAGCTGTGTGGTCAGCTTTGATCTGAAAGAGGATAATGAAGTAGATACACTTTATCGAGGATTTAGTAATGCCGTTTCATTTCGGGACCCGGATGAGCTGTGGATTGCAACCCCAAGCGGAGTAAAGATG
>JAHDEE010000019.1:47061-48374 GCA_020629005.1 Chitinophagales bacterium
GAGGAGACAGTGTTACCAGAAGTGGAATTCAAACGCATCTCTATCGCCTTCAGAGATACACTATTACAAGAACATTATGAGCTAAGTTACGATCAAAACAATATTCAATTATTCTTCTCCGGTATTGCTTTCGGAAGCCTTGGTCAACTAAAATATAGGTTTCGACTTGAGGGCACTGATGATGATTGGGTGGTAACTAGCAACAGCCAGCTTCGCTACACCAATCTGGCGCCCGGCAAACACCTGTTGAGTGTGCAAGCCATCAACAAGGAAGGCTTGATGAGCGCTCCAAAACAGATCAGTTTTCATCTCTCGCCACCGATTTGGAAGACCTGGTGGTTCCGTTTGGCATTGGGAATGCTTGCGGCGACGACAGTGCTAGGTGTTTTCTATCTCGTGCTTCGTTACCAAAAGGAGAAGTCGGAATTCAATCAAAGAATTCGGGAGGGGCAGCTAATGGCTATGAGGGCTCAGATGAATCCGCACTTCATTTTCAATTGTCTCAATTCCATTCAGTTTTTTATCACAGAAAACGATAAGCGCTCTGCCAATATCTACCTGTCCTTGTTTTCTGATTTGATGCGCACTGTCCTGGAGAATTCCAAGCATGCAAGCATTTCGATTGAGGATGAAATTGCCAGTCTGGATCTGTACCTGCAATTGGAGTCTCTTCGATTCAGCCATCAATTTACTTATGATATTACGATAGATGAAACGCTGGATGTCGAAGTGGATCGGATTCCCCCAATGCTTATTCAGCCTTTCGCTGAGAATGCGATCTGGCATGGACTGTTGCCAAAGGGCTCGCCCGGGAAGCTGAGCATCATGCTGGAAAGACAGGATGACACTGTAAAGTGTACAATAACAGATAACGGAATCGGTCGAGATAAGGCGAGAGAAATTCAGGCACGCAAACGTCGTAGGCATAAGTCTGCAGGCATGGAGAATACTGCTCGTAGGCTCAGCATGCTAAATCAAAAGCGGAGTCGTGATGCGGTGGAGGCGAGCTTGAAGGTGCTGGACCTGAAAGAGAATGGTAAGGCTAAAGGTACTCAGGTGGAGGTCTTGATTCCTTTGGAGCGGGATTGAAAGTGTTGAAGATCTGGTTTTCCCAAATCAAAATTTCGGTGCTGGAAGGATCGCTACAGATCTTTAGAATTGTGAGGCAAGGTAAAGCCAATGGTACTTTTCTGAGGTAGTGTGATTGCTTGCTGACTGTTGCACCTTAGAATTATTCTGTTTTCTCTCAGGCTATAGACTAAGGGATAGGGAATCAATAACTGTCCGATTTTGACGCCGATGGAAATGATTTA
>JAHDEE010000230.1 GCA_020629005.1 Chitinophagales bacterium
AAATCCTAGTACAGACGGTGAAGAGGGGGGGAAGGAGCTATATCCATCGAAGAGCGCGACGCTTAGCGGTCGGTAGATGATCGGGCTAAATAATTTTGCTTCGCAGTAAGGGGGTACCAAATCAGCAACACGCTTACTTATAATAGCTAATTCTACAAAGGATTTGTAGAATCGCTCGATGCTGGAAATGGAAAGAATGACCTAGCGTAGAGACGCACCGCGTGCGTCTTACCCTGCTTATATTAGCTAATTCTACAAAGGATTTGTAGAATCGCTCCATGCTGGAAATGGTGGTCAGCGATTAGGGGAGTCTGCAACCTCTTTCAAGGTTCCGGTTATTTCAGTTGAAGAGGGCGACGGGATGTCACGCTTAGCGGTAGGCCAATGATACCTTGCTCGGTTGTATTCCCAGAGACTTAATCCAAAAATTCCCACGAATCCCGAAATGCTAGTCGAGAGGGCGCGATGGAGAGACGGGGCAAAATAGCCGCGGGCGAAACGGAAATGAAGTAGTGGGATGCCGTGGCGAATGGCTGGCTATGGGGGCTCGGAGCTTGCCGGAGAGACCCCATAGCCAGAGCATGAGCAGGCAGACCGCTGCTGAATTGGAGAGAAGCACGGGACGGGTGTTTCTACGGCCGGATTTTGTTTCGCTCCAAAAAACATATGATTTTCAAATTATTGGTTTAGCTTCGCTGGAAATTTGAAGATGGTTCGTTGTTTGTCCCTACTTGTTTCTTGTGTGCTATTATTTGTTGTGGCTGGCTTTGGTACTGAAACTAAGGCACAGCAGATGTACCCGGTGCCTGCGAAGTGGGAGCTGAATTATAATCCTGTGCCCTTGCTTGGTTTTTTTCCCAGCCATCGTATTGGGGTGGAGTGGCATGGTAGTGGAAACAGGATTTATGGTTTGCAGTTGGGATTTGCCTGGACAGGTATTGTTGCGGATGGGCCATTGCCATTACGTTGGCAGAATAATTACCGGCTTTTGGATTTGCGTTTTGAGGTGAAAAAAGTGATGACCAGAAGAAAGGACTGGTTGCTTTATGGCTCGGTGGAGCCTTACTACTCCCATGCCCGGGACCGTTTGACAGATCAGCATTTCAAGTTGATGAGTGATGATTTTTTGACGCACTATTGTCTCGTTTTATACATGCCAATGAAAAAATGATTGTTACGGGAATCTTTGTTCAGGGATTTTTGTATTTATGTATGATTGTTTCCTCTAATCATGTTTTTAGTACCGATCAGTGATCGTCAACCGGCATTTACCTGATCTGCTTTATTTTGCCTAGCTTAGGCGTCCGACTACTATGACCTAATAGCACAAATGGTGCTTTGGGCCAGGGGTCTTGTGCACACGCAACAAAGTTTTATCTGCTATGAAGAAGATACGAACCTTGAAATTGAAATTTGATCTTCCGCTGGAGAAACGGCAAACGCCATTGCTTCGTGGAGCCATAGCATCAAAGGTGGGCTTGAAGCATGATTTGTTTCATAATCACCCAACGGAAGCGGAGGCTAAAACGGATTATCTGTACCGCTATCCCTTGATTCAGTACAAGACTTTTTTTGACAAAGCAGGCGTGTTTTGTTTAGAAGATGGTACAGTAGAGATTCACAAATTATTGAGTGCCGAAGACTGGCGCATCAAGCTTGGTCAGGAAGAAGTAGAGCTTAAGATAGAGGATCTGGACATGAACCTGTTTACTTGTCAGGTTTGGCAGCATAAGTTTACCTACAAGATTTTTGCCTGGCTGCCACTTAATTCCAAGAATTTTGAGGACTATACCCGAACAGAATCATTGGCGAAGCGAATGGCGATGTTGGAACGAATTCTGATTGCCCACATTCTGAATTTTGCGGAAGGCGTGAAATGGAACGTAGATCAACGGATTGAATTGGACATTGTGGAAGTGCATAAAGAAAGAACGCTGTACTATAAGGAAATTGGCTTTAAGGCATTTGATTTGGTGTTTAAAACCAATGTTTCCTTGCCTTCTCAAGTTGGTTTGGGCAAAGCTTCTTCGGCAGGTTTTGGGGTGATTCGGCCATGGAAGATTAAGCGGGAAGAGCAGAGGAGAAGGGCTAGAGTTGGGGAGGTGGAGCCGGATAGTTTTTAGGATGAGATTCACCGCAGCGAGACTGATATTTGCTTTTAACAAATAATTATAGAGTATTCACAACTGAAAATGGAAGAGAGGTCTCTGGTATATTTAGCAGCAGTGCTGCACAAGATTGGATCATTTTATCGATTGGCTGCTGACGGTAAGAATGTGTCCGATGAGACAAAGGCGTGGGTTGCAATGGTGTGCCCGGATTTAACTGATATCGCCGAATATCTCCATTGGACGGCTCAGTTTCTTTTGGAAAATAAGGAAGGACTTTTGGGGGGATTGAGTTCTGATGAAGTAGACAAGCTCTTGACAACTATTCTGCAGGACAGCAACACTATAGACCAAAATATTGCTGCGCTTCTGCGACTTGCGCAGTCATTTGCGAGTGCTGGTAATGAAGCTATTCCAGTAGGGAAGGGTGATTCGCTGAAAAGCATCTTTGCTACGATCAAGGCAGAGTCTTTGAAAAGCCAAAAGGGATTTGACTTACTGCCACTTTGTTTTGAGCGGCAGCTGCTCCGAGAACAGGGCGAGCGAAAGGGCAACTGCGGTCAATTGTGGACAGGATTCAATAAGGCAATCAAGCGTTTGGGCCAGCTAAAGAATTCGACAATTGATAGTCTTCTCTCCTTGATGGAAACATATACATACTGTATCCCTAGTGGCTTTTCTGATATGAACGATGTCTCGCTTTATGAGTATTCAAAGAGCACAGCGAGTATTGCATTGGGCCTGTATGATTTTCTGGCTGCGGAAGAGAACGAAGGAAAATCTATCAACAGCTTAGACGACAGTGAAGAGCCTCTGCTGATTATTGGAGGGGATCTTAGTGGTATTCAGAGTTTCATATATGATGTGATCAGCAAGAGTGCGGCTAAGAATCTAAAGGGAAGATCTTTTTACTTGCAATTGCTTGTAGATACTATCGTAGCCGAAATCAGTGAGGCCTTGAGTCTGCGAAAATCTTCGGTGATTTACAGTTCAGGAGGTGGGTTTTACTTGATTACGGCCAATACAAAGTTTGTTGTACAAGAAATGAAGAAGCTACGCGCCTCTATTAGCGCTCGTTTGTTGGAGGAATTTGGAACAAACTTGTTTCTTGCCTCGGACTGGACAGGGGTTTCCATAGATCTTGTGAAGAACGCCAATCTATCGTCGGCTTGGGAGTCTGTGATGGCTGGAGTTTCTAAACGCAAAGCGCAGAGGTATTCTTCAATCATATGCACTCAATCCGGCTATCAGCAATTTTTTGAGCCGAGTGGCATTGGTGGTGAGGCAGCGCGAGATGTGATTACAAATGAGGAATTTGCTCCTGGCGAACAACAAATAAAATTTGAAGCTTTTGGTGCGGACTTGGCTATTAAAAAGGGCACCAATGCTTATATCGAACTCGGCCGAAAGTTACGAAACAAACTTAATGGTCTAGTTACCTACAAGAGTTCTTCTGCTGTTTCCAGCGGTAGTATCAGACCAATTGCAAGCAGCATTTCTTACGATGTGGAAACAGCAGTGGGAAGTGCTGTAAAGAGCTTGAATGGCGAATATCTAGCAGTTAATGAGCCTGACTATTCGCAGCTCCAATCACAGCATGAACCAATTGGTTTTGCTTTATATGGCGGTACAGATGTTCCACGTGACAAAAAGAGTCAGGTAAAGGAATTGGAACAGCTTGCTGGCCCAGAGTCTGGTTTTAGAAGAATCGCAGTACTACGAATGGACGTAGATAATTTAGGCAAACTGTTTAAGTCTGGATTTGATGCTGGACAGCAAACCTTCGCTCGCTTCAGCTCCCTTAGCCGACAGTTAGACTATTTCTTCAAAGGCTACCTAGACAAAATGTGGTATGCCAATGCTGACTTTCGGGAGTGGACCACGATTTTGTATTCGGGAGGCGATGATCTCTTTCTTTTGGGGAAATGGGATGTGGTTTTTAAGTTCGCACAACAGATCAGAAATCAATTCAAACAATGGGTTTGTAATAGTCCTGCAATCAGTCTTTCAGGGGGAACGGTCCTGGTAGGACCTAAATATCCAATTAGCCGAGCAGCGGAGCAATCTGGTGTTGCTGAAAAACTTGCGAAAGGCCATGTCTGCAAGGGACAAGAAAAGAACGCCTTCACCATTCTGGATTATCCCTTCAATTGGGAACTAGAATTTCCTATGGTTTTGGAACTAAAGGACCAATTGGTTCACATGATTGGGAGTAGCAAGAAAGTAAATCGAAGCCTGCTTGGTAAGATTTCAATCCTGTATGAGATGAAGCTCCAGCAAGAAAGAGAAGGGTTAAATCCTTCCTGGTCCTGGATGATGGTGTATGATTTTGCGAAGGTAATTAGTGACGCAAGAAGTCGAGAAGTAAAAGAGTTTATGAACGGCCTTCAAAGAGACATTTATGCAAATAGCTGGAAAGGTGAGTCCATCAAAAAATTCACAGATTATCACTTTCTCGATTTGCTGAGAGTCGCTGCCAGATGGGCAGAATTGGAACTTAGGTAAAAATTTCATTACTACGTTAATATTTGATATGTCTAACAAATTTGACCCGAAGTGGATAACAAATGGAATAGATGAAGAGGCGGTGAAGTATGCCGAAAGCTTCGGCAGAAGATTGGCCGATAGAAACAATGGGATTACTACATCGCAGTTCAGAAATTTCTATGGCGAAATCAAGAGAATCCAAATGCAAGGCATCGAAACACAAAAAAATCGTAGCGCTTTTTTGCTCTTGAGACCCAAACTCGCTTACGCCATAGCTCGACAACAAAAGACTTTCAGTTCAGGTGTAAAGGAGTTTGGCTCTACGATAAGTGAGGCGCTGCAGACAGTTCGCACCTCAGGTGATAATTTCACCGCAGACTTTGATAATTTTTGTGATCTAATGGAAGCTCTCTTGGCCTTTCATAAATTTTTCGGTGGACGAGACTAGTACTTCACTGCAACTATGAACAAAAGCAAGAAGATGAAACTAAAAAGTAAGGTTTTGATATCAGGTGAAATTCTGGTCCTTAGCGGGATGCTGATTGGCTCCAATAGTGGAGGGCTGGGAATAGGAGGACCCGACAAACAAGTTATCAGAAATCCAATTACCAAGCTACCCTACATACCAGGGAGTAGTTTGAAAGGAAAGATGAGATCACTCATTGAGCTTCGAGATGGAACCATAAACTTCAAAAGAAACAATGGTCCTTCCAATATGCCTGAAAGCGCTTCAGCAAAGCTGTTTGGCTACACTGGTGCGGCAGACAAGTCTCAGCAACCATCTAGACTGATTGTGCGCGATGGGGAGTTGATGAACCCGAGGGAACTGGACGGAAAGACAGAGTTGCTGTACACAGAAGTCAAGGCCGAAAATAGCATAGACCGCATTACCGCCAAAGCTAATCCAAGGTTCTTTGAACGGGTCCCAAGTGGTGCAAGGTTCAAGATGGATCTGGTGCTAAATATTTTTGAATCAGATGATGAAGATTTGCTCTTCAATACTTTGTGGCAATCTCTGTTGTTGATTCAGAATGACTATCTCGGTGCGGGTGGAAGCAGAGGGAATGGAATGGTATCAATTCGAATCACTAAAGTTCAATCGAGAAGTAATGCCTACTATCTTGGTAATGGTGAGAAAAAGGATATCATGGACCAGCTAGCAATCGATCCTGACCTGTTGACTCACGAAGAAAATAGCAATAATGGTAAAGCGGTACAAGATAGTTAGGATGAATTTCCAATCACCCCTTCACCTTTCCCGAGGTGGTATGGGCTACGAGAATTCCTTAACGCAACTTCATTCAGATACACTCAAGTCCGCTATATTTTCTTCTGCTTTGGTTTTGGACGATTTGAATGAAATACAAACAGAAGAACTTTGGAATAGCTTTATCGTGAGTTCTGCATTCCCTTACCTAAAGGCGGAGTTGTTCTTTCCCAAGCCGATGCTGGGCTTGCAGGAATTCGAAGAGGAGCATGATGCGAATGCGAAGAAGTTTAAGAAGATTTCATTCATCGGCAAGTCCTATTTTGAGGACCTCCTGCATGGAGGCAAAAAACGCATAAGCAAAAAGCACATTTCTTCCAGAGGCGATTTTCTAAGCGATCATCCAGATTTGCAAGGCAGTGATTACAAAGTGATGCAAAAAGAATTGCAACAGCGGATTACTGTTCCTAGAGGCTCTTTAGAGGATACCGTGCCATTCTATCAGGAACGGATATTCTTTGAACAAGATGCAGGGCTCTGGTTCATTCTGGAGGCTTCGGATCAGAAGCACTCAGCCCTTGTCAATGGAGCAATTGGTGTTCTTGGCGAGTCAGGAGTAGGAACGGACAGAAACGTGGGCAATGGGCAATTCTCAATTGAAACGGACGAGCTTGAGTTGAACTTACCGGAAGCTGGAAACAAGCAGATAAATTTAGGCCTATTTTGTCCAGATACTGGTGACTTGAATTCAGATTTACTTGCGGAAAGCTCCTATCTATTGATCAAGCGCGGGGGATACATTAGCAACCTAAATGACCCGCAATTCTTGTCCTACCGGAAAAAGAGCGTTTACATGTTTCAGGAGGGATCCGCCTTCGCAGGCATGGGGAAGTTGAACGGGAAGTTCGTGGACCTCAAGCCGGAGGCTGTACCGGTCAATCATCCAATTTGGAGGGAGGGAAGAGCAATCTTCCTCCCATGTAAAGAAAACTAGTTTGTATGGAGCAGTTTACGATTGAGTGTTTAACTCCAATACATATAGGCACGGGCCACATGCTGGGTGGAAACACGGAGTACATTTACTTCGATGAAGAAAGAATGGTGTCTGTGCTGGACCACGAAAAGGTACTCTCGATCATAGGAGAAGACCAGATTACAAAGTGGACAGACTGTATCACAAATCGGGAAAACATGCATGACTACCTGATCAAGCGAAAGCCAGATTTGATTTCCAAGGATATAAGTCTGCACGAGATTCCAATTGGTAGTAGTACTGCTCCATCGCCACAAAAGACAAAGGAAGGACTTGGAGTTTTTCCAGAAATACGCCAACAATTCACTTCGGCCGGAAAGCCGGTGATACCAGGGTCTTCTCTGAAAGGTTCATTGCGCACGGCCTATTTAACGGGCCGAATAGAAAAAGACCCGGATAATTATGTAGGCTTTATTAACAATCTTGGAAGAGACGGAAAGAAGTCCTTTGCTTTCACTGATAAATTTTTACAGAAAAATTTTCTAGGCGCAGATGCCAACCGTGATTTGTTTCGTATAGTGCTGATAGGCGACACGGCATTTGATCGCACAGAGTGCATTCGAGCTGTGGCTCTCAATCAATATGGAAAGTCCGATTTTCAGATGCTGGATGGTAACAAGGGAAGGAGAAACGTTGCACAGTTTGTGGAATGTATAGCAAAAGGCGCCAAAGGTAAGGGTAGACTCGGACTAAACGCTACGTTAAAACAGCGAATACAAAGTCATACCAAGGCTCAGGAGGCGAGGCAAGCAAAACAGAGATCTTACTCCGACAATAGGCGTAAACGGAAGACTCCCGATCCAATGAAAATTCCGGACCAGTTTGAACTCAAGGTCTTGTTAAAGCAGTGGCACAATCAGACTTTAGATCTCCTGGAGGATGATCTTGAAAGAGTGTTTCAAGCGCAGTTGCCTCATGAGGCCAGGTCCTATTCCGGGGACCTAGAAGGCATTTTGGATTTATCCGAGAGCTTCAGTGATAACGAATACTTAATCAGAGTTGGCTATGGCTCTGGTTTCTTATCAATGACTGGTGCCTGGCAGGAGAATAACATGTCTACAGATGCTTATGATGAGCTATGTTACTCACTCCGAGCGCGTACGGATTTGCCATTTCCACGGAGTAGAAGATTGGCGGAAGGCGGTAGCCCGCTAGGTATTGCAAAGATGACAATTGAATAGCAATGATATGAACAAGATTCTGATTGCAAATGTAGGAAATAGAAATCTGCTGATCGATAATCTTCCTTTCTACAAGTTGCCCCAAGAACTGAAAGCTGGAAAAACTTTTCGCGAATTTACATCCTACGTGTTGGCTAATTGGGAGGAGTTTTCTTCCAAGATTAGGCCTGCCATCATAGACGGCATTCTCCAAAAATACAAATATGAACTGGGCCGGATTGTATTGGTCGGCAGCAATCAAGTGAATGAAATCAAGGTTGATCAGGACACTATATTCGCAGCAAAAATCCTGAAACGCTTGATCGAAGATGAGCACAAGTTGCCGGTAGATGTTTGTGAGAGTCAAGCTGCAGTGGCAGATCCGAATGCGCAATTAACTTTCTATCGTAAGCAGATTGCCAGGATACGAAGCACATGTCCAGATAGTGATCTATTGATCTGTGATGCTGGAGGCACACCCCTTCAAAAGTCTTCTTTAAAGTTGATAGCTGAATTTCTATTGCCTCAAGATAGATACATGGTGTTGCACGTATCGCCGGTAGATGGCTCCATCACTGAGGACAATAGATTCGAGTTCAGAAAGGTGTTAAAGAAAATACAGTTAAAAAAGCTGGTAGAGCGAGGAAACTTTCAGGCAGCTGAGGCCATGTTCGAAAGTGCTACACATGCTCAATTGGGTAGCCCACTAGTATTGCGTCTCTTACAGTTTTTGAATAAGCGTGTGGCGAACCTTAGAAAGGATGCAAAAAAGATAGCTAAACAAAGTAACTGGAAAAAGCATCATTGTGAGCAGTATCCGTTTCTGAGAGAATTTGAAACCTCCCTATTCCCATCTTCAGAGTTTATGGCCAGGGAAATTTACGACGAAGAAGCCACCTTTGTATTGAGAGAACTTTTAATCGTCGCAGACTACCACTATCGAATTGGGGATTACACCAAAGCAGTCCTTCAGTATTCCATTTTCATTGAGAGGTACCTCAAAGAAGGCATTAAGAAGCTTACTGGCCTTGATGTCATCTCACAATATCGTAGCAACATTCGGCACGCCTTGCAAAGAGCGGTTGAGCTTCATCCTCAGTCCTTGATGACCTTTTCAGGCGGTAATTCTTCAAGCGCTACTGCGTCTCGCCAATCGCTCAGCCCCTCAGTGCCCTCTTATCTCGCGATTCTTTCCCATTGCGATCCACTCGGCCATGAAAGAATTGTAAAGCACATCATGGAACACAATTCGTACTACCTTCAGCAAAATGGCAAAAGCGGTGGCTTAGATGCACTTCGCAACAGAATTGCACACGATGGCAGCGGTGTAACGTTCAAAAAATTGGAGGAGTTTGTTCCTGATCACCAACGGTTTTTTGGATTTTTGAACTCAGCCTTCGGCCTGCCAAAGCCTGATCAGCCAAACCCTTTGGAGCTGATAAGTCAGGAGATTGTGAGGGTTTTGGAGTAGCATTTCCTTCGATTTGTGATGGAAGCAAGTCTCAGCTTATGCAAAACAGTGGTAGGTAAATTTGAAAAAGAATTTATCAGTAGCGAAACCAACCCCACCGCGCCACCACCCCTCCTGCTTTCCATTCCAATCCAGGCACTGCTCGCTGCTTCCTGTATCCGCTGCTGCGGTCTCGGCTTTAAGGCCGAGCCCACACCAGCGGCACAGTCAGCGCGCTCCCAGCAC
>JAHDEE010000231.1 GCA_020629005.1 Chitinophagales bacterium
ACACTCAGTCGGCTTTCTGGCTATTGCATTTCCATTTCGATCAGGGCTATTTTGCTACTGTGTCGGTCGAGTCAGTTAGAAAAGGAAATTCTGCAAAACTTGTCAGATTCTTGTCCAAATTGATCAAAATTTATTTCGGACAGACTCAATTAGAAACCAGATATTCCCAATTTCCGTTAAGAAGTCATGAACATAAGTCTATTCTACCTAATTTCATTTATAGCAATTCTCACCGGTCTGCTGCAAGGAATTGACCACTTTTGGAATCTCCCACTTCGAACAAAAGTAGTTATTTACACCTCAACCTTTGTGATAACAACAATATCCATGATAATTTCAGATGCTTCTGAAATGACCGAGATTTTTGGCACTAGTGAATCTACAATCGCTCTGATATTCCTCGCCTTGTTTGGGTGGTCAGGACTATCTCTGCTATATTTGGTGTTTAGAAAACTCTGGAAGTGAAACCTCCTCTAGTTAGACCTAATTTCAAGAAATTCAACTGGAATACAGCAATTGCAAAGCTCATCAAGCAGGAGATCGAAAGTTAAAGTTGCAACATCGGTCTCGGCACCTCTAATCATTCGTTCGACGGATACTTTGGTCTCGCTCGGACAATCATTACAATAGTCCGAATTTTGAATGACTCGTAGAAAAGAAATCTGTTGACCGAAATACTCCGCCGACTGGAGTACTGTTGCCTTGATTTCATTAACATCTGTAACTCTCGTTTCTACGTTTACAGAAATCCTCAGTGAATTTTGCTGGCACTCTGATCTTGTATATTGTCTTCTGGCGGATGGGTATTCAACGTTCATGATATTGTCCAAAATCTTATTGTACATTCTATCCACCTCTGTCAGCGTAGAAAAATCTTCAGTCGTACCGATACTCAGTGAATATCTCTTCAAGAAGCTCCATAGGTCTAGTCTGTCATCGAAAAACTCACGTGAAGCAACCACCGACCGCATCGGCCTAGAAAGCAATGTTTCCATTTCAAACTCTTCGAAAGCTTCACGAAAGCAAGTCGAATCCTCGGTTAGTTCATCAATTACAGAAAGCCACCGCTGCGCAATATGCCAATTGCTAGTTCTCAAATCTGCATCTTCGTAGTATTTTCTGTTCATATACTCACGATATGAATTGGCAAAACTATATACTGGAAGTTTGGATTCGAGGAAGTCATGGTGATGAACACATTGCTTCGTTCGGCTTGAGTAGGATTGACTATGGGTCAAGAGGTAAATGGCGATTATTCTATTTCCGGTCCCAACTAAAGGAAAAGTATCATTCTTCGACAAAGCAATAATTTCATTTTCGGAAGACTCTGCAATGCTGCACACAACACAGCCGTGGCTATCCATACAAGAATCTTGCATAAATTGCCCCATGTAGGGACTTTGAAAGGCTACTTTTAGCCACAACAAAAAGATGGTCACTAGCGTCATTTGTTGCATTGGCATTTGAAAAGTTCCCGGTTAATTTCTTCCAAACGTTCAGGACTTATGGTTTGTTTCAAATGCCACGCGTAAAGAAATCCTGGGTAGACAAGCAAAATTGACACTCTTCTATACTGTTCTCCTCTCCTTTTATTCGCAAGTGCAAGTAGCTTGATATCATGCTCCTTTCCATAAGTATACTCTACCACCCTAAGAACGCAATGTGCTCGTACTAAAGCGAGTAAGCGATTGGATTCATAATCAGTGAGCTTTGGCTCAGATCTCCCACCAAATCTTTTGCTTTGTAATAGACTATGCTCTAAGTCCGTTTCAAGCCCGGGGGAGGTTTGAAGCTCAAGAAGAGAAGAGAGATGTTCCTTCCCAGACTTCGGTCTTACTTCAGGTTCAAGTTCCCAATATTGATACCCCTGGATCAGACTCCCGTGCCCGGAAAACCTAATCCCCTTTCCTCGGATAGGAGCAGCATCAGCTTCGCCAACAATGATTCCTTTTGGCCGAACGCTTTCGTCCAGGTACTTGCTTTGCGCTTCCATAAAATTTACTAGCTCGAAAACAATATCACGCAAATCCTTAAAGTAATAAGTGCCGAGACTAAAATTTATCTTTGTTGCAGCACTGAGAGCCTTATTGTTTAAGTTGAAATCAATTGAAGCTATCAGATCCCCATTGTCACCAGCTTTTACCTTGATGCTTTCTAAAATCTCTTGACGCTTCTCACCTGAGGTAGTTTTTGTCAGATGATTGAGGAAGATATCTTCGTACTTCCGCAGTGCGGACTCTTTATCATAATCATAAACGCATGCTGCCTCATCGTGATGGGTAAATCGGTCGGGGTCTCCGTTTGTGGCAAGCGGATTTCTACAACCACACTCCTTTAAACAATCACCATCAGGGTCAATCTTTGAGCAAGGATCATCACATTTATCGCAGCTTTCCAGCCAAGTTCCCTTACATTCTCCAGCTATTGCATTGGGATTGTAATCGCTATAACACGGCTTCGTACAACCAGTGCATTTTATCAGAAGATTCAAACACTTAGACTGATCGTGTATTCGCCCTGCAGCTTTAGGGACATACTCGCTGTAACACTCGTCCAAACAAAAACACCTAGGGGTTTTGCATTTTTTAGGGTTATCACCATACCGTTCCCCCTCCTTTCCAATGGACTCCAAATAGCAGTCATCTTTACAGGCACTATACACACATGTAGCTTCACTTACAATTGAGTAGCGTGGATCTACATAATTGTCAGCTTCTGGATCGGTACATCCCTCTACTACACAAAGACCACAATCACCATCCTCGGCGCTTGAGAGCAGTCCACTACTAGACAGTCTGTCTACCTCCTCTTTGTCATAGTTGAGCGCTCGTTCATTTAGACACAAGTAAACTGAAGTGGCATGCTTCTTACTAGCCTCGAAGCAACGCTCGATCCAATCTCGATTCAGCGAGACAGATTGCGAATGCTCACCGCTAGGCTTGGATAGTTCTTCGACAAGTTTTCTCGCCTTTTTGTATTGAATATTATCCTCAATCTCGCTTTGACGAATGGAGCACTTCATAAGTTTATACCAGCTCCGATGGCCATGATTACCAAAAGTGCGAAGTGAAGAATTCTCTTTTCCGTTCTCCTCCAATTTTCCTATCACAATATCGGATAATAGCGCTGTAAGAAAGTCATCAAAATATTCAATCTCGCCAATATTTCCACCCCTATTACGAAACCTTATCTTCCAGTCAACATATCTATCTTTTATAATAAATGGGTCTCTGCCTCGACGAAACCACACCTTAACAATATCAGTTGCGATAGCACTCAATTCGCGATCATTCAGTATTCTTTCAGTGTCCACGGTGCTCCTTGGTTCGCAACATTCTATCTTGCCTCCATCATATAGCCCCTCTATTTCGCCACTATATATCTCAAAAAAAGCCTGCCTTACATGGTTCTTCGATTTATCAGTTGGAACGGCATCAGGAATTGCGTGGTATATACAGAGCAATTCTGCCAATACCTGAAATTCTCTAGTGAGGTTTTCAAGCATGTAATTTTCCTCAGCATCAGATAATCTTGCAAGAGCACGCTTATATCCTCGTCTTCTAGCTTCAGGCTTTGTTTCCAGCCTAAGAGAAATTAAGCCATCGAAAGCTTCTCCTAGGTTTCCAAGTATAGCACTTTGGTCTATTTTCCCTCTTAGTCTTTGAAGTCGATCTATAAAACCCTGCACTTCTGTTGCAGACATACTGGACCTGGGGATACTGGCAACCTCGGCATCAAGCCTAAACAGTTCCTCAAGTACCTTTGCCTGCTCTTTTACCAAATCCTTTGAAGTTAGGGACTTTGCCCAACGCCAGAGAAAGAAACCAGAGGTCTCAACCTTACAATCCCTTGGACTCTGACCGAAAATCAAGAGTGATACAAATAGGAGGAGACAACACATCATTGCTCTTCTAACACACATAGTTATGACGATTTATATTCGCCAATTTATCCGTTAAATTTATCAACAGTGAACTATGCTCTAATACTTATAACGGTTTGTCGCAAATTGTACACAAACACCTCTAATTCTGCGCATTTACACATGATAACATAGAACATACTCAAGAATTTCAGTTCTAGAAAATCAGGCTTTTTGTCTTAAGATCATGTGTTGCCTCTTTGGAACCGGAAAGTCTCATTTGGAATAACTATTCCGGATGATAAACCAATCCCAAGTCTTTGATCCGGTGCAGATCCAGTTCTACCCTCTTCGTCTTCTTATTAATATAAAGCTCTGTTTGATCCGTACTATGTGGATGCCCCTCCTTATTGCTGTTACCAAAAACATTGATGGTCTCCAGACGCTCTAGTCCATCTGTGCCATATACCGCATACATGATGTAGGTATCGCCTCCACTCAATTCCAGTTTTCCCTTTTTCCCACCCTCAAAAGAACCATTGGCCAGGGTATTGATATTGCCGTACATTGGAACGTCTGTATCAAATCGCACCGCTCTTTGAATCTCGCCAAGAGGAACCTCCAATGTGCCAAAGTGCTTGCGAAGATGCTTCTCGGCCTTTAACACTGCTTTCACCATTTCCTCCTCCGGTATTGGCCTTTCGATGTTGCCAATTTGTTTTTTCACATAGTCGGTCAAATAATAGCTGCTTAGAGCCAGGATACCAGCCTGCTTATTGTCAATGCTGTAATGACCATCCCATTTATCAAACACCTCCCAGGCATTCTTCAGCTCAGGATGCTTTTGGAGCACTTTCGGAATATCATCGCAATTTGTGCAGTTGCGAAAGGAAAGATCATTTTTATCAACATACACACTCTCTCTTATTTTCCGGATATCCTCATAAGAAAGTGTCGAGTGACTTGCAATCAAATTTGCGAGCGATTTAGCTCGTACAGTATTGCTCTTCAACAAGTGCCAACTGGCGGGATAATCCTCGGGCTTTAGGTTTTCTTCCGGAGCCGTCATGTCAAATACTGTGTTGTTGCAATCATACAAATAGCCGCAGGAGGGGTTCTTAATTTGCGGCATGTCAGATATGGGATGTACATTGTCGAAACTCCAGTTGTTTTTGGAGGTATTGCCAGGCAACACTTTTGTCCAGTCAAAATCTTCTGAGCGTCTAGGGTGTATGTTCATACTCAGGTGGTAAATATTGGACTCCTTATCCGCATAGGTAAAGGTTTGCAAGGGAATACCCTGGATATCCAAAGCTGCCCTAAAAGTCTCGAAGTCCTGAGCCAAGGCCATTCTGTACCACTGCTCTGCGGCTTTAAGATTATAAAAGTTATTACTCTTAAAGGCGTAGTACCCGTCTTTGCGTTTCAAGACCGGACCGTATTTGGACCAATAGCTCTTGCGATTCACTGGTATGACCAGCGGACCAACTTTTACGCGGAGTCTGTTTCTTTGCTCCTCCAACTCTAGCCATTCTCCATCATATTTATACTGCAGCTTCTTGTCAGGATGCATTTCCAGGAGATATACATCGGAGCAATTTTGATAGTTGGTGGTATGCGTCCATCCCAGGTTTCGATTGGTTCCTATTACAGGAGTCAGACCTCCACCAGAAAAGGTGACACCAAAAAATTCCAGTCCCTCTTTGGAATGCACACTGCATTCCCAAAAGTTGGAGAAGTGATTTACAGGCTGATGCGGATTGCCTACCAGATAAGTCTTCTGATCACTGGTAATTCCTTTGTTAAAAGCCATAGCATTCGAACCAGTTGGAACCGGATCATAGTTAAAATCCTTGGTTAGCAACTTGCCAAGCTCTAGCACCGAATTATGAGTAAGTAACATACCCAGGCAATAATTGGCAATGGCATCTCTGGCGCTCAAGGGAAACAATTTTTTAGACAAGACTTCCTTTGGATGTAACTCCGCATATCGATTAATGGCAGCTGTATAGGCATCCAGCAATTCTTTCATTTCGGGTCCTACATCTAGCTCGAAACGTTTTTCGACATGATCTTCAATTCGAAAGATCGAATAAATCAAGTCGAGTATGGCACCGTCTTTTCCGTCAATTCTGGCAGCCATTCCCCTGACTGCTGCAAAATTGCTTTGCATCATGTTGAAATTATCTTCACACTGCGTCCACGCGATTCCATACACTGCCTCCCTGTCGGTTTCTGTGAATATATGTGGCACCCCGTAGAGGTCGCGCACTATGTCAATATTTCCCACATCAACAGGTTGCGCAGACACTGAGCAACAGCCAAGAATGGCAAGGAGAGATAAAATATAGCGTCCAATTTGTTTTAGCATATTCAAACTTAATTTGCCATGCAATTTAGCACTTTTCACAAATCTAATTTCGCTTCAAAACCAGTGCTCACAGCAGTCCAGGAAAAATTCCAGTACACAGCGAGCTGCCATTACACACAAGTGACATGAAGCTAGAACAGAAAATGTAAAAAATAAATGCCGGCATTTTATGGAATCTCCGGCATTTGCTACTCTATAGAATAGAGATCACGCGCGTTATCTTTTTCGAGTATATTCGGAGGCCCTGGTGGGAGTCTCTGCATTTTCTAACCGATATAAAGCGGACAGGATAAGGACTGTCTAATATACTGATTGCGACCAGCTCAGGCTGGTCGGCGGATAGGTGGAGTGGGTGGGTTCCCACCCTGGTGGGAATAGTAGGCAAAGTGGTATGCACTGGCAGCTAATGTCCAACCGCCTCTCCCGCTCCTCTTGGAATCCTGATATCCTCCACCATTTGTTGAACTTCTGCCGATGGTGGTGGCGTCAATCTGCTTACAAGCAGAGCAACCACAAGATTAATCAGCATGCCGAGAGTGCCGATGCCTTCGGGTTTGATACCAAACCAAAGCCCTTCGGGGGTGCCAGGTCCTCCCAGCTGTGGCTTAAAGTAGATGATGTATGCAGCAGTAAACAAGATGCCAACGATCATCCCGGCTATGGCCCCTTCTTTGTTCATGCGTTTATCAAAGATGCCAAGGATGATGGCGGGAAAGAAAGAGGAAGCAGCCAGTCCAAAAGCAAGAGCGACCACCTGCGCTACAAAACCAGGCGGATTCATCCCGGCTATGCCCGCACCTACGACTGCAAGTGCAATAGCCACCCGGGCAGCAATCAACTCCCCTTTCTCGGAGATGTTTGGGCGGAGGTAGTTTTTGAGTAGATCGTGCGAAATAGAAGTGGCAATGACCAGAAGCAAGCCGGCAGCTGTCGACAATGCCGCTGCCAATCCACCTGCCACCACAAGGGCGATCACCCAAGCGGGCAGATTGGCGATTTCTGGATTTGCCAGCACCATGATATCCCGGTCTATTGTCAATTCATTCACCGCTGGATCTGCTACATACTGAATCAGGCCATCTTTGTTTAGATCATTGAATTTGATCAGACCGGAAGTCTCCCATTTGGAAAACCAGTCTGGCATTTGGGTGTAGGATTGATTGCTTACGGTTTGCAATAAATTAGTGCGTGCGAAAGCCGCTACGGCTGGAGCAGTCGTATACAGAATGGCAATAAACAGCAACGCATATCCAGCTGACTTACGGGCATCCCGGACCTTGGGAACGGTGAAGAAACGAACGATCACATGTGGCAAACCGGCGGTACCAAACATCAGGGCAGCCGTGATGAAAAAGACATTGATCCGGTCGTTTATACCAGCCGAAGTATATTCGGCAAAGCCGAGATCGGTACTCAGCTTGTTTAGTTTGTCAAGCAAATAGGTACCGTCAGAAAGCGTTCCACCCATCCCGATTTGAGGGATAGGATTACCAACCATTTGCAGGGATATGAAAATGGCTGGCACAGTAAAGGCAAAAATCAATACACAATATTGTGCTACTTGCGTGTAGGTAATGCCTTTCATTCCCCCTAGCACAGCATAGAAAAAAACGATGCAGATGCCGATTAAGATTCCTTGTTCAAATGGCACTTCCAGAAAGCGGGAAAAGGCCACTCCCACCCCTTTCATTTGCCCAACTACATAGGTGAAGGAAACAAAGATAGCGCAGATCAATGCCACTAATCTCGCCTGACGAGAGTAGTACCGTTCACCAATAAAATCAGGCACAGTGAATTTACCAAACTTACGTAGGTAGGGCGCGAGCAGCAGAGCGAGCAAAACATAGCCGCCTGTCCATCCCATGAGATACTGAGAGCCAGCGTAGCCGGTAAAGGAAATGAGGCCCGCCATCGAAAGATAGGAGGCTGCCGACATCCAGTCTGCCGCGGTTGCCATACCATTTGCAAGTGGAGACACTCCGCCTCCTGCTACATAAAACTCCTTAGTAGACCCTGCTCTTGCCCAAATGGCCACTGCAATATAGAGTAAGAAAGTAAGTCCGACGATGATTAAGGTCCAGGTTTGAATGTCCATCTCTGCTGTTTTTGATTGCTGTTTATTCGTCTATTTCTCATCTACATTGAAGGACTTGTCTAGTCGGTTCATGAGTATTACATAGACAAATATGAGCGCTACAAAAACATAGATCGCTCCCTGTTGGGCGAACCAAAATCCCAGTGGAAAGCCACCCATTTTTATATTATTGAGCGTATCGACAAAGAGAATTCCACAGCCGTAGGAGACTATAAACCAAATACTAAGTAGTATGGCAAGATACTTAAGGTTCTTTCTCCAGTATTGCTGTAGGTCGGGATTGCTCATTGTGTTCATCTTTTTAATGACGCATTAAGTTAAAAATTTTGTTTGTGGGTTCAAAGAGGGAGGGATTGGAGGAAGGAGGAAATTGCAAGGAGAAAAGATTAAAGAGCAAAGAGAAAGGAGAAAGGAGAAAGAGAAAGGAGAAAGGAGAAAGGAGAAAGGAGAAAGGAGAAAGGAGAATTATTTCGCGCTACCCTGAGCAAGCTTTATATCTTAGGAGCGAAACGGATTCCATCGCGTTGACGGCTTGCCTGTGCTCCATTATTATTCGGCACTGGCCCAGCTGTTCGTGCTCTGCCATCAGTGTCTCCTCCTATGGTCGGAGCCACTGCTGGCCGGCACTCACCACGCTGGCCCAGCCCCTCATACCATTGCGCCCAGGGCTATTGGGAGCGGGGGGTGGGGCGTGGTTAGGAGGGGAGAGGGGAGAAGTTCATCATTGAACAACTGTATTGCCGCATGTCAATAGCTCAGAACGGTGAAAACAACGTTTACCGCAGGTATTTCTCAGGTACCCTGACCCAATCTGTGCCCGACTTTGACAGATCCTTGATCCACATTTCGCTAAACTTTCCCGTTTGATCATTAAATGTTCCCTTCACTTTGTAATCCGTAAACTGTTTTTGACGTACCACTCGGGCCTCAATCAGTACCCTTGTCTTTCCTTCAAACTTAAAACTTTGATTTCCAATCCCATTGCATGACGTAATTGTAGTTGCAGGCTCGATGGTGGTTGTACCACTAATCGCCATCTTTGCCCAGAAGCCCATTTTATCTACGACTTCTGCTTGGATGAATGCTTTGAAGGTTCGATTGCATTTCACTTCAATTCTTGATTCCGCTTCCTGGCAATTGGGAGCCTTGCTTGGAACCTTTGGAGGTGACTTTTCTTTGATTGCGGGTGTAGATGTACTCCCCTTGTTTTTTGCACTTACAGTTCCAGATGAAGTATTAGCATTGCCTTTTGTCGGCACTATATTTCCATTTGTATTCTGTTCTGTGCGATCAGTTAC
>JAHDEE010000454.1 GCA_020629005.1 Chitinophagales bacterium
TAAAGTCGTTTCGAACGGACACTTTGATATGAATGTCGATTTCGACAGGACAGCCCCGCGCCCTGCTACCGACATCGCCATCCAGAAGTTGCTGACAGGTCTTGGTGTAGATCAGTTTATGCTTTGGGGTGAAGCTGCCACTGTGTACAGCGGTCAAACGAATTCCATCCAGGCATATAATTTCCCTAATCATTTGCTGCAGCGCTATGACGAGAACATAGGCCCCGCATTTGCGCAGTCACCTCTTTCCTTTTGCAGTTTTGCATTAGAAGACAGTCAGGTGGTGCCGGGTGATGGTCTCTACATCGGGGAAGAAAGGCAGACAGGAACAAATTACAGTCAGGTCAATGAAAATATCTACCAACACACCTTCAGGAATGGAAGCATGCGCAGTCCAACAATTGTGCGTAAAAACGATTGTGAAGAAAAATACTACATTGCAAGCGCACTTTTGCCCGCCTCAAATATGAATGCCCATTGCCCTCTGGAAAGAACCAACTCCTTCGAGCTCGATATTGCCGGTAGAAAGGAAAATGTCCGCTTTACCGATCGTAAGCAGGGAGTGGCAGTTGAACTGGACTGTTCCGATCCTGGCGATGTGAAATTCATTCAGTTGGACAGAAGCCAGGGAGTGCTGCACTACCTCAGTTGGTCTACAGATCTGCTTATCGATGCCGAGCTATATCAGGAAACCATCGGCGGCGAGATAAAGACAGACAACAATGGCGCGGCCCCTTTTGATTTTACTAACTTCGACACCTACGTACAAAAGCAGGCCAGCTCGAATAGCCTCAAGACGACTTACCATTTCAAGCAAAAGAACCCGGACCAATGCAGCCCAAATGAGAGCAAAGTTTATGTGCGGTTGAGATATAATGGTACAGCTCCTCAAAACCCCGGAGGCATCACCGTTTCCATAGAAAACCCCAATACCGGCGATCAATACTTTGGTAACGTCTCTAATGCGGCCTACAACAGCGGCACCTGGCAATGGTTCCCAATATTGGATGTCAATCGCTCCCAGTCCCTGGCCCTGGCTTTGCAACGCGGTGACGAATACAAACTCAGAATCAGAACCAATGATGATTTCCAAATAGATGCATTCCTGGTCTCTGCAAAGGATGATTCTCCCAACAGCGCTCAATCCATAGAGCTGGATATGCGCAAGACCGGAGGCTCTTCTTCAACCACTTGCAGCACCAATCAGCTTATCAACTTCTACCCGGAGTTGCACGATGCCAACGGCAAGGAAGTTGATTGGCTTAGAGTTAAGGCTTTGGAGATCGATTTTGGCGATGGCCACAAAGAGTACTTCTCAGAAATCCGTCGCAGAAGATCTCATCGGTACCCAAATCCGGGCACCTACACCATCTCACTCAAGCTCTATTCTGATGTGCTGGACCTACCCGAATTCACTAGCCAAATTGTGATTCAGTAGAACAGATAATAGCAATGGATCACGGTGGACTGGTGCTACGCAAACGAAATTCGCACCACCTTTAAGGGCTTCTATTTCTGTCA
>JAHDEE010000232.1:0-4052 GCA_020629005.1 Chitinophagales bacterium
CCAAAAACCAAAAACCCACCTACTCCCTCCTAACCAATTCCCAAAGCAAGTACCCGTACACCAAACTATACTCAACCGCCACCAGCAATAGCGACTCCGTGTACGCATCACTGATATAAGTATAATAACTCAAGACGGCCAAAGCCGACCAGACAATGGGAAAACGATAAGGACTCAAGACACAATAAGCAACCAGCGTAGTCAAGTACCAGGGATGCACAATCGTTGCCAATCCAAAGTAAATCAGCAAAGCAAACATCCAGGAAGTGGCCAACTTTCGGAAACTTAAATCACGCTGCAGAAATGCCACTGCCAATATCAAAACTAGAGTTGCCCTGGCCAAATGGCTCCCAGCAGTAGCAATAATGTTCCAGCCGTAAATCTTGTAACCGATAGCCCGCACCACATAGTACATGCTAGCATTGAATTCAAACTTGTGAAAGTACAGATCCACACTGCTCATCATATTGCTGATGATATCGGCGTTCAGCAGCGGCACATACAAAAGCAAGATCATAAGCAGCATAACCAGACCGTAAAATGCTGTCTTTACAATGCCTAAGCGCTTCAGCAGAAAAGGCAGAAACACCAGTGGCAACAACTTGGAACAAACAGCAAGTGACATCGCAATAGCAGACTTTGCCAGCGCAGCGAAGGAGCTAAGCTTTGCGGCTTCAAAGAGCTTAAGAGGGGAGCTTGGTGGCGCTTTTGGCAACAAAAACCAAAAGGCCAGCAGGCTAAAAAAGATCATCGCCGCTTCAAAGTGGCAATTGGCCGAAAGCTCAATAATCACCAGCGGATTGAGGGCATACAGCAGCCATCGGCTTCGATGTACCTGAAAATAGGCCAGCATATGCCACAGCAAAAACAAACTGCCAAACTCGCAAAGCAGCAAGAAAAACTTCATCACCAGCACAGCCGAGGGAACGGACTGGGGAAACAATTTCGCCGCAAGCAGAAAGACCGCCTGATTCACAGGCGGATAAATCGTATAGTAATTCGGCGAGTTTAGCTGCTCAAATATTGCCTGATCCAAAGAAGGGCTGATCTGCTGATCCAGCGCTTCCTGAGGTAGCACAGCAAAAGGACTGATGCCCTCAGCCGAGATGGCACCATCCCAAAAGAAACGCCAGTAATCATCAGAAAGATTAGGCGTGCAGAAAAGCAGACTGATTCGAAAAAACACCGCCGCTAGCATGCACCACCGAAGTACGCGTTCATTTTTTGCCAGCCGATAAAGCACAAGATAAGCAGCAAACAAAAAAGCAAACAAGGCTATCAGCTCCCCAAAGTCACTGCGCACTGTGATATAGGAAAGATACACATAGGCAATACCACTCAGCAGCAGCAGAGCAAGTGCGGGCCATCCATGTCTTTCTGCACCGATCGACACAGCTAGTTCTTTACCGCCAAAGCATGAGAAAGCGAATAAACAAAGATAGAGGCAAAACCGATAAAGGCTGTCACATGCAGCAGCAGAAACTCCCATCCAACCGACTCCAGGCTCAGCGCAGCAACAATAGCCGCCAGAAAGTACAATGCGGCTAGCCCCTCCATTATTGTCATCAAGTCAATCTTCGTAGCCACATACTTCTTATCCGTCCAGGCATCTTTGACTGTCTTGATATTGAATTTCGGCGTACGTATAAAAGGCGTCTTCTCACCCAGCAGCCCACGAATAGCCGCTAATCCATTGTGTAGGGAAAGACCCATTGTTAGTACCAAAAATACAGGCAATAAGATGATACATTTTTTCACCCCAGTCCAGGTATCTTTAGATCGGTAGATGGTCGATATATAATAGACATAACCCACCGCAATATTGCTCAAGAAAAACAAGGAACCATAATGAATATACTCCGATTGTATATAACTGTTTTTGACAAACAACAAAGGCACACTCAGGGTCACCAAAAGCAAAATGATGATATACAAACTGCTGCTCATTAAATGAGAGAATGCATTGAACTTAATGGCAAAAGGCAAATCCGACTTAAAGATTCTCGGCAGTATTTTTCGCGCTGTTTCTGCACCACCCTTAATCCACCTAAACTGCTGAGACTTAAAAGCAGCAATATCAGCAGGCAATTCAGCCGGTGATCCAAAGTCCTCCAAATACTTAAACTTCCAACCCTTCATCTGCGCCCTATAGCTAAGGTCAAGATCCTCCGTCAAAGTATCTGCTTGCCAACCACCAGCATCCTGTATCGTTTGCTTACGCCACACACCAGCCGTACCGTTGAAGTTCAAAAAGAAACCACAAAGATGCCGCCCAGCCTGTTCCACACTAAAATGAGCATCCAGAAAGAAAGCCTGAATCTTAGTCAGCAAAGAATAATGTTCATTAATATGCTCCCACCGGGTTTGCACAACCCCAATCCTAGGATCGCTAAAAGAAGGAATCGTCGCTTTCAGAAAAGCCGGATTGGGAAGAAAGTCCGCATCAAAAATAGCCACATAAGTCCCCCTGGCAGTCTTCAATCCATACTGCAAGGCACCAGCTTTAAAACCCTTTCGATCCGGTCTGCGCACCAGTTCAATATTAAAACCCTTTCCCTGATATTCCGCCACCTTTGCACGCGAGATATCCAATGTCTCATCAGTGCTATCATCCAGTACCTGTATCTCAAAGCGATCTTTTGGATAGTCAAATTCCGCAATGCTATCAATCAATCGCTCCACCACATAAAGCTCATTGAAAATCGGCAATTGCACTGTCACGAAGGGATACTCGTCAAGTTCATCCAGCACCACCATTTCTGTACGCCCCCGCTGCTTTTTCATCTTCGCGTAACGCAAAGCAAGATGCGACTCCGCAATACAATAGATCAGTATGCAGAGCAATAGTAATATGTAAATGGTAAGTAAACTTACTTCCAGCATTTCAGGGCATTAATAGGAACTCAATACAAATTAGATAGAGCGATCACAGATATTTAAAAATTGTCCAAAGAATCTTATAGCCGGCCATCACCGTGCCCTTTATGGTTCCGGTCACCTTGGAAACACCAATCCGACGTCTATAGTTGACTGGCACTTCCACACATTTCAGACCCAATTTTGCCGCTTTCACTTGCATTTCGACGGTCCATCCAAAATTCCGATCCACCATATGAATGGTCTCCAGCTGTTTCCATCGAATAGCCCGAAACGGCCCCAAATCAGTAAAATGCACCTTATACAAGTTGCGAATCAAAAATGTCGCCAACCAATTGCCAAACTCTTGTTGTGGCATCATCGCACCCTTTTCCCTGTTCCCTAGCGCTCTTGACCCAATCACAAGGTCCGCTCCACCCTTTCGAATCGGATAAAGCAGCAGTGGCATCTCCTCCGGATAATCCGAATAATCTCCATCCAAAAACACCACAATATCCTCATTCTTCGCCTTGCTCCGCACATACTCCAAAGCCTTCAAACATGCCGCACCATAACCCGGTTCTGGCTCATCCACCACTGTCGCACCCGCTTCCCGAGCCACTTCCGCAGTCCGATCATTGGAGTTATTATTGCACACCACAACCTCCTCAACCAAATCCTTACGTATATCATTCACCACCTTACCAATCGACTCCTCCTCATTATAAGCAGGAATAACCACATACACCAACTCAGATTCCTCCATGCGCACACTTTAACCTGTCGACAAAAATACAAGCAGCACCCGCCCCTGTGTGTCCTACATATGACAAGCCCTCTGCCACCCAGCCCGAATCCCCTCAAATGCCCATATAGCCTACCCTCACAGCCCTTCGCTTTCACAGCTAGAGGTGACATATCTTCGCAATTATCTTCTCCAATCATTTTTTGGAGCGAAATCAACCCGGTCGCTCAACCGGCTTGCCTGTGCTCCGCTTGTAGTCGGCACCCTGCTGGCTGTTCCTGCACTCCGCGGCAGGTCTCTCCGGCAAGCTCCGAGCCCCGCCGCGGTGGCAGTCACCACGCCAGCAGGGCACCGCCTACCACTTCGCCCAGGGCTATTTTGCAACTGCATCCCACGTGGCAAAATTGATATGAGACCCCTTCTCTTTACTCTTACTCTTTACTCTTTACTC
>JAHDEE010000232.1:4152-9426 GCA_020629005.1 Chitinophagales bacterium
TTACTCTTTACTCTTTACTCACTTTTAAGCAAATTTGGTGATCATAATCCCCATTTTTGTATAAATTTGGGGAATACAATCGCCAATTTTGATAGAAAGAAGCTTAAAAACACAGATCGAAAGGGATTTGTTCAAAGGCAAGGCAATCGTGCTTTTGGGCGCACGGCAAGTTGGTAAAACCACCTTGCTAAGGCAGATTGTCACTGAGCGCAGCGAAAGGACCTTGTGGCTGAATGGCGACTACACGCAAGATCGAAACATCCTCTCGGATCTCAATCACACAAATTTACCAGCCATCATCGGCGACCATCAGATGGTGGTAATAGATGAAGCGCAGCGCCTCACAAATGCAGGACTGACTTTAAAAATCATCCACGATAGCATGCCGACAGTGCAGCTGATCGTGACGGGTTCAAGCTCCTTTGAGCTTAGTGATCAAATCCAGGAAGCGATGACTGGAAGAAAATGGCAATATCAGTTGCATCCTTTTTCAATGGGCGAACTGGTAGCAGATTCTGCTTTAAGTACACAGATGAGGCAATTCAATAGCCGACTGATATTTGGCAATTATCCCGATGTAGTTAATAATCCTGGAAGAGAGCGGGAAATCTTGTATAATTTAAGTAGTGACTATCTGTACAAGGATGTTTTTTCAATGAACAGTCTTCGCAAGCCACATATGCTTACTGAGCTACTAAAGGCAATTGCCCTTCAGGTGGGAAGCCAGGTCTCGCTAAGAGAACTCTCAAAGTTATTGAAGATTGACAAATCGACCGTAGATAGATACTTGCAAATTCTAGAAGATGCTTTCATTATCTTCCGGCTATCTTCTTTTCGCAGAAACTTGCGTTCCGAATTGAAGTATTCCAAAAAGTATTTCTTTTTTGATAATGGTATTCGAAATGCGATCATTGGAGACTTCAGTGCCATCGATACGAGGCAAGATACCAGAGCGCTTTGGGAAAACTTCTTCATTGCAGAAAAGCTTAAACGCTCTCGGTACAATAAGGATTTTGCTCAATTCTATTTTTGGCGTACACAAAGTCAAAAGGAGATTGACCTAATTGAGATTAGAGATGGCGATATGGCTGCTTTTGAATGTAAATGGAATCCTAACAAGAAGACAAATATTTCCAGATCATTTACAAGAGCTTATCCCGAAGCATCCGTCCATGTTGTCAATCGAGATAACTGGTGGTCCTGCCTTGGTTCTTGATTCGCTTAAAGACCCTCTACCCTCTACCCTCTACCCTCTACCCTCTACCCTCTACCCTTTTTTGAAATAAAATCATATATTGTGAATCCCTGAATTGTTTGATGTATTTTATAATGTACCCAACCTAAAAACCGAAAAATGAGAAAGTATTTGTTGCCAATGCTCTTGCTGTTGGCTATTGTGCTGGTGTCTGGTACCATTGAACAAGATGAGCGAACGGCCTCGGGAGATCGAGTGGCAGGGACTATGAAGACCAATGAGGATGAATGGATTCTTGAATTGCCGGATGTACTCGATAACTATTCCACAGTTGAAATTCCGGAACACTATTCCTTTTACGATGAATACATGCCTACTGATCCGATTGCACCAGAAATAACTGATGCAGGGGCCACACTTGGAAGAGTTTTGTTTTACGATCGCAACCTGTCTAGTGACAGAACAATTTCCTGCGGTTCTTGCCATCAACAGGCGAATGGATTTACGGATGCTGTTCCTCTGAGTACAGGGGCTGAAGGAGCCGAGGGACGGCGAAATACGCTGGCACTTGCAGATATCGGATTTTCATTTTATCCCGCTCTTTATTGGGATGAGCGGGAAGTTGAACTTGAGCGCACAGTGCTAGTGGAGTTTCAGAGTTCGAATATGATGAAAATGACTCTGGATGAACTACTTGCTAGAGTAGATGAAGCGGATTACTATCCAGAGCTCTTTGCCTCAGCTTTTGGAGATAGCGAGGTCACCACAGAAAGAATTGCCAATGCAGTGGCTCAGTTTATTGCGAGTATGAAAGTCGTAAACACTGAATTGGACAGGGTGATAGTAGAGGACGATTGGAGTAACGAGCTGCTTGCAGGCAAAGAAATGTTTAAAAGCCACTGTATGTCTTGTCACACGACCATCGTACCAGAAGCAAATGCAGAGCTCCTGGTACCCAGCCTTCCGTTCTTCGCTCAGATGATTGGTCCACATAATAATGGCTTGTACGAAGATTATGGCGAAGATCAAGGTGTGGGAATCCTTAGCGGTAGTCCAGCTGATAATGGCATATTCAAAACTCCAACCTTGAAGAATATAGCGCTGACAGCACCGTACATGCACGATGGAAGCATTGCAAGTCTGGAGGATGTGATTGAATTCTATTCTGATGGAGTATACCCTCATCCAAACGCGGAAATGAACACTTCGCCTTATCTATTCCCGCTAGATTTGCCTCAGCCCTTCTTGGGTTTTGATTTTAGCGAAAGCGATAAGCAAAACCTCCTGCTATTTTTGCAGTCGTTGACAGATCAGTCATTTATTGAGGATTCAAAGTTCTCAGACCCATTTAGACTGGTAACAAGCACTTTGCAGGAGGAAATCAACAGCGCTGTTGCTGTTTTTCCTAATCCGATCACTAGCTCTGCAAGCATTCAAATGTTGGATGCCTCAGAGAAAATCCAATCAATTATGTTGATCGATGCTGCTGGGAAAGTGGTGTTTGAAGATGTTCCCGGAGTCTCTTCTTTTACGTTTGAGAGAGGTGCTTTGGCTGCTGGGGTCTATCTTCTCAAAATCAAGACTGATAGAGGGCTTAGTACCAGAAAGCTAGTGCTGGACTAGTGCTGCGTAAACAAAATATGTGACACCTTTAAGCAGCTTATCTTTTTGTCAGCCAAGGCGCGAGGATGAAACATAGCCTTAGCTACGCGACTGACGAGTTTTCCAAAGGATTGGTGATCAGCCAATGCAGTCGATGCAGGAATTGGAATCAGATGCACGTGAAAGCTCGATTACTGCATTTGATGCAGAAAGAAAAAGAGAGCCGCGACGATTCGCGGCTCCCATATAGATCACAGGAACAGTTTACTTACCTGAGCAGTATTAAGTGCCCAGTCCATATCGTAAACTTCATCTGCAGTTGTTGAATCCTCTACGATTTTTAACTGCTGTACTTCCGCTTTCAGACGAAGCAGATCACCAATTTTCAGTTTGGCCTCCAGCTTCTTCAGTAGCGCTTCCACAGTCGAAAGACTCAGGTTTTGTACTACCTGACCTCCAAATGCCATTTCCAACCAAACGATTTCCCTGCTCGCAACATCCAGCACGCCGAATACCATTCCCTTGTTCAGTGTCCTAACTATCCTCAGCTGATGTTGCACCGCGGTCGGATCGTATGCAACACCCCGTTTGGAAATCTTCATCGGATACTTGCTGTTCATCCATCCAAGCCCCAGGTTTGGTGAAATGCTACCATTGGTATAGGCATTGCAAGTGAAACTTACATACTTAGCGCCAAGGGCCTCCAACTCATTCAGATCCACATCGATGTACTCGGCTGTACCGACCATCTTCGGAATGGACTGAATGTCTCCGCTATGCTTGCAACCCGCAATTCTCAGCCTTGCGTAAGAACAGAATTCGGTTCTATCCTCATAGGCTACCTTACAGCTAAGGTCCATGTCCAGGTGTTGCGCTGGTAGTCCCTCACCCCATTGCATAAACAGTCGAACAACATCGCCTTCTACGGGAAATCTGGTACCCATCAGTGCCGTTGGTAGATCTTGCATTTGTTCGGTTCGATCTCCGATGGCAATCGGTATATTGAACAGACTGGTATCGATATACATCGTCTTGTGCTCATTGGTCTCCTTCTCTAGCTTGCTCTTGATCACATCGAGACTTAGCTCTTGTACAAGTTTCAGCATTCGACCGATCTCCTTATCGCTGTATAGCTCAAGCAGTTTGTTGGCAGGAATTTTCTTGTTCTTGCCACCTAGAGGCTTGACTGCCCTGCTCGCTTTCTTGTCGAAGTATACCTCCGCATACATGTTCAGTGTGTATATGAGTCGTGGAGGGATTTGGTGCATCACCTGCTTGAATTGCTCCATCGTCACATCTGGGCCAAACCATAGCATAAGCGAAAACAGGGCTCGCGCAAATGATCCTGGCCGTTCTTTCATCAGTTCAAAAGTTCCGTTGGCATCCAGGCGAACTTTGTGCTGATTCACCTTGGCCTGCCAGACTTCATATCGTCTATTGTAGAATGCATCAAGCAGCTTTGCTAGTTTTTCATAGCCTCTTTTCTTGCTGTATTCTGCTAGTCTAAGGGCTCTTATTACTCGCACCCACATTTCTCTTTTTGGGTGCATTTGTTCGCATTGATCTTGCACACTCATCTGTAGATCATTGAGCCAGTTGGCGTATTGTCTACATTCGCTTCTACTGAATTTCAGTTTCAGATCTTGTTTCGATTTGATCTTCGCCTGCTTGCTCTTATCCATCATCCGGTGAAGATTACGGGAGTTTTGCTCCATCCGTTTGTTGATCGTCTTTGGTTCAACTAGCTGCAGATGACCGGTATGCTTGTACCAAAGATATCGCAGCACATCGTTTGGCGAGCGAAACATCCGTCCTGCTTCTTTCGGCTTGTTGGTATCGATGAGCGCATCAATCACCAGCATGATCGTCTCCTTCATCTGTATTTTCACTTCTGCTGGGATACCGAATACGGCCACAAGGATTTTCAGGTCATCAGCCTGTGTCGCATCTAGTGCCACAGGAGAATTAAGCAGATCCTCCAGGTACTTTTGCATATCAGCATCTGTCCACAGTTGCAGTACTTTGAGCTTATTTCTGCCTGGCTCGTAATCCAGCTCCCCGAATTCAAATGGTGTACCACAATAAGGGCAACCATTATATCGGTCAAGCGGAAAAGTATTGTCTGGAATCAAGTGTCCACATTGTAGCTGGGTACCTCTTCGATTCTTGAAGAGATTCGCATACCAGGTTGCGATATGGTCAATCACAGATTCTCCCGTTGGTATGTTCCACTGCTTCACCAGAGGTGTCCAGTTCTTCTTCACACCACTTAGCTCCTTTAGCAATTCGAGGATCTGCAGCTTAGCTATTGGCGAAATGTTATTCAGGGCTTTAAGCAAATCTTCCGAGAAGGTATAGCCGAGTTTGCCGCAACTTGCCATCAGCTCGCTGCTGGTTTCATTGATGTCATTCGTATCTCTTTTCATTCTCCATGCCTGGGGAACATAGAGGGCTGTCTTTCGGAATGCAACTCTTAG
>JAHDEE010000233.1:0-2325 GCA_020629005.1 Chitinophagales bacterium
GCTGCGATGATGTTTCTTAAAGTTGTCATGATTTCGATTTTTTGATGTGATTAGTTTGTTTGGCATTTTGCCGTTGTTGTTGGTCCAAAGATAGGGGCAGCAGCAGCCCTGACACAGCAAAAGAACTCCATAAACTAATTTTTCAACTTACCATTACCGAGCGTTATTCCCTTATTTAATGCTTCAAAAACAAACAAAAACTAAGAGTCTATTTCTCAAATTTGTACTGATCCGATTCTAACACTTGCTGGATAGGCCGCATCGGCCCATCCCCCAATGCAAGCTTACTCAATCCCTCAGGCATTCAGCAAGCAAATGTCACCCAACACAATCGCTGGATGTTTACCATTTTGGGAATCTTCGTTCCAGGAGTAGACAAACAGAAATTTAAAATGCCGAATTCATTTTCAAAGATTTACCTGCACGCTGTTTTTGCCGTAAAAGGAAGGCAAAACTTACTTTCCAAGCCAGTTCGAAACAAAATATTCCCTTATATAACTGGGATCCTCAAGAACTGCGATGTAAACCCAATCGCAATCAATGGGGTGGAAGATCACGTACATGTTCTATTCAGACTGCGACCAAGAATACGCGTATGTGATGTGATGCGGGAGATCAAAGCTGGGTCTAGCAAATACATTAACAAGGAGCGTCTGGTCAGGGGAAAGTTTGCCTGGCAAACCGGATATGGTGTCTTCTCCTGCGGCCGACGAGCTGTTCCAAACGTGACGAGATATATTCAGGATCAGGAGGCCCACCATGCTCGCCAAAGTTTCAAAAAGGAGTACGTCGGAATCCTCGACAGGCACCAAATAGACTACGCAGAAAGATACCTCTTCGATTTCATCTCTCCAGAGGATATCCAGCGGCATCGGATGGGATGATTGGGATGTGGGGGGATGCGGCTGATCTCGGGGCGCTAGCCCCGGGAGCCCCACCAGACCCACCAGACCTGGGAGCCCCACCAGACCCAGGAGACCCAGGAGACCCAGGAGACCCCCAAGCTCCACCAGCCCGGCAAGACACGTGAAACCCGTGGAGTCCCATCCACCTCCCCTCCTATCCACGACGGAGATAACGTGCAAAATAGCCTCGGCTGAAGCGGAACGAGGCCCTGCCAGGCTGTGGTGACTGCAAGCTAGTGGCGGCTGCGACCATAGGAGCAGACGGCAATAGCGCTGCAGGAACAAGCCTGGCTGGGCGGAGTATTAGCGGAAGACGAGACGGGTATTTCCACGACCGTATCGGCTTCGCTCCAAAAAAATTTCATCATTATGTTGCTAGTATAGAGGATCAGATTTAGATGCAAAGGCGCCTCGATACTATACCCGGTGGAATCGCTAAAACTCCGCCGAACTGCCGAGGCAAAACGACGGAGTATAACTAAACCTTTTGATGTATGGCGCAGTTTGAATCCTGGCTTTGGGGACTTGTGGCCGCAATGCGCCTTTGCCAACAAAGATAGGCTTTCCGACTTTAGGGGGACAAATACCGGCCGCTAACATTCCGTAATCCTCGTCGTTTCTAAGCATTTTCACTTTTTGGACTGCGTGATTGCCGGGGATTTCAACAAAGTGCGACTCTCACCCGACACTATCTTTCTAACTCAGGTTCTTAAACCTATGCGCCGCTGGAAATGTATAACTTAGGGTATCAATAGGGCCGCTGATGGCCTGACTTTAAATATTCTGGACGATTTTTTGCTTTGACTATGACAGCGCAGGTTTTAATCTTTTGCGCACCGACATTGTTAAACAATTAAATCGCTACTATGATTGACTATATGTTAGATTTTGCGCCAACTATATCGCGTGAGCTTGTGTTCGAGGAGGTTCGATTGTTTATTGCCGAGAATGGGCTGGAAGTGGTCAGTGCTGACCATGCGCGGCCATGGGGTGGCTTCTTTGTGCTCAACGAAGCACAGTCTCCCAAATTTATCAAAACTTTTTTTCCGCAGTTCTCTGTTGAGGACTTTGAGGGTTTCGAGAAATTGAGCCCTAAAATTTTGGTCGTGGCACCTGAAACGCGCCTCTCCTGGCAATACCACCATCGCCGCTCTGAGCTCTGGAAAGTGATCGGGGGAACTACTGGTGTGATCAAAAGCATGACTGACGAACAGAACGATGTACAGAAACTGCGAGTTGGCGCCATAGTCAATCTCAAACAGGGCGAAAGACATCGTTTGGTCGGGCTGGAATCCTACGGCATAGTAGCTGAAATCTGGCAACATACAGACCCCGAGAATCCTTCTGATGAAGAGGATATTGTGCGGGTATCTGATGACTTTGGGAGATGAGTGCCAGTGACAGTTTTTGGTTTTTGGTT
>JAHDEE010000233.1:2425-5099 GCA_020629005.1 Chitinophagales bacterium
GTTTTTGGTTTTTGGTTCCTACTAAGAAACTAGCCCCCCTCCGAATATGGCATCAGTGACCGCCAAAATAAACCCATCCACAACGAATATTTGATCGCGGCTCTCAAAGGTGGAATCTGTCGATATAAACCATAATTTTAATGCCTGATTGGCAGTAAAATGCCCTTCAAACAGACGGGCACAAAGCCCTAATGTTTGTGATCATTCATTCAACAAAATACCTAAATACGATGAAAAAACTATTATCACTCTTTATTGCCTGTTTTTTTCTTATGTCTGGAGTACAGGCTCAGGAAGGTAGTAGCAGCTACCAATCTGCCATCGGTCTACATTTGGCGGACCAGTGGGGCCTGACCTACAAAATGGGTTTCCAGGGTAGCGAAAGTACCTACCTTGACTTTATCGGCACCTTCCAATCGGAGAAAGACCTATATACTTCTTTCGGCTTGATAGCACTATATGAGCTGCACAAGAATATTGGCAAGGTGGACGGACTGCGCTGGTATGTGGGAGCAGGCCCAAATGTTGGTTTCACCAGCTTTGATGCAGATATTGATTCTCAGATCTATTTTGGCATTACGCCAGTGGCTGGTTTGGATTATAAGTTTAAGAAGCTGCCCATTAATGTTAGCCTTGATTATAAGCCAAATCTTAGTCTTTATGCAGGCGAGTTTGATGTCGATTTCTTTTGGAAACCTGTAGACGAACTGATCAACCTGAGTGTACGCTATACGCTCAAGTAGTATTGTAAAAATAAAGGAGTGTGTGAGAAAGGAAGTAAGCGCTTTTTGTGCGCTTGCTTCCTGCTTTTTTTTGGAGCGACACGAATTGAATCGCGCAAGCGGCTGGCCTGTGCTCCGCTGCAATCCGCCCTGCGCCTGCCTGTTCCTGCTTGGCCTGCGGCATCTCTCCGCAGGCTCCGAGCTACCTCAGGCCAGCAGTCACCACGGCAGCCACAGCACGTATTTCCACTTCGCCCAGGGCTATTGGGAACCGTCTCTCCACCGCGCATGAATTCCGACTAATGCATCACTTTAGTCATCCATTTTTTACCGTCAGCAGCAAGCCAATCTAGCCAATACATCCCAGATGGCAAGTGAGAAACATCCAACTTACACTGATGGCAGCTCATAGACTGCTCCAATAATAGCATACCTGTCGAATTGTACAGCCGTACCACACCTGCGTTTTGAGCCATAAAGGTGATTTCCTGAGTCGCCGGATTCGGGAAAACCTGAGGTTCGCTTGCTTCAAGCTGCTCGCTAGCTACCGCCATATCGGCAGCAATCAACTGATTGACCTTCTCTTCCGCCACGAATGCCACGGCTTCGAATAAGCTATTGTCTGGGCAAGGGTACTCAACATCTTCCAACCAATGCACGGCAAAATAAAGATGCAAAACCTCACCGCGATCAAGATCTTGGGTGGGGGCGGATACGATAAATCTACGATCTGAAGGGGTGTTGCCTACTGAACATTCGGACCAGCCATCAGGATCGGAAGGATTATCAGGAAACAAAAAGGGGTATGGTTCTCCGTTTTCTGATCTGCCATCCAGACCATCATTTACAAATGCCTGTCCATTGCGCCATTTACCGGTCAAATAGTTGTAAAAGTGCTGACCTTCCAGAGGTCGTCCAAAGTCCGAATTTTCATTATCATAAGTGGTAAAGCTTGCCAAGCCCTGCAAGCCATTTTCATGTTGCTGATCCTCAATAATCTGCACACCAACCATTGGAATGTTCACCCCGTAGACAGAGTCGAAGCTTCCACCATTATAACCGAAGCCAAGGTCCAACTCAGGAATGCAGCCGAGATAATCATCGTCATATCTTCCAAGATCGACATCGCAGAACACGCCAATGGCGAAGTCCTTGTAGTCGTTTGCTGATTTATTGATCACTTTGGCGTGATAAAAGGTCGAATGATTCAACAGCCCCTCAGTGAAGGCGAAAGCCTCCATTTGCACCTCCACTTCCAGGGCCGGTGAGCCAGTGAGTCCATGATTGCCGGCAGCATCATTGAACACCCACCATAGGGATTGTTCCCCCATGATCTCGGGATAGTCTCCCTGTGCTGGATCATAGAAGCCATCGCCATTTGTATCAACAAAAGGGGCCAGATTCTGATCAGGTAGTTCCATATTGGGATTGCCACGAGCAGGCCAATTGCGAATAGCGTCCGGCATACCAAGCCCCGGATCAGATAGGAACTGGTCGATTTCTGCCTTATTGACCCTGGCAATAAAATCGAAATCGCTACACCAGCCCTCTTCAGATATGCCTTGCTGGTTCAATGGTCCCGGCCAGTGATCGATGCCGTTTTGCCGGTAGTTTTGCGCTGCTGCATGCAGTACACCGAGTGTGTCTAAACCGCCCATCCATAATGCACCAGCAAACATAGAATTGTTGCCACTACCTTTTGGTGCCTCATACTGAGCATTGCTCAGATCCCACCAAAAGTCACCCCCATTCATGATTCCAACGGAGACCTCATTGATGTCCAGTCGTTCAAAAGCGGTGGCCGGTTCACATTCTTGTGCTACGGTTACAAGCGCCAGGAAAATGCTAAAACACAGGGGCAAAATCAACTTTTTCATAGACCACAGTTTGATTCAAGATAAACATATTCATCAGGCCTTTCGACTCTTTGTGAACCAATGACGAATCTGTGA
>JAHDEE010000233.1:5199-9423 GCA_020629005.1 Chitinophagales bacterium
AATAACCAACAACTAATACACATTCCCATCAATCACCATCTTCGCAATAATCTCCTTCATAATCTCAGAGGTACCGCCACCAATAGTACCTAGGCGGGAGTCTCTAAACATACGTGCCAATGGATAGTCTTCCATAAAGCCGTATCCACCGTGCATTTGCAGGCAATCATAACACACCCGATCACAGAGTTGGGTGGCCAGCAGCTTTGCCATGGAGGCTTCTTTTACGATATACTCCCCATCCTGAAATCGCTGACAGAGGTGATAGATGAAATAGCGATTCATCTCAATCTCGGAAGCCATTTGCGCTACTCTGTGCCGAAGTTCCTGAAACTTGTTGATCGGCCTGCCGAAGGCCTCTCGCTCGCGCATATATTTTAATGTCACTTCCAGGGCATAGTCGGCAGCTGCCATACCACCAAGTGCAAGTGTTAGACGCTCTGATACGAAGTGATGCATGATGTAAAAGAAGCCTTGTCCCTCCACTCCTAGCACATTCTCTACAGGTACTCGCACATCCTGGAAAGCAATCTCTCCGGTATCCGAAGCTCGCCATCCTAGCTTGTTTAGTTTAGTCGCGCTCAGCCCCTCGGAATCCCGATCAATGATCAGCATGGTGATGGCTTTCTTCCTGGCATCCATCTTCACTGCCGTGACGATATAATCGCTGTTGACTCCATTGGTTATAAAAGTCTTGGAGCCGTTTACAATAAAGTGCTGACCGTCACGTGTCGCAGTTGTTCTCAAAGCCTGCACATCAGATCCACCAAAAGGCTCGGTAATGGCCAGCGCACCGATGGACTTGCCAAGGATTCCTGGCACCAGATACTTTTGCTTTTGCTCCTCGGTACCCTGATGATTCAAATGGGTGAGCGCAAGATAGGAATGTGCGCCCAGTGCAGCGCCTAATCCACCGGAGTTCATCCTTGCTATCTCCTCATGGTATACTACTGAATAAAAGAAATCCAAATCAAGGCCGCCATAGGCTTCCGGAAACATCAAACCAAAGTAGCCCATCTGCCCAAACTTATCGTACAGGCTTCTGGGTATCTCGCCGTCCTTCTCCCATTGTTCTATATTGGGTCTTACTTCCTTTTCGAGGAAGTCGCGAAGAGATTGACGGAAGGTATGGTGTTCGTTGGTGAAGTACATGGGATTTGGGATTACGGATTTGGGATATTTCTAAAGGTCCTAGACCACAGCAAAGATAAGGCCTGCTAAACCGGAAAACGTAATAGTTCGAGGTCGAGAACACTCGTGTATCAGCGAAGCACAATCAAACTGGTCCTGCGAAGACCTGTGTTGGTCCAAATGTTCAGGTGATAAAAACCGCTGCGAAGCTTACTTGCGTCTATTGTAAACTCCGAATGCCCATCAAGCAGGCGCTGCGAATATACCATTCTGCCTACACAATCAAATAGGCTATATTGAAGAGGAATCACCTCCTGTTCCAAGACGACGCTTACCTTGGCAGCTGCGGGGTTTGGATGTAGCAACAAAAAGCCAGCTGTTCCAGGCCTTGTAAAGAGCCTAGGAATGGCTCCCCAACGATCTTAAGATATCCTACAATATGGCTTAGACTATTAAGACCATTTAGATTCTGAAAGTCATTTCGCTCGATCCAGAGATGCCTTCCGAGTTGATTCAGATTTTGAAGTCCATCAAAGCTATCCAATTGCGTATTCCCAACTATCTGCAATGATTTGCCGATGTTGGTATGTGTCTCTGCACCTGCGAAGCTCTGGAGCGCCGGATTATCTTCGATCATCAAATTTCCGCCTATGAAGGCCAGGTTCTCCAGACCTAGTAGATCTGTTAAGGAGGCATTGGCCAGAATCTGTAGATCATTAGAAATGGTGGTGTTTGGATTAATACCCTGAAGACTTTCCAGACGGGGATTCTCCTCAATGATCAGGTCATTTGCTGTCTGCAAGTTGCTCAAGCCAGAAAGATCAATTAGGCTATCATTGTTTGTGACATGGAACAAGGTACCAACTTGCTCCAGGCCACTAAGGCCTTCCAGATTTTTCAAGCCCCTGTTTCGACCGATGACCAATATTGGCACTTCGCTCAGCTGTTCTAAACCCTCTAAATTTTGCAGTCCAAGGTTTCGAGTAATCTGAAGTTCATCATTGACAACTGTAAGGTTAAGGATACCGTGTAGACTCTCGAGCTGCGGATTCAAATTGATTGTGAGCTGCTCTACACTACCAAGACGATCAAGCCCAGAGAGGTTCTTCAGACTGTCATTGGTGGTAATTCGAATTTCCTCAGCCACCTGCTGCAAGTTTGAGAGACCTTGCAAAGACTTAAGGCCATGATTCTCTTCTATGATTAATGTGCCTCCGATTGCCTGTAAGTTTTGCAAGCCATCGAGTGAATTCAAGCTGAGGTTACGACGGATGTATACGTTCTCTTGTACGCTATCAAGCAATGCCATTCCAGCCAAATTGCTCAAGGCTTCATTGTTCGACAGGTACAAAGCTCCCAAATAGCTGAGCGACAATAAATCGTTCAGGTCCGTGATGCTATCGCAGGCAGCTATATTAAGTACACCGGACACCCTTTCCAGTTGCTCAAGCCCTTCTAGTCCTTGCAGGGCCGGACTTCCTACCACAGCAAGTTCGTTTCCTACTTCTCTTAGTTCTGATAGGGCCCCGAGACTCCGAAGATTTGTATTTCCCCTAAGCAGCAAGTCTTGTGCAAAGACCTCAATTCCTTCAAGGCCTGTCAGCTGTTCGAGATTCTCATTTTCGGTCAATCTGATTGACGTGGATTCAAAGTCGAGCGATTCAAGACCTTGCATACTAGTAAGCTGCTCACAATCCTCAATGTCAATTCCTTCTGCGGCGAACTGCAGCGTTTCCAAACCCTGCAGATTCACAATCGACGAGCAATTTTTTATGTCCACCAATCCACCTACAGAGCTGATATTCAGCCCATCAAAAGACTGCAAGGACGGTGCATTGTAGATCTTCAGATCGGCGCCGATGGAGTCCACCTGCTCAAGCCCCTGGAAACCCAACAAAAAATCGCAGTTGGTAACGTATAGGTCATTTTCGATGTACTTCAAGCCTTCTAATCCCGAAAAATCCGTCAAGCCATCACAGTTGTTGAATTGCAAATCACCATTCACAGAAACCAGACTTTGCAAGCCATCTAATGAGCTGACCAAGGGGCAAGTATTGAGATACAAACCTCCTGATCTTTCCAGGTTCTCCAATGCCTCTAAGGACGAAAGTGTAAAATTGGAGTTGATCGATATAGCGCCGTTTACATACTGAAATTGCTCCAGACCATTTAGAGATGTCAATTGAGAAGAGCCACTAATCACTAAATCCCCGCCAATGCTATCAATATTGGCAAGCCCTTGAAGCGAGTTAAGTACCATTACAGTTTCCACTTTTAGGTCACCCGATATATAATCGATGCCAGCAAGTGCATCCACATGTAGAATACTTGAGCCAGTGATCGTTACAGATCCCTCAATCTGACTACAGTTCGGATATTGAAGAGGAAAACTGTCTAGTGCTGTCTGTGAAGTATAATGGAGGTCTATCTCACATACCTGGGAATAAAGCAAGCCAGGCAGCAGGAACAATATCAACAGCAAACAGCGCATGTTGGGGAGCAGTTTCATGCCCTATAGATAGGCAATTTATATCAATTCACTAATATTTCCCTGCTAAGAAAAGTCGCCACTACAACCAGCTGCCCGCTACTAGACGAGGTCTTCATCCTCTCCGCATCTAAAATCATAGCGTATCACAAGCTTAAACCAAAGCCACCAAAACCGGACGTTCTTCAATTCCATTGGAGTACTAACTATGATAAGTAGACGTGTGTCTATTAAGGAAGGCAATATCCGCGAAGCACTTAGTAATGAAGACCGGCTTCGCAGCACCTAACTTGCTCATTGGAAACACGCATACTTATAGTAGTTTATTCTACAAAGGATTTGTAGAATCGCTCGAAGTGGTGACTGAAAATGGGTAATCGAATTATCTCCTCCCTGAGCAGTTCTTCGAGTCCATTGGAGAAGCTACAAAGCCTCAATCTGTTTTCGGCTCAGACCTGTATATTGCATGATCTTTTCAATAGGCTCTCCAGCTGCTTTCATTTGCTTAGCTATATCCAAACTCTTTTGCACCTCCCCCTTTTCTAGTCCAATTTCCATTCCTTTTTGCATTCCCCTTTCCATCCCTTCCTTCATCCCTTCCTTCA
>JAHDEE010000020.1 GCA_020629005.1 Chitinophagales bacterium
CGGCGGACTGTGGGTGCAAAATAGCCCGGATGGAAGAGGAAATGGCGGTGCTGAGGGCCGTGGCGACTGCTGGCTGCTGGTAGCTCGGAGCTTGCCGGAGAGATGCCAGCAGCCTTGCAGGAGCAGGCCCGCAGTGCCGCCATTGGAACGGACAGCCGGAAGACCCTTAACGCGATGGTATAGGCATCGCTCCTAATGATCTTCTAATTCAGATTAGAGGCATCTAAAAAATCGGACTCCACAAGGGGAGCCCGATTCTATTGGTGCAGATATCATACGGTATGATGGAAGATTTTATGTGGCTTCCATCGCTGTTTGGTGCTGCTTGATAATGCTTTGTTGCAACTCATGCGGCACCGGTGCGAAATCGGCAAAGGATTGGCTGTGTTTGGCGCGTCCTTGCGAAATCGACCGCAAGGTAGAGGCATATTTGTATAGCTCCGCCAATGGAACTTTAGCTTTCAGCCTCTGATATACTCCAGCAGATTCCATTCCTTCGATGATGGCACGCTTGGTTTGCAAGTCGCCCATTACATCTCCCATGATGTCGTCGGGAACGAGGATTTCTACATTGTAGATGGGTTCTAGCAATTGGGGATTGGCATCCAGAAAAGCCTGCTTGAAGGCCATTGCGCCTGCGATCTGGAAGGCCATATCATTGGAATCTACGGCGTGCATTTTGCCATCGTAAACGCTGATGCGGATGTCGCGACAATAGGAACCGGTGAGGGGCCCATCTTCCATTCTTTGCTTGATGCCTTTGAGGATTGAAGGTAGAAATTTGGTGTCGATCGCTCCACCGACAATGCTGTTGTTGAATACGATTTTCCCTCCCCAGGGCAGATCGACTTCTTCTGTCTTTCTTACCGGGATATCGGCGGGTGGTGGCATGCCATCATAGTAGGGCTCGACCAATAGGTATACCTCGCCAAACTGGCCGGAACCTCCGGACTGCTTCTTGTGTCGATAATTGGATTTGACCGTTTTGCGAATTGTTTCGCGGTAGGGAATTTTTGGTGCTTCAAATTCGATAGAGAGTTTGCTGCTGTGATCCAGCTTCCATTTGGCTACGGCCAGGTGCATTTCTCCTTGTCCATGCAGGATAAGCTGCTTCAATTCTACAGAATGTTCGGCAATCAAAGATGGATCTTCTTCTTGCAGCTGATGAAGACCGGCGGAGAGTTTCTCCATATCTCCCTTGGAGGCCGTCTTTACGGCCATGCTAATGCGCGGTGCAGGGAATTCGATGTTGGCAATATTGTAGGGCTTGCCTTTTTCGTGCAGGGTATTGTTGGTATGCGTTTTCTTGAGCTTCACGGTGGCTCCAATATCTCCTGCTTTTAGGCTGTCTACTGCTTCCCGCTTTTTGCCGTTGACGACATAGAGCTGTGTGAGTCTTTCGCTGGCCGCGGTGACTGCGTTTTGCAGATCATCGCCAGAATTGACTGTTCCTGAGTAGACTTTGAAGAAGCTCATGTCACCCAGATGTGGCTCAGAGATGGTTTTGAATACGAATAATGCTGTGTCTCCGTTTGGATCACAGTTGAGCGTCTTTCCACTAACGCGCTCTGCTGGTGGCATATCTACCGCCGCAGGTGCCACATCGTTCAGGAAGCCCATGATTCGGCCACTGCCCATGTTTCGTTCTGCAGAGCAGATAAAGAGAGGGAAAATGTCGTGGTTGATCATCGAGAGTTTAAGGCCCTTGGTCATTTCTTCCTCGGTGAGGGTGCCTTTCTCAAAAAAGAGCTCCATGAGGCCTTCGTCGTTTTCGGCTATTGCTTCTACCAGCTCATTGTGCAGCCTCTTTGCTTCTTCTAGTTCTTCTGCTGGTATTTCTAGTTTTTCTGGTTTACCGCCGTCATCCGTGAATTTGTACATCACCATTTTGAGTACGTCGATGATGCTGTCGAATCCGATACCCTGTTTGTAGGGATATTGGACGACTGTTACTTTGTTGCTAAAGCGCTGTTTGGCCATGCTTACCGTGTTGTCGAAATCAGATTTTTCGCTGTCGACCTGATTTACGGCAAAGATCATTGGTGTTTGGAATTGTTCCGTGTATTCCCAGATCAATTCCGTTCCTACTTCTACTCCATATTGTGCGTTGAGCACCATGACTCCTGTATCAGTAACACTGAGTGAGCCAATCACTTCCCCAACAAAATCGTCATATCCGGGAGTGTCCAGAATGTTGATTTTGCTATCCTTCCAAGAAACATGCATTAGCGAGGTAAAAATGGTGTTTCCTCTTTCATGCTCCAATTCGTGGTAGTCTGATATGGTATTGTTGTCATTAACTGAGCCACGACGGGTAATCAGACCACCTTCAAAAAGCATGCACTCAGCGAGTGTTGTCTTTCCCGAACCCGCATGGCCCAATAAGGCGATGTTGCGGATATTATGAGAATCGTAAACTTTCATACTTGGAAATTTAATGGGTTGGAAAATATCTCTACATAAAACTGTCTAATTTCGCTTTAGAACGTTGCTCTCTTTTGTCTACAGACTTGTGCATAGAGGTTCGCCACTACGCACACAGCAATGGCAGCACAAACTGGAAGAAGCATGTTTAAAAAGTTCCTGGTGTGGAAGGACACCAAAGCAATACGGATCAGGCAAGGGCTTTTGCCTTTAGTGACATTAATATACTAAATTTCCTTGAAAACTGTTATGACTATATTTGTGTTTTCGAATTAGAGGACCTATAACAATCAATTAAGCTTCGAGATGTTAAAAATCACCGATCAGTCTCTTATAAGTTTCTGTGCCTTAGCGTTTGCCGCCGCTTTTCTCCTAGTAAACACCCAGTGCAAAAAGGATCCCCTGGACGATCTGGACTGCGGAGTAGACATCTTCTCCTTCACCTCTGAGATCACTAGTATGTACCCAGGTACGGAGCTTACAGGTCCGATTGTACTTCGGGAGAATCTAGAGGATATTGGTGAGGCCGAGATTCGTCAAATGATTGGCATTTATCTCTCTACCGATGCCCTTTATACGGACAGTGATCGGGAGATTGTCTATACCAGAGGACCATTGACGGTAAGCGAGGAGAATGCAGATGAATCGACATTAGAGTGGAATTTGGTTATGCCATTCGACATCGAGCCTGGCAATTATTACCTTTTGGCGCGGATTCAAAATCAAACCTGGGTCTGTGGTACGAATGGAGATGACTCCGTATGGGTACTGCCAGAAACCGCTAGTTTGCCGATTACAATTTTGGAATGATTTTTCCGCATTTGACGCATTAAACTGAAACAAAGTATCCCCTTATGGCAGAACAACTATATGGAGTGGGTACTCGTGTAGAGCACCCCCAATTTGGACTAGGCGTAATTACAAAAATTCTATTCGGCTCTTACGAGATCACTTTTGTAAAGAGAGGACAGATAGAGATTGCACATCATTTCCAGGACATGGAAATAATCGAGCCTGTATGGCCGGACAAGAACACTGTTGACATGGCGATGGTGACCAAGAGCCTGGAAGGCATCCTTCGGAAATGGAGTGATTTCTTGCCTGTTATACAGATGGGCGATCGCTGGGTAGGCGGTACGATGATCTTAAAGCCGGGACGACCAGATCAGAAGGCTAAGGAGATTCCGATAGAGACCTTTTTCCACAAGATTGTGATGGTTCGCGATCGCTTGCGTGTGATGGAGCAACGGATCAACAGCAGCAAGCTGAGTGATGAAGAGAAGGTGAATCTGCAGCAATATATTTCTCGTATCTACGGTTCACTTACCACCTTCAATATATTGTTTGAAGATAAGGAGCACCACTTTAAGTCTAAGATTGAAAACCCTGCCTAAATATACTCGTATGCAGCTTGCTCTGCGAAATGGGCAAGAGAGGGAGGAAATCTGGGTGGCCTATCAAGGCATTATCTATGAGGTGACCGATAGTCGCCTGTGGCGCGATGGCAAACACTACCAGCACTGGGCCGGGCAAGATTTGACTGAAGAGCTGGATGAAGATGCTCCTCATACCGAAAAGGTGTTTCAGCGCTTCAAGGCCGTCGGGCAATTAGGTTAAATAGCCTTGTCAATTCCCCTGAGTAGGCTGGGTAGCCACAATCCACAAAAAAGTATACCTCGCATCGGCTGAGCCGAGCGAGGTATCTTTGACCAAACATCTAACTGAAAATTTTTCTTTCGCTTGGTACTTTCTAGAAGAAGTACCCAATCTGCACTCCGTAACTGTTGGATTGGTAGAGCTGAGCGCTTTTTACTGCTTTCAATCCTCTCTTCGCCTGCACACCGGCTGTGAAAGTTCTGCAACCTAGTGAAAACTCGAGGCCTGCGCCTATAGTCAATCCCAGGTTATATTTATTCAGGTCTGAAGCAAACTGTTCTTGTGTGCCTGTTGCTTCCAGCTTGTGAACGGTACTTCCTTTGACCAGTATCTGGTTGGTTACTCCAGCAGTTGCATAAGGCTTAATTCCGTTTCCAATTAAGGGTGCTCTGTACTTAATGCCCACTGGCACCTCCACAAAACTACCTTGGTTTGTTACTTCAAGACTTCTAGTGTCTCCTGTTTCCGCATTCTTGGATTCATCAGCGATTTCGGTTGTATAGCTCATTTTTCGATTCGCCCAGTTTACACCGCTTGTGATCGTCAAAGACTTTCCGATTACGAACTTCTCAAAGCTTACTCCTGCTGCAAAGCCCGAACCAGAGTTCTGTACATCCAGATCCTGCAAGTTTGTCAAACGGCTCAGGCCACTTTCCAGGTTTAGTCCGATTCTGTAAGAACTGTTTCCGTGATTGTGATTACAAACCTTACTTGCCTCTTCTATTTGAGGAATCACCTGTACTGCCTCCTGCGCGCTCAAGTGATTGGAAAACATACCTATTCCAAACAGGCATAGCGCCGTCATTAAAATGCTTCTCATAATCCGATTTTTATATTACACTGATATTAAAATAAATTCTCTACTGGAATTCTGACTGAACTGGTCAGCTTGAATATGTTCTAAATTGATTGTAAAAAATTATTCTATAAGCGTAAATTATGGGTTTACCGACTAGGGCAAAATTAAATCAATCATCAAGTAGAAAATCGAATCACTAAGCCCGGAAACATTTCTTTGATAGGTGCAAGATAAAAGCAATCTGCACCGTAAAAAAGTTCATTAAATAGGTAATTCCGGAACAAAAGCAAGACAGTTTCTGCTGTTTCTTGCTCGAATAAAACCTTCTAAAGAATTGATTTTCAACAACTTGACTCTTCACTAAAACTGTACACGATATCATCAGTTTGGGAAAGGTTGCTTTGGCCTCTCCTAGCTCGACTATATCTTGTGCAATGATTGTCCAGAAAGAGGAGTCAAATGGCAGCTTTTTGTAACGCTAATTTCAAAAGATATATTCTGCCCTTTGACACCAATTTCCGCACACGGGTCTTATAACGATTAGCAATCCCGGAAGTCACAAAAAAAAAGAGCAGCTGAATCAATCAGCTGCTCCTTGTTGTTTTATTCTCCGAACCTTAATTCGGACTTAGGGATAGAGAATCAATAACCTTAAGGACCGAATCAGAAACGCTCAACAATTCCCGCTATGCCCTGACCGCCGCCTACGCAAGCAGTAACCATACCATACTTTCCACCAGTGCGTTTTAGATCATTCAAAATTTGAACAATCAGTTTGGTACCTGTACAGCCTAGCGGATGCCCCAGTGCAATGGCACCTCCATTGATGTTGGTCTTTTCCGGATCAAGGCCTGCTTCACGAACGACCGCAACTGTTTGTGAAGCAAAAGCCTCGTTCAGCTCAATCAAATCAATGTCGCTCAACTTCATGCCTGCCTGTCCAAGCGCCTTTGGGATGGCGGCAACCGGACCTATGCCCATGATTCGTGGCTCCACTCCTACTGAGGCCGCTGTAACGATACGTCCGATTGGTTCCACGCCAAGTGCAAGTACCATCTCTTCCGACATTAGTAGGCAGAAAGCTGCTCCGTCTGATGTCTGGCTGCTATTACCAGCCGTAACTGATCCTCCCTGAGCGAATACCGGTCGGAGCTTTGCAAGCGCTTCCAGGCTTGTGCCTCTTCGTGGACCTTCATCAGTATCGACTACAAATTCTCGCTCTGCTCTTTTGCCTTTTTCATCAATGTAGACCTCGTTTACTGTGATCGGGCAAATGCCATCTTTGAAGTAGCCTTTGTCCAGTGCGTTAAGTGCTCGCTGGTGCGATTGGAAAGACCAGGCATCCTGATCTTCACGGCTTACTTTGTATTCGTTTGCCACTGCCTCAGCAGTCAATCCCATGCCCAGGTAATATTCGGGGTTGTTCTTGGCCACTTCGTAGTTGAGCACTGTTTTCCATCCGACTGTTGGTACCAATGACATTGACTCTGTACCACCTGCTACTATACACTGTGCCATGCCTGAACGAATCTTAGCCGTAGCCACAGCTACTGTTTCTACTCCTGAGGCACAGTATCGGTTGATGGTCATACCGGCAGTCTCTTTTGCCAATGCACGAACGGAGATCATTCTTCCGATCTGCATGCCTTGTTCGGCTTCAGGGACAGCGTTACCAACAATGAGGTCGTCTACCATCTCCGCCTTGACTTGAGGCACTGATTTTAGCAAATGATCGATTACATCTACCGCCAGATCATCTGGTCTGGTAAATCGGAATCCGCCTCTTTTGGCTTTTCCTACGGCCGTTCTGTATCCGGCCACTATATATGCTTCTTGCATTTCTGCTTAGTTTTAAATTGATTTAATAGGACCTGCTTAGTTTCGTACAGGCTTCCCAGTCTGCAACAATCCTTGAATTCTTTCCAAAGTCTTAGGCTCTGTCAGCAAGCTCAAGAACGCTTCGCGCTCCAGGTCAAGTAGGTAGCTTTCGGAAACCTTGGTAGGGCTGCTTAGATCGCCCCCACAGAACACATGTGCAATCTTGCCTGCAATTTTGGCATCGTGATCGCTGATGTAGCCTCCAAACTTCATTGCGTAAACCGCAGCTTCGATAGACCCCAGTGCTGTTCTTCCTTGCACTTTGATATCTGTTCGCTCCGCTGGCGGAGTGTAGCCTGCATTGTACAGGTCCAGCACTTCCTGCTTGGCAGCCTGGATTACCCGATTGCCATTTACGATCACTCGGTCTAGGTTTTTTCGAAGGTAGCCGTAGTCCATAGCCTCATGTGCTGATGTTCCAACTTTGGCCATCGCTATGTTGACGATGGTGTCAGAAACTGTGTTTAGCTCCACATCTCCTTTGCGGAATCCATCTGAAGTACGGAGCGCCATTTCCTTTGTTCCTCCACCGGCAGGTATAAGTCCAACACCGCTTTCGACAAGACCCATATAGGTTTCAGCCGCTGCTACGACCTTGTCTGAGTGCAGGCAGGTTTCGCAACCACCACCAAGTGCCAGGCCGTGAGGGGCTGATACTACCGGAATGCCTGAGAATCGAAGACGTGAGGTAGACTGCTGGAACATGCGCACGGCCATATCCAATTCGTCAAACTCTTGCTCTACTGCAAGCATGAAGATCATCATCAGATTTGCTCCAGCGGAGAAGTTTGGGGCATCGTTACCTATGACTAGTCCTTTCCATCCCTGCGACTCTGCGATTTCGCAGCTCTTGTTCATTCCTTCCAATACCTCACTACCGATGGCATTCATTTTGGTTTGGAATTCTAGACACAATACGCCATCTCCAATGTCATGCAGCGTAGATCCTGAGTTAGACCATACTGGCTTATTTGCTCTGAAATTGTCGAGAATGATCATACCTTCTGTACCTGGAATTGATACGTACTTCTTTGTTTGCGGATCGTAAACCTTTCGTACTCCATTCTCTACTTTGTAGAATGTCTCGAATCCTGCTTTCAACATATCTTCCACCCAGGAAGCCGGCTCGAGTCCAGAGGCCTTCATGGCTTCAAGCGACTTTGCGACACCCAGAATATCCCAGGTTTCGAATGGTCCAAGCTCCCAACCGAAGCCAGCTTTCAAAGCATCATCGATTTTGTATACTTCATCCGATACCTCTGGTAGTCTGTTGCTGCTGTAGCTGAATACACTGTACATGAGGCGGTTTAGGAACTCTGCTCCCTTGTCGTTACCTGAATGCAGCACTTTCAGGCGCTTTTTCAAATCGTCGATCGGCTTAGCTGCACCTATTGAAGCAAAACGTGCTTTTTCCGGCAGCTCATACTCCATCGTCTTGAGGTTCAAAGCAAGAATCTGCTTCTTGCCCTTGGCATCTTTGCTTTTCTTGTAGAAGCCTTGACCTGATTTGGTACCCAGCCAACCATTTTCGATCAACTTATTGACGAACTCAGGTAGCTTGAATAATCCGCGAGCTTCATCGTCCGGGCAATTGTCAAATACTCCATTGGCTACTTTTGCCAGGGTGTCAATACCTACCACATCAGCAGTACGGAAGGTGGCTGATTTTGGACGACCGGAAATTGGACCAGTGAGGGCGTCGACTTCTTTTACACTTAGTCCCATGTCTTCCATTAAGTGGAAGATGGCCATGATGGAGAAGACACCAATTCTGTTTGCTATGAAGGCTGGCGTATCCTTGCACAAAACCATCGTCTTGCCAAGGAAGGTATCTCCATAGCCCATCAAGAAGTCGATGACGTCTTGGTTTGTTTTTGGACCAGGAATGATCTCCAGCAACTTCAAATAACGTGGTGGATTAAAGAAATGCGTACCGGCAAAATGTGCTACAAAATCGTCGCTACGGCCTTCGGTCAACTGATGTATTGGAATACCTGATGTATTGGAGGTGATCAGTGTACCGGCCTTACGATACTTTTCTACCTTTTCGAACACCTGCTTCTTGATATCCAAGCGCTCGATCACTACTTCAATGATCCAGTCGCAGTCCGCGATACCAGCTAGATCATCATCAAAGTTACCGGTCTTGATGCGACTGACCGTTGCCTTGTCGTACAAGGGAGCTGGGTTAGTCTTCAATGCATGCTTCAGGGAGTCGTTGACAATTCTGTCTCGCTTCTTTTTGTCTTTCTTGTCTTCATCCGAAAGATCGAACGGGACGATATCTAGAAGAAGGACCTGTACGCCGATATTGGCAAAGTGGCAGGCTATTCTGGAGCCCATCACGCCCGAGCCCAGAACGGCTACCTTCTTGATGACTCTTGAAGGAGATTTGCCGACTGATTTCGGTTCTTGCATTACTGCTTCCATGGTTTTAGGAAATTTATGTTGAATAATAATTTTGAAATTTACGCCATTTAGTAACCAAACGTTCGTTTGATAATTGCTCTTAAGTTGCTAGCTCTTGTGAATTTCCGGGATTCCTTGTTCGTACTTTTCGAATATGCGTTGATGTGCTCGTTTTAGGTAATCCTGTTCCCTGTAGATACGCATCATCATTACTGCTCCCTCAATCTCGGCTACTGATTCTTTGCCCAAGGCCAAGGCAGTTTCCTCGTCGTATTTCTTGCTGAATACATGCGCCATGGCTTGAATCCAGTCGTTAAAGAAAGCTTTGATTAACAAACTGACTTCTGGTAGCACACTGTTCGTTTCCAGTGCGATATTGCCCATTAGGCAGCCATTTTTGGTGCTTGTATAGATCTTTTCTGAAAACTCGCTAAGCTTCTTTAGGCGCTCCAAAGGCGGTAGACGCTCATCAAATGCATAGACAAACACCTTTTGCTTGTAGTGCTCGTGCATTTCGGTGATCACCGCCTTCATCAATTCTTCCTTGCTCTGGAAATGATGGTAGATGCTGCCTTTGTTGAGTCCGCATGCAGCCCCAATGTCAGCCATTGAGGTATTGTGATAACCTTGTTCTCTGAACACCTTTAACGATGCCCATATCAAATCCTTCTCACTTATCTTCTGTTTCGGCATTCTCCCCTCCAATTTTGCTGCAAAAATACCAAACGTTTGTTTGGTAAAAAAGAAAATGCTGAATTGTGTCAGATAGTTCACTGGAAATGGGGCAAGAGCCTGCCGTGAAGGCGCCATAACCTAAAAGGTTTTTGATTTGCAGCGTAAATTACGAGCCGTTATCTCTAAAAATGCTTACAGTGACAAACGATGAAGGCTATAGATTGTTCTTTTTATAGCAACGAAGGTGCAGAACCGCAGCATATTCATATCGAAAAGGTGAGTGCTCCATTAAGATTGGGATGGCCGATTTTAGCCTTGCGGACGAGTATGACTGCAAAGCCAAGCAAGTAAAAAAGGCATTAGCACTGGCAGAAAAGCATAAGGAATTGATAAAGCCAAAATGGGATGAGCACTTTTCAGGAGATTTTTGACCAAGGCTTCAATATCACGGACGTGACCATACTGAAGGAGACTTATTTTGCTTTGAAATTGCGAAATGGTCTTACTATCCTGGTTCCATTGCACAAGTTTAAGCGGTTGCGGGATGCGGAGAATGAGGAATTGCAAAATTGGAAACTGGTTTCCGTCGGACTGGGTGTTAGTTGGGCAAGTCTTGACGAAGATATTTCGATCAAGGGAATTCTAAGCGAACTCCAGGATCAATTGGAGGATTTGCATCCAGCAGAATGTGGTGAGTGTAACATGCATTCGCAGGTTCTGGAATGTGTCTGAAAATTTCGCTTTTAGTTTCGGCAGTCGATATAATAAAGCCAATAGGAAAATTTGCTTGCAAGTTTTGTTTAGACAATGTATAATTGTCATGAACTAAGAATGATCCTATGGTTTCTACGATACGAAAATGGGGCAATAGCCTCGGCTTGCTTGTTCCAAAACAGTTGGCAGATGCAATGAAAATGACCGATGGGACTGAGGTGGAGTTGTTGCAGACCGAGGACGGCATACTGATAAGGCCAAAAGACAACGCCTCAACTTTACTTGCTTCGATCATCGAAGGAGTTCCCGAGGATTATGAACCGGAGGAAAACAGTTTTGACTCTCTTTATCCATCCGAGGAATGGTAGCGTCCTCTTACGTTCCTGACAGGGGAGACATCATTTGGCTGGATTTGGTACCACAAGCAGGAACGGAAATAAACAATTACCGGCCTTGTCTCGTGCTTACACCAAAGGCGCTGAACCAGCGAACCAAGAAGTGCTTTATCATTCCTATTACTCGAAGTGCAGCGAAGATACCGACGCAGCTTCCATTGCCGTCTTCTGTAGATGGGGTCGAAGGCACTCTTCTGGTGGAACAGTTGAAATCTCTAGATTATCGGGCCAGGAATGCCCGTAAGATTACAACTTTGGGAGACAAAGAGTTGTATCAACAAATTGTGAGCATTGTGAATGCGCTGATTATTGGCTAAGCAGCAAGTACGCAATATGGGCTACAAGTGATGCTTACGACTTCTGTGCCTTAGTCGGACTTATGTTTCAGTCAGCAAGAGCTAAAGTATAAGCGACCGGGAGACGGTGCAAAATAGCCCCGGGCGAAACGGTACGCAGTACCTGGATGCGCGGTGAGCGCCAGCCAGTGGTGGCTCGGAGCTTGCGGAGAGACGCCAGTGGCTGTGCAGCGAACCAGCAGGCAGGTGCTGTGTAATAGTGGAGCACGGGCAATCCGCCTCCACGTGCCAGCTTGCTTCGCTCCAAATCAAAAAACTATTGTAAAAACAAAAAGGGCTAACATAGCTGTTAGCCCTTTTTTGGAGCTCCCCAGGTAGGACTTGAACCTACGACCTACGGATTAACAGTCCGCCGCTCTAACCAGCTGAGCTACTGAGGAATATATTGTTGGGAATCAAAGTCTCGAGGCCCTCCAAATAATGAGTCGCAAAATTAGCGTATAAACGATTTATGTGCAATCTTTGCGCAAAGTTTTTTCAAAAAAAAGCAAAATGAGTTTACTAGTCGTAGGTACAGTGGCGTTTGATGCGATAGAGACGCCGTTTGGTAAGGTGGACAAGATTATTGGTGGATCTGCTACCTATGTGGGGCTTTCAGCTAGCTATTATGACGGGGATGTTCGTCTGGTTTCTGTGGTTGGTGATGATTTTCCTTCTGAAGATATTGCGGATTTTAATGCCAGAGGCATTGATACAAGCGGCATACAGGTAAAGAAGGGTGAGAAGTCTTTTTTCTGGAGTGGGAAGTATCATCACGATATGAACTCGCGGGATACGCTGGTAACTGATCTCAATGTGCTTGCGGATTTTGATCCGAAGGTGCCGGAGGAATATCGCAATAGCGATTTTTTGATGCTTGGTAATATCGATCCGGACTTGCAAATCAAAGTGATTGATCAGATGGAGCGTCGACCGCATTTGATAGCGATGGATACAATGAATTTTTGGATGGATATCAACCTGCCTAGCCTGCATAAGGTGATGACGATGGTGGATATTCTGATTGTGAATGATGAGGAAGCGCGACAACTGACGGAAGAATATAGTTTGGTCAAAGCTGCCAATAGAATTCTCGATATGGGGCCACGTTTTTTGATTATCAAGAAGGGCGAGCATGGTGCGCTCTTGTTTGATCGTGATCATGTGTTTTTTGCTCCTGCTTTACCGCTTGAGGAGGTATTTGATCCGACTGGTGCGGGTGATACTTTTGCTGGTGGGTTTATGGGTTACATTGCTAAGTCGCGCAATCTGAGCTTCGATAATATGAAGCGTGGGGTAATACACGGATCGGCTATGGCTTCGTTTTGTGTAAGTAAGTTTGGTCCGGAAAAACTGAAGGACCTGAAGGCGATGGAAATTGAAGACCGGATTCAGGACTTTGTGGAGTTGGTTCATTTTGATTTGAATCTGGCGGAGTAGGCCTTTGCTAATTTGGGTGGATCATTACCATAGCGGAAATGGTGGCAGGGGAAAATTTTCTATCTTCCCTCAGATTGTCTCACCATAGCTACTGATCGTTTTGAAATCTCTTTGGGCTGCCTTATTGGAGAAGCTGGAGGGGGACTGTTTCTGTCCTTCCTTTGGCACTGTTCAGAATCTGTTTTGGGATTCTGGTGGCCATGGAGTTGTTTAATTATACCTTTCTGCGCTCGGATGTGGGTGATTTCTACATCAATGCCGTGTTTCATTTTAAGTATTTTGGATTTGGTTGGCTACCTTCTCTTACAGGAATTGGTATGCAGGTCTTTATTGTGGCGTTGATTTGCTGCTTTCTAATGCTTGCTGTGGGTTTGTTTTATCGCCTGTTCAGCTTACTGTGTTGTCTGGGTTTTAGTTACCTATTCTTGCTGGAGCGTTCCTTTTTTCTGAACCACTGGTATCTTATTGCTTTACTTAGTTTTTTGCTGGTTTTGATGCCGGCAAATACTGCTTTGAGTCTGGATTGTTGGCGAAAGCCAAGTCTGCGAAAAGACCGTGTATCGATCATTTACTTGTATATTTTACTAGCCCAAATTGCGTTGGTCTACTTCTACTCCGGCATTGCTAAGATCAATGGGGATTGGCTGGCTGGCGAACCTTTGAGATCTTTGCTGCAAGCCCAGGATTCTCCGCTAAGGGCATTGTTTTTAGGAGGTCCGCTGGAAGGCTGGATCAATTTGCTTTCTCTGTTTGTGATTTTGCTGGAATTGGCTTTGGCCTTTCTGCTGATGTGGAAGTCAAGTAGATTTGTGGCTATTGGATTGGCAGTAGCTTTCAATGCCCTTAATGCCTTGCTTTTCCCCGTCGGTGTTTTTCCCTACTTGATGATGGTATGTACTTGTCTGTTTTTGGCTTTGGATAAGCGATTACTGAGACGGTTTAGCCTCAATCATGAAAGTGGGCAGGTCATTTTTCCCGGCAGGGCTGTGAAAGCCATACTGCTGATTTATATGGTGATTCAAGTGCTACTTCCTTTGCGTGCACACTTTTTTGCGCTGGGAGCTGATCGACTTTGGGCAGAGAAGGGACTCTTATTTAGCTGGCATATGATGACCAAGAGTAAGGGTGGAGAGATACAGTATTGGATCGAAAGCGCTACTGAGAAAGAGATGCAACGGCTGATGGCTGATGATTTTGACTTGACCTGGGGACAGTCTCGCAAATTGTTTAGACAGCCGGATTTAATCTGGCAGTACGGTCGGCATTTGGGTCGGAAGGCCGAAGCGCAAGGCAGGCAAGAAGTGGCAGTCTACGTTGATGCCTTCTTGCATTTGAATGGTCGGGAACAACAGCGTTTTGTTCATCCGCATGTTAATTTAATGCAGTTGGAACCATCCCTTGCTAAGTCTTACTGGTGGGTGATCCCTTTGGAAGAGAATCTGGGCAATCGATGACCGTGCTCGATTAAAAAACTATCAATACGATTGCCTTTTTCGTCGAAGATTAGCCAGAGGCTATCGGGTATACCGTTTTTGTAAAAACCTTTTTCACGCAGTTGCAATTGATGGTGGTATAGATAAGGGCCATTGCCTTCTACGACCATCGGTTCTCCTTGTCTTGACCAGGAACTCAATAATTGATTCTGCCCATTTCGGTAGTCCCGGATTTCTTTGGCTTTACCGTCGAGGTACCAGAAATACCATTTACCAAAACGCAAGTCGTGCTGGTAATCTCCTGCGCTCATCTTTTGACCATTGCTGAACCAGTAAGTCCAGGTGCCGCTCTTTTTGCCCAGGTGATAATTGCCTTTGCTAGAGAGTATTCGGTTCTGATCCCAAAAACTCCAGGTGCCCTTCTTCTGACCTGCAAGCATTTCGCCTTCTCCTTTACTACCGTCAAAGTAATACAGCACACCGTTTTCATAATGACCTTCAGCGCTTTCACTGGAATCGCAGGACAGCATACCTAGGTAAGCGACGATTGCTATTAGTACTAACTGAGGCGTCTTCATGGATTAAGATGTCTAATATCGACTATGAGAGATCTTGCTTGCGGCCATTCTAACTGATTGGAATTAGTGGAACCAGGCTAATAGCCCGTTTCCAAATTTACCACATTGTAAACTGATTCGCCACTAGCGAATCGCTCAATATTTTCGAATACCTGTCGCCATCTGGGCGGATAGTTGATAGGGTGGCCTGCACGGTGTGGAGACAGAAGGATGTTGTCTAATTCATGAAAAGGTTGCGTGTACGGATGTTTTCGTCCCTGCTCACCTTCTTTGGGCGAGTAATCATACCAGACATCAATTCCGGCTGAGCTAATCCACCGGTTTTGGAGTGCCGCGTACAGAGCAGATTCGTTCACTACTGGTCCCCTTGCGATATTGATTAGTATGCCGTTCGCACCTAGAGATTTTAACTGAGGTTCTTTGATAAGGTCAATGGTTTCAGGAGTTTGCGGGACAGCGATGATCAGAATACGTACCTGCTCAATAAAGAGGTCGAGATCCCGTACTGCATACTTTTTGGTGTGCCGATCTGTTACAGCGCTACGGTGACAATAGTGAAAGACGGGTTTGAAGGGCGCTAGCAGTTGTTCTACTCTTCTGTTAATGGCCCCATAACCTAACAAGCCTATGTGTATGTCTTCGAGCGGAAGGCTGCAGGCATCTTTATCGCCGGTGCGCCATCGTCCCTGCTTCATCCATTGATGATGTGGGAGCAATTGGGCTGTGAGGGCAAGTAACATAGAAACAGCATGCTGTGCGCTTAGTGAATCATTGCCATGATTATTGATTAGCTGGAAGTGCTGGTTCTTTTGAGCGTAGGGACGGAGGAGATCCATCAGATGTTGCACGCCTGCACCTGGGTTAATAATCAGCCGCAGATTAAGCGCTTGCTGAAGTAGCTCTGCATTTGGTCGCCAACCTATCAAAATTTCAGCCTTTTCAGCTCCTGAATAATCCTTTGCTTCGAGTGCTTGTTTATCAGGGAAGATAAGTTTGACCCCTAGGTGATCCAGTCGCTCGTGGAAGAAGTTTTGCAGGTTTTGCTCAACTGCCCAGAAGAAGTAGATATGTGAAAGCATCGCAAAAGTTTCGGGATTTATGGGAAGGGGCGCTTCTACAATGATAGGAATAATATGGACAATTTAGAGGCCATTGGAGTAAAGTTTAATGCCTATTTTTGTGCGGTTTTAGGCCAGATTGAAATGAAATTAAAAGCCAATCCTATGTTTGTGAATCTTAGATATGTCTTGTTTGCCTTGTTGTTGTTTGGTTTGACTTCCTGCGCTCAAAAGGAAGCTTCAAAACCAGCTGAGGCTATAAAGGTGGTGGAGTATGATTATCTGGCCAAAGAGTTTGCCAGCAAGGGAGTAAAAGAAGGTTATACTTCAAAGGAGGTGCTTTCTGACTCGAAGAAAGTCAGTTATATGCTTAAGGAAGCCGAATATGCTTTCAAGGCCTCTACAGTAACTAGAGACAATGAGGAGTTACCAATAGCGACTGTGATCGATTTCAGAGCAAAGCGAGATGCTACCTCTTTAACTGGCGGGGCTTCTAATAAGGAGCAGGTGTTTTCTCTTGTTTTGCCAAGCAGCTATGCACCGGCTGAGATTTGGAAGAAATATGCTGAGGAAATCAAAAAAATGGGGGTGAAGGATTACGAAGTCTACATAGAATACATCAGCAAGATGTATGCTGAGGCTAGGGATCGGTAATTTCCTGTTACACAAGCTTGCATTTCCACGCGAATCGGCAATGTCAAGCCTCCATTCAAAACTAAAATGGCCCTGAAGACTACTCTACAGGGCCATTATTAGTATAATTCAATTCCAATTATGTTCTTCTTAGCTCATCTCTGATTTCCGCTAGCAAGACTTCGGATGGAGTTGGTTCCGGATCAGCTTCTGGCTCTGGCGGATTCATATTTTGATACATTTTCACCGCGATAAAGACCGCAAAAGCAATGATCAGGAAATCAATGATGGATTGGAAGAAGGCCCCATATCCAATGGCCACTTCTGCAACTTTGGTTGCTGCGTCAGGTGCGCTAGCCTCCTGCAATACGTACTTCAGGTCATTGAAGTCAACTCCTCCCATGGCCAAACCAATCGGAGGCATCAACACCTTCTCCACAAAGGCTGAGACTATTTTGCCAAAAGCTGCTGCGATGACGACTGCAACCGCCAGATCGACAACATTACCTTTGTTGATAAAGTCTTTAAAATCTTGTAACATCTTGTTTTAGTTTAATGTTAGACGAAAAAAGATAAGCAGATCTGCTCAATCAAACTCTCTAAAAGTTTAGAAGTATTTATGCCACTTAGTCACTGAAGTTACGAAAACGGAGTGTGGTAGCAAAGGATCGTGCTTTGGGATTACCTGCTGATTCTTGCAAGACAAAGACCAAATAAGGTGCCGAAGTGAGGGCTTATCAAACAAAAAAACCTCCAGCCGAAATATTTCGCCTGGAGGTCTAGCTTTTCAATTTAGCGGAATAGCTTATTCTGCCGTCTTCTGGAGTTTGATTTCTTTTGCTCCTTCTACAGGCTCGGTTTTATCTGCAACAACGTTGATTTGCGCTTTAACCAAAAGGCGAACGGGGTTAGGGTCTGTATTACCAGTCAATGTTACTGACTTCGTTTGCTTACCTTTCTTGCCTTTACTGTTGAAAGTTACCTTGATCTCTCCTTCTTCGCCTGGAAGAATTGGCTCACGTGGCCACTCTGGTACCGTGCAACCGCAGCTACCTTTGGCGCTGTTGAGGATCAATGGTTCGGAGCCAGTGTTGGTAAACTGGAAGACGTGGGTTACTTTATCGCCTTGCACAATTTCACCAAAGTCCCATTCCAATTCTTTGAATTCCACAGTTGTTGTTGGGGCTCCCGTGTTCTTTGCAGTTTCTTTAGCAGCAGGAACTGCTTTCTTGGCTGCAGGTGCTTCTTGCGCGCTAACAGTTAGTTGAAAGCTCAGAGATGCAATTAGCATCACTACCAAGCTTAACATTACCTTTCTCATTTTATACAATTTTAGAATTATTATGATCTCTGGTTGCTAAGATAAACTAAAAACTTAGTTAATCCCTTATTGTGCTGGCAAATTAACAATTATTCACCTGCGAAAGCTTAGACCTTGTCGCCTGTGAATGGTTTACCCCGGCATAGAAATATTGCTAGCGCAGGCAAATTAGCTCAAATTCAGCGTTTAACGACTTTGGTGGACTGAATTCCGTCGATCGTGCAAATAAGCAGACCCTTGGGTAAGGCAGAAATGTCGACTGCTTCGTGCTTTGTCATTGCTTTGCTCAAGAGCAACTTGCCTTGCACATCCCGAATCTCCAGGTTTCCTGGAGTCTTCAGCTGTATCCAAAATTGGTCCAATGCAGGATTTGGGTATATGCTTAAGTGAGTTTCTCTAATAGAACCGTTGTCAGCGGGAACAATATCCAGGTCTCTGAGCAGAAAAGTCTGGCCGGTAACTAACTGACCCTCTTCCATTCCGCCGGCAACGATATACTTGTTCTCCCCCACTTTTGCTATACCACGCAAATCCATGGTCGGGGGAATCGCCGCCTCAAATTCCGAAAACTGACCGGTTTCCGGATCATATTCGAGTATTCTATCGCTTGAAGATACTGGACCAGAACCATTGTATGCAATGCCATCGTAGTTATAGGACACTTGCGAACCTCCTAGCCAATATATTTTCCCATCATGCACAAAGCTTGCCATGCGATAACCAAGAGCCTCTGGAGCAACGACAATCTGCCAATCAATCTGGGTGGGATTCTCAGGATTGATATATCCCTTTTTGAGTGTACCTGTAAGAGGAAAATTCACCCCATATCTGGCTCCACCTGCATAGTACAAAGTATCTCCCAGTATGTCCCCGGAAGCACCAAATACCTTGTATGCACTTTCATTCGGCACTGGAGTGCCTTCCAACCAGTTATCAGCGGATGGATCGTAAATCTGTACATCCCGTACGTTTCCCGAATTGGACCAGCCTGTCACGATATAGATGAGACTGTCTCGATACACAGCCTGGACCTGATCATCAATAGGTACTGGTATATCCATTCCGGGACTGAGGTAACTATCTGTTGCCGGGTCCAGTATGTTCACTCTGGCCGAAGAGGTTTCTGATCCGTTTGCCGCAACATGGTAGCCACCAATTATGTAGACTAAACCTTTGACCGTTGAGGCCCCGGCAGCAATAACACCGGGATCATCCGGAAGTGGGTCTAAAGCGGTCCACATATCCGTATCGGCTTCATATTTCCAGGTGTTTAGATGGATTCCTGCATAATTCTTGCTGGTATCGATGCCCGCAAAAGAGTAGACCTTATAGCTTCCCTCTACCATGGCTCCAGCCACAGCATTGTTGGCAACGGCCTCCGGGATTTGGCTAAGCTGCTCGGTTTGCCAGTTCTGTGCCAAGAGCGGGTTCAATGACAGTGCAATGAGGCAAGTCATCAGGAGATTTAGACATTTTATCATAGCAAAACTTTCCGTTTCGGTAAATTGACTGTCTGACAAGATAGGAATAGCGCAAGAGAGAACACAAATAATTCTGCGCTTGACCAAAAAGCGTTAATTTGATCCTCCGTTTCTCCTTCTCAAATAAGCGTTTTCGATAATGGTTTACGGAATTCTTCTGATTACACTCATTGCATCTGCCGTGTTTTCCGGTCTGGAAATCGCATTTGTGTCCCGCAACAAGCTAAGGGCAGAGCTAGAGAAGGATTTGGGTACCAGATCATCCAAACATTTGGAACAGTTTTACGAGCAGCCATCACGGTTTATCTCCACTACCTTGATGGGTAATAATATCGCCCTGGTGATTTTTGGTATGTGCATGTCCGTCATAGTTGCTCCAGCATTGGCCAATCTATTGCCCGGAGCCTTGCAAAACCGGTTTGTGGTTTTGATGATCGAAACCTTGATAACCACTGCGGTAATATTGGTGTTTGGAGAATTTTTACCAAAAAACCTGTTTCGGCACTTTAGCAATGCGGCCCTCAATTTCTTCGCTTTGCCTTTTCGGGTGTTCTACTATCTGCTCAGACCCCTTACTTTTATCGCTACCACGATTTCCAATTTCATTTTGCAAACCTTTCTTGGTCTGCCTCAGGAAGAAGCCAAGACGGAGTTTACGGTGGTCGATATCGGGGAGTACATAAAATCTATGTACAAAACCAGCGACGACCAAATCGAGCAGATGGTGGAAAGAACCATTGAACTCGATGAAACCAGGGTACGCGAATGCCTGATTCCCAGGCGAGAAATTGACGCCATCGAAGCTGGTTCCGACTTCGAGCAGATTCGCCAGCGTTTCATTGAGACAAAGCATAGCCGACTACCTGTCTATGAGGGTTCTGTCGATAAGATAATCGGGTACTACCATCATCACGACTTACTCAAGCATAGTCCAGTGATCTACGCAATGGAGAAAGTACCGGAAACGACACCGGCTAATGATCTTCTGGATCGCTTTATCAAAGAAAAGCTCAATATGGTTTGGGTAGTTGACGAGTATGGTGGCACGGCTGGTATAGTCACTTTGGAAGACCTGATCGAAGAAATCTTTGGTGAAATCCATGATGAACATGATGAACAACTGTTCACCGAAGAGCAAATTACCGACGATTCGTACCGCTTTTCCGCACGCCTGGAAATCGACTACTTAAACGAAAAGTACAAATTGAACATTCCGGATGATCTGGATTGCGAGACCCTGGCAGGCTATATCCAATTAGCCACAGGAAACATTCCGCAGAGCGGCGACGTAGTTGAGGTAGATAACTTTGTCATCACTATATCCGAAGCTCAAGGGCCAACGATTAAAGAGGTGATTTTTAAGATCCTGTAGTCAATACGTAGTTTTACCCTCGACACATTGTCAATTCTGTTTTCAAATGGCCAGAAATTAAGAATTTATGAGCCTCGCAGGCAGTTTTCTATGCCTTGTAGATTTGAAAATGCTGTGTATTAAACCTATTTTTGCACTTCGAAAATTAAAATGTATCAAGTATGGCCCTAATAGGTAGTATAAGGGAGCGAGCAGTACTGATGGTAGTTGTCATCGCCCTGGCTTTGTTGGCCTTCTTGTTGATGGATGTATTGAATTCCAGTCAATCAGCTTTTGGAGGAGATCCGACTGCTATTGGCAGCATTGATGGTGAAACCATTAGTGCAATAGAATATGATCGACAAGTACGACAAGCCCTGGACAATGAACAACGAAATTCTCCAGGATCTCTAACAGACCGGAGAAGACTGCAGATACGGGAAAGCGTTTGGAATAACTATACTCAAGACCTTTTGGCAAAGAAAGAATACCGAAAGCTTGGTTTGGCAGTTACTCAAGAAGAAAGACTGGACTTGTTTACCAGTGAAAACGCACACCCATCTGTAAAAGGTGCTGCGGCTTTCAAAGATCCTGACACACAACAGTTCGATCCTGAACTAGTAGTGCAGTATATCAAATCGATGGATGATCCTCAGTTGGATCCGGCTCAGGCAGAAAACCTGCGCAACAACTGGAGAATCTACGAAGATTTCATCGTGAATGATCAAATGAAAAAGAAATACTCCGGCTTGGTTAAGCAGGGTATTTATATGCCGTCCTGGTTTGTGTCTGAAGACCACAATAACAAGAACAAGCAGGCAAGCGTAGAATATGTAAACATTCCTTACACCAATGTAACGGATGATCAAGTAAGCTTTACCGATTCCGATCTGTCAGCTTATCTGAACGCAAATCGCACCAAGTTTACACGAGATGCAAACCGTTCAATGGACTACATCACTTTCCCTATCCAGGCCTCTGGACAAGACAGTACTGATGCGGAAGTGATGATGGCAAAAAAGAAGACCGAGTTCTCTACAACTAAGGATGATTCCTTGTTTGTAAAAATGAACTCAGATGGGCCTTACAATCCTACCTTCACAGCTACCAGTAAATTCACCTCTAGTGCTAAGGGGCAAATTCTTGGACTGGCTCCAGGATCAGTGTATGGCCCCTATCTGGAAGGCAATTCTTACAAACTAGCCAAAATGGTCGAGAAGCGAATGGTCGCTGATTCCGTTCGTAGTAGCATCATCCTAAGAAAAATCAGCGCTACTCAGAATCCGCAACAGGCAAAGGCTACGATCGATAGTATCAAGAATGTGCTAAATGCTGGCGGTGATTTTGAGGCGCTAGCTTCTAAGCACTCGGAAGATACCTCAAATGGCAGTGGCGGTGACAGAGGCTGGGCTACCAGCTCCACGTTCAGTCAACCTTACACCAATGCAATCTTCTATGAAGGGGTTCCTGGTGATGTCATGGTGCGTCGTGTCCCTCAAGGATGGGCGATCATTAGAATTGATGAGGCTACTGCAAACAATGAAGCGGTAAAAGTGATTTACGCTACCCGCAATATCGAAGCTAGTTCACGTACGCGAGATGACATTTTTGCTGCTGCAAATCAGTTTGCAAGCATGAACAGAGATGGATCAAACTTCGCGGCGTCAGCTGAGCAACAAGGTTACACAGTGGCTTCTGCCAATAATGTAAAAAGTAGCCAATTCGATTTGGCAGGCCTGGGCGTAGCTGAGCAATTGGTTACCTGGCTCAACAAGAGTTTCGTTGGCGATGTGTCACAGGCTTACGAACTAGACGACAAATTTGTTGTAGCCACAAATACAGCCATCAACCCAGAAGGTCTGCAAAGTGTAGAAGCTGTAAGATCAGAATTGGAAACTGAAGTGCTCAAGCAGAAAAAGGCAGAATATCTGATCAGCCAGGTCAGCGGGTCAGATCTGTCGGAAATTGCTGCTGCCAACAACACTACGGTTAAGACTGCAGACAATGTAAACTTTGCGGCGGGTTCCATTTCCGGTTTGGGAAGCGAGCCTAAAGTAAATGCTGTGATCTTTGGCCTTGATCAAGGGCAGGTGTCCTCGCCTATCGTTGGCAATCGTGGAGTAATCCTGGTGAAACCTACTTCGTTCACAGATGCTTCTGAATTGACAGATATAGATGCACAGCGTACCACAGTGACAACTGCACTACGTGGCTCTGTAAACACCAAGTTGCTTCCTGCATTGACTAAGTCAGTTGACTTTGTTGACAACAGATATGTAGGGCGATAATAATTGTAAAGATTAGAAACTGAAAGAGGGCTGCTCGTTTGAGACAGCCCTTTTTTATTGGCCGGTAGCCATTCATTGGGGTACAAGTAATTTCGAAGGTCGGGCCTGGCTTGATCATACTACGAAACGATTTTGATTTCATCTTGTTATTTATTGAAAGTAAAATCTCATGTCCGAAATCGTAAACAGAGTAGCCAAGAGTGGCATCGTTACCATAAACCTTGAAGCGTATTTGCCAAAGGAGGAAATCCTGAGTTTCGATGTGAAAGCATACCTGTTCAAAGGCCTCCTGCTGAAAGAAAAAGATTATCGAGCTGCCTTGAAGGAAATTGATTGGACCAGCTATGCAGGCAAGCATGTCGCGATTCACTGCAGCGCTGATGCCATTGTGCCGCTGTGGGCTTATATGCTCGCAGGTACATACCTTAGCGCACATGCCCTCTCCTACTCATTCGCTACGGCTTACCAATTGGCCGATCAACTGATCAAACAAAACCTTTCCGAACTGGATACCGAAGCCCTGGCTGATAAACGTGTCGTTATTAAAGGCTGTGGCTCTGTGCCGATACCAGCGAGTGCCTATGTCGAAATCACTCGGCTCCTTATGCCGCAAGTAAAGACCCTTATGTATGGTGAACCTTGCTCAATGGTCCCTCTTTATAAAAAGAGATAGAGGGAAAGAATACCCATAAGCCGGAGCTTGATAAATAGACCATTTTGACGCATAAGGCGCTATCATTTGGTCCACTAGAGTCAAATAAAGTATCTTTAGTGCGGAAAATATTATGTGTCGGTATGCATCTATCAGCATTCAATAAGCAGTAAATTATGGGCAAAGTATTGGCTTCAATCATCACTGCAATAGCAGTGTTTGGCTTCTTTTTTCTATTCAGCAGCAATGTGGGCAACAATGGAGCATCTGCTCCCCACACGAAATCCAATACGGAATCGGGGCATACAACTTCTACAGGCAGTACAGCAGATGGCACTCATTGCCATCAGCATATCAATCAGCCTCCAATACCGGCGCAGGTCACTTTTGCCGGCGAGTCCGTGCCCCTGCATGTATTCGATGTGCGGGAACGTCTGGATCGCGAGCTATTGGTCAACACCTACTTTCACAGCAAGACCATGCACACGCTGAAACTCGCCAACAGAATCTTCAAAGATATCGAACCGATTCTGGCGGAGATGGGTGTACCCGATGATCTCAAGTATGTAGCAATGGCAGAAAGTGGCTTGCTCAACGCAGTCAGCCCCGCCAATGCAAAGGGTATCTGGCAGTTCGTCAAATCATCCGCCCAAGAGTACGGACTGGAGGTTTCTTCTGATGTGGATGAGCGCTATCACCTCAAAAAATCCACCAGAGCCGCTGCCAAGTACTTTCGCAAAGCCCACAACAAATTCGGTTCCTGGGCCATGGCCCTTGGCTCCTACAATATGGGCATGAGCGGCATCGGCAAGCAAGCCGCCAATCAAAAAGAAGATAACTACTACGACCTCTATCTGAATCACGAAACTTCTCGCTATGTGTTTCGAGTACTGGCTTTCAAGCTGATCACAGAAAATCCGGACAAATATGGCTTCTACCTCGACGACAGCGATCTCTATCCTCTTCTTCCCTCCTACAAAGTCGAAGTTGACCACATCGCCAATATCGCCGATTTCGCCAAGCAAAACGGCACCAACTACAAGACGCTGAAACTGTTCAACCCCTGGCTGCGTTCGACAGCTCTGGCAAAACGCAAGTCTGGTAAAGCCTACATTCTCGACATGCCGAGTTAGTCGGCAAATTGGGCAAAGGCTGAAGTTTCGAGAGCAAGGAGAAAAGAGAAAAGAGCAATTTTACTGCTGCAAACTTCTTACGATCATCTACTCGGGTTTTCTGACCAAACCTATGTGGCTGACATGCACTGAAGCGACTTACCAAACAATCATGCTTTGCCTGGAAAGTGCTCCTTTTTCGTAGAATGTTTTGGAGCGAAACGTTGAAAGAACGGGGAAACTGCAGTCCCGTGCTCCGTTCCAATGCTGGCACTGCGGGCCTGCTCCTGCATGGCTGCTGGCATCTCTACGGCAAGCTCCGAGCTACCATCAGCCAGCAGTCGCCACGGCCCTCAGCACCAGCATTTCCTCTTCGCCCGGGGCTATTTGGCTAGGTCTCTCCTACGCTTTGGACATCTGAAATTGTAGATGAATGCATTAGATTGAATTTTACTATTTTAGACACTATCTAAACGATTCTTTCTGGGAGGTTGTTTCTGAGAGAAGTACGAGAATCTTTGCATACTTAGCCACTGGATTTTACCTTGTTGCACAATCTTAGATAAATTATGGAAATCGAAAATTGGAGTGATATTGCACCAGCTTTTGTCAAAGTACCGCTAAATGCATACAAGTACAGACATACTTTGCAAAAGTGGTGGAAGCAACTGTTGGTATATTCAAGCACTGGAGCTACAAACATTGTGGTGACTGGTAGAGCAAGCGTCGGAAAATCTGTGATGGCCTCCTACTTGTATGGGGAAACAAACAGCCTATCCTGGGAGCTTCCAGAAACATCGAAAGATGTGGAATCCAAAGCTTTGACTCTTGGTGATTGGACTAGCATTGTGCGGGTTATTCCTGGCCAAACGGGAAGAGAGAGATACAGAGGCTTGAACGAGGCCTTTAATTCAAGCAAGAAACTCGAAGGAATCATCTATGTTGTAGATTGGGGTTTTACCGATGTCCGTGACCATACTGTAAAGACTCAAATGATTGAAAGTGCTGGCATCTCAACTATACAAAACTTGAGAGCATTTAATCTTGAGGCAGAGCTTGAAGATTTTGCGCTGGTATGCGAAGAGGTAAAGCGAACTTTTGCTCTAGGAAGAGCACCAAGATGGCTCATGATTATTGCCAATAAGGCGGATTTATATTATGCTAAGGAAGAATTAGACCTTGCTCAGAGGTATTATCATCCTGAGGGAGATAGTAAATTCAGTAAACTGCTGCAAAGTGCAGTAAGTACTGTGGGAGCACAACGATTGAAATGTGTTTCTTTGCCTCTATGTTCCTTCGAGAGAAATTTAGAGTGGAATGGAAACTTTGTTGAGACGAGAATTGCAGGAGAAGAAAATAGGAAAGCACTTAGGATGAATTTCTTCACCAAGATATCAAACCTGTAGATGTATGATTTCACGAAAAGAAGAAGCTTCTATACAAGAATTGGAGGGCTTAATTGATCTAGCGGAGAAGGTTTCTAGCAATATGAATGATATTGAAAGGCAAAATGTTTATGAAATGCCTTTCTTTACTCTTTTTATTGGAATTATTTTAGTTGGGGTAATAATTTGCTATAATTTCATAGCGTTCAGGAGGGAGTATATAGATTTGGCTGCCCTTCTCCTTTCTGTAGGAATCCTATGCTTCGCTTTTGGTATTGCTGCATTGCAGTACTTGAAGACTACATCTAGGAAAAACACACAGCTTCTGGAAGAAGGCTCTATTCTCGGAGACTTATTGGACAAGATACACCATTATAAAGAGTTAGTGTATACCACTACAGATGTAAGTACCTTAAAGAAAGCGACTGTTGAAATGCGCCTGAGAAGAATAGCCTTTCGAGTAGATCAACAAGGCGGATCGTATAAAACATGACCCACTAACTCTAAAACACCTGTGTCACGCTAAAAGACAATTGTATTGTCCGTCCAACTAATACTTGGTGGAGAAATAGACAAGTTCTATTATGGAGGTTTCGGTGCAAAGAATTAGCAGTCCAAAGACCCTTGCGTGAGGGATAGGAGCGGAACGAGCCGCCGGGGATAGCGTGTGAGGCATGGCTGATGGGGGCTCGGAGCTTGCGGAGAGACCACAGCAGCCATAAGCCGAACCGCTAGCCACAAGGTGAGTATTAGCGGATAGCCCGACCCGGAGCGACCGAAACAGAAGCGCAGCGCCTGTGTAGGGAGCGAAGGGGCACGCCCACCAAAAAAAGTGCTGCCTGACTAACATGTTTGACATGCTTTGTGCCGGGAGCTGCCTAGATTTTTCAATTTAACCGTATCTTCGCGCAAAATAAAATCTAATACGATGAAGCAAATTGTAATACTTTTTCTTGCTTGCTTTCTGCTGGTAGCTTGTAAGGATAGTGCTAAAACTGATAAAGCGGCCAAAAAAGAGGTAAAAACGGAGGTAAAGAAGGCTCCTGAGGCAAAAAAAGAGGCTCCGGCCGCAAAGAAGAATGATCCAAGAAGCAAGATTGATGTGAATGTGATGAAAAGCAGCATCGCCAACAGCAAATATGTGAAGGATGTGACGGCTGTGATCAGTACCAATAAAGGGGATATCAATCTGGATCTTTATGCTACAAAGACTCCAAAGACGGTATCAAACTTCATACTGTTGGCGCGATCTGGCTATTATGATGGTCTTCTTTTCCACCGTGTGATTGACAATTTCATGATTCAGGGTGGTTGTCCTGATGGAAATGGCCGTGGAAATCCGGGATACTTTATTGATGATGAGTTTGATGCAAGCCTAAAGCATTCTGATCCTGGAATTTTGTCTATGGCAAATGCGGGTCCTAATACCAATGGAAGTCAGTTCTTCATCACACATAAGGCCACGCCTTGGTTGGATGGCAAGCACAGTGTATTTGGCAAGGTGAAGTCTGATGCTGATATGGCTGTTGTGAACAAGATTAAAGGAAATGATGTGATTAAGGGCATCACGATTAAGGAGTAATTCTTTAGAAAACGAAAAGCGAAGAAGGCAAACCTGATTGGTTTGCCTTTTTTGTTTGGTAGCGTAGCTGTTATGAATTTTACGGAAGAGGAGAGTCATCAGATTGAGCGTGATTGGCAGCGGTTTTTGTATCGGGTCAAGCCCTTTTTCAAGCGTAAGCCGGACTTGCAGACCGTGCTATTTTTGATCGGTGTGCAGGAGGTGGGTGCTTTGCATCATGAGTTTAGCAAAGAGGAGAAGCAGGATTTGATGCATATAGGTCTGTGCAATCTGCTGATGCGGGAGAAGTACTATCGATTTGACGGACGTGATGCCGATGGTTGGCCACACTATTCGAAGCTGAAGGAGGTACCAAATATGGATCTGGGAATTCGAGAAATATGGCTAAAAAGCCTTGCTTTGGACTATTTTGAGGATTTTGATCGGGGGAATTTTTCGCTTATGTGAGCTTTGGTTGCTATTTCTTGATAAAGCTCATGAATTGATTGACCATCCAGTGCTCGTCAGCATCAATCATGGCTTCAAGTGATTTTTCGGCATATTGAGAGAAACGACTGATTTGGCCGACCATGTCCTTGAACGCTTCTGCTTCGGGGCTAACCTCGTCCACATCTGATACTTTGTTGAGGACTTTTTCCAATGGCTCTAGCTCTCGTTTCTTGCGCTCCTTCATGATTTGTACGCAAGCCTTCCAGATGTCCTTTTCTGCGACGAAAAACTCTTTGCGTTCGCCTGGCTTGAGTTCTTTTTCAATCAGTCCCCAGTCAATCAGGCTTCTCAGGTTCATATTGGCATTGCCGCGGCTGATGTTGAGCTCGTTCATGATTTGTTCGGCAGAAAGGGATTCGGAGGAAATGAGCAGCAAAGCATGTACCTGTGCCATTGTTCGGTTGATTCCCCACTTGGAACCCAGGGTTCCCCATGCTTGTATAAACTGTGCTTTTGCTTCTTCCAACTTCATTTCCCTAAATTTACCAACATTTCGCCATTAATATCGAAACCTCCAGCAATTGAGCCTACTTAAGAAACTCGCTGGCCAGACTGTTGTCTATGGACTCAGCAGTATTGTGGGTCGACTGCTTAACTATCTTTTAGTCCCACTATATACCCGCATTTTCCTGACTTCCGAATACGGTGTGGTCACCGAATTATACGGATATGTGGGTTTTCTGATGGTGATTTTCACCTATGGAATGGAGACTGCTTTTTTCCGTTATGTAAAAGACGAAGGTCTGTCAAAAGATGCTTCGAGCACAGCACTGAGCAGTTTGCTGCTAAGTACCATAATGCTCGTGTCTTGCATGCTTTTATTCTCTGGTTCTATTTCTAACCTAATCAACTATAGTGCTCATCCTGAGTACATCATATGGTTTACACTGATTCTGGGCTTTGATGCACTCTCCGTCATTCCCTTCGCGCATATAAGATACAAAGAACGGGCTATAAAGTTTGCCCTAATCAAACTTAGCAACATAGGACTAAACATTGGCTTAAATATATTCTTCTTGATTTTGTGTCCAATGTGGGCTGAAGATTCAGCCTTTATACAGCGCATCTATGATCCCGATATGGGTGTTGGTTATATCTTTATCAGCAATCTGATTGCTAGTGCAGCTACCTTATTGTTGCTTTTGCCTGAGATACTGGGCATCCGATTTGGTATTAACCGAGGTCTTCTGAAAAAGATGATCAAATACGCCATGCCACTGACCATTGTAGGTTTTGCAGGTATTATCAATGAGATGCTGGATCGTGTCTTGCTCAAGTATTTGTTGCCCTATGATGAAACCACAAACATGTCGATGCTGGGCATCTACGGAGCCTGTTACAAGTTGTCGATTCTGATGACCTTGTTTATACAGGCATTTCGGTATGCTGCAGAGCCGTTTTTCTTCGCACAATCAAATCGGCAAGATGCCAGAGAAATCTATGCGCAGGTGCTCAAGTATTTTGCAGTGATCGGTTTGGGGGTCTTTCTCTTGATCGCCTTATTCCTCGACTTCTTTAAACACTTTATCGGAGCATCCTACCATGAAGGTTTGGTTGTTGTGCCGATTTTGCTGCTAGCCAACCTTTGTTTGGGCATCTACTATAATCTATCCATATGGTACAAGCTTACCAACAATACGCTGAAAGGTGCTGCTATTGCTGTTGGTGGGGCAATACTTACGGTAGTGCTAAATCTACTGTTGATACCCAGTATCGGATACCTTGGTTCCGCATGGGCTACATTAGCCTGCTACAGTTCGATGGTCTGCGTATCCTACCTGTGGGGAAAGAGACACTATCCAGTACCTTATGATTTGGCGTATATAGGGAAGTTTGCGGTTTTGGCGCTGATCGTCTTTGCACTTGATGCTTATCTAAGTTCCCGGATTCATGGAAGCCACGAGATGATGAGCTATGGCATAAAAGGGGCACTTTTACTGGGTTTTGCTTGCTTTTTTCTGTACACAGAACGTAGTGCCTTTGGCCGCAATTGATGGATAGTCTAAATGGCTTCGATTGCTGCCACCCTACGTTGCTCGGCGGTCATGTAGCTTTGGTTATACTCCCTACTCGCGCCTTGGCAAGCAAAAAGATAAGCTCACGTAGCCTGTCCATCAATAAAAGACCCAATGCAGTCGTCCTTGGCTAAAATCTTTCTAGCCTCAGTTGTCGTTTAGCAATAATCCTGTTAGGTCCGTTAAATGTAGATTTCTCTGTACTTTTGCGGCATGAATGTAAAGATCATCAACCATTCGAAAAATGACTTGCCTTCTTACGCCACAGAGGGTTCTGCTGGTATGGATTTGAGGGCTAATCTGGAACAAGATGTGACCTTGCAGCCGATGCAGCGGGCCATGATCCCAACAGGATTGATTTTGGAGTTACCACAGGGTGTTGAAGCTCAGGTTCGTCCTAGAAGTGGCTTATCGCTAAAACGCGGTCTTACAGTTGTTAATGCTCCTGGTACGATTGATTCTGACTATCGAGGCTACGTTGGCATACTATTGATCAACTTATCGAAAGAACCGCAGATTATACGACATGGTGATCGTGTGGCGCAAATGGTTATTGCGCGTCATGAGAGAGTTGTCTGGGAAAGTGCTGAAGCCGTATCAGAGACAGACCGGGGCGATGGAGGATTTGGCAGCACAGGTAACTAATTCTGTCCGTTAAGAAGTCTTTACTATTACTCAAAATTACCCACCGAGATGAATTTAATTATCCCAATGGCAGGACGTGGAAGCAGACTGCGACCACATACCCTTACTATTCCCAAACCACTAATCCCAGTTGCGGGGAAACCGATTGTTCAGCGTCTTGTTGAAGATATTTCTGCAATTGTAGGCACTCCCTTTGAAAACATCGGTTTCATTATCGGAGACTTCGGCACAGAAGTTGAAGAAAATCTGCTTAAGATTGCCGAGGAGCTGGGCTCTAAAGGGCACATTTTCCATCAGGATAAGCCATTAGGAACGGCACATGCCGTTTTTTGTGCTGAATCAATTCTGGAAGGTAAGGTGATCGTCGCTTTTGCTGATACCTTGTTTAAGGCGGATTTCACCGTTGACGATTCTGCAGATGGCGTAATCTGGGTGCAGAAGGTTGAAGATCCACGGGCTTTTGGCGTTGTTCAGATGGACGATGATGGCATTATCACGAACTTCGTGGAGAAGCCCCAGGAATTCGTTTCGGATCTTGCCATTATTGGTATTTACTATCTACACGATGGAAAACAGTTGAAGGAGGAAATTGCCTATTTGATTGACAATGACATTAAGGATAAAGGGGAGTACCAATTGACGAATGCCCTGGAGAACCTGAAACAGAAAGGCTGGAGGTTTAAGCCTGGGGCAGTAACAGAATGGCTTGATTGTGGCAACAAAGATGCCGTGGTATATACCAATCAGCGGATTCTGGAGTTTAATAAAGACCAAAAAATGGTCTCTGAGACCGCAAATCTGGTGAATTCGGTCTTGATTCCACCTTGTTTTGTTGGCCAAAATGCTACTGTTGTTAATTCCGTAATTGGCCCACATGTGTCGATTGGAAAAGGCAGCACAGTGGAAAATAGTGTAATAAACAACACAGTGATCCAGGAAGATAGTCGGCTTGAAAACAAGGTCTTAACAAACTCAATGATTGGAAATACTGTTACTATTAATGGAGCTGGCGAATCGCTGAGTTTAGGAGACTTCACAACCATCGGATAATGAGTAAGAAACTGGTCAGAATTAGTTTGTTAGTTGCCATGTGCAGCCTTTTGTGTTTTCAGGATTCTGTGGCTCAGAATGGCAAGAAGAAGAGGAAAAAGGGCAAAAATACTACTGCAGTTAACAAGGCCAAGCCATCAGATGATGCGCGGGTGATGAACTTGTTCATTGCCGCCAACAAGGATAAACTGTTGGGTGATACTGAGGATGCTGTTGAAAAATTCAAAGACATTCTGACCCTCGATCCTAATAATGCTGCTTCTGCTTATGAACTGGCCAAGTTTTATTATGAGGAAGAGCAGCTGGAGGAATCCCTCCGTTATGCTGATCTTGCTACCAGTCTTGATGGTGAGAACAAGTGGTACCAATATCTTCACGCTGAGTTGCTGGCAATGAATCGCGACTATGATGGAGCATCTCGTGTTTATGAGGCTTTGATCCAAAGCAATCCTGATAATGCGGAGTACTATTTTGACCTGGCATATATGCAAACAAGAGCTGGTGATCTAAAGCCCGCTATTGAGACCTACAATAAGCTTGAGGAAAAAATCGGTGTTAATGAGGACATCGTTCTTCAGAAACAAAGACTCTATGTTCAGCTAAATCAAGTAGATAATGCGGCGGGAGAAATCAAGAAATTGATTGCTGAATCACCTGGAGAGGCCAGATACTACAGCTTGCTTGCCGAACTCTATGATGCGAATGGTCGTTCGGATGAGGCTTTTGAGGTGTACCAGCAATTAAAAGAAATTGATCCTGACAATCCGATGGTGCAGCTGTCTATGGCGGAGGTTTATCGCAAGCAAGGAGATCAGGAGCGGTATTTCACCGAGATCAGCAAGATCTTTGAGAACAGCTCTGTACCGATCGATGCAAAGGTGCAAATCCTATTTCCCTATTTGGACCTGGTACAACAGAAGTCCGAAAGAAAAGAAGAGGCCTTTGTATTGGGTCAGAAACTGGTAGATGCACATCCGAAAGAAGCTAAGGCCCGTGCAATGTATGGCGATCTGTTGTACACCGATGGTCAAACGAAAGCGGCCCTGGAACAGTATAAAGCAGGTCTGGAACTTGATGGCAGTGTCTATACGGTCTGGCAACAGGTGATGTTTATTCATTCGGAGATGTCTAATCATGAGGGTCTGGCAAAAGATAGCAAGGAAATGATCGAGTTGTTTCCGAATCAGCCGATGCCCTATTATTTCAACGGCATTGCCAATAATGCGCTGGAGAACTACGAGCAGGCGAAGAAGTCTCTGAAGCGGGCCATCCTCATGGGTTCTGAAAATAAGGCACTACTTGCTGACTTGCATTCTCAATTGGGCGACGTTCATTACAGTCTGAAAGAGTACGAGAAAAGCGATTCAAATTTCGACAAGGCACTTAGTTACGATCCGCAAAATGCATACACGCTAAACAACTTCAGCTACTATCTTTCTGTTCGAGGGGAAGATTTGGAGAAAGCAGCGGAGATGTCACTGCTTTCCAACAAGATCGAGCCGGAGAATCCTTCTTTTCAGGATACTTATGGCTGGGTGTTGTACAAGCAGGGTAAATATGATGATGCTAAGCAATGGCTCATGAAGGCTCATGACAATGGGGGTAGCGGGAGTTATGTCATACTGGAGCATTTGGGAGATGTGTATTTCAAACTTGGTCAGCAAGACAAAGCAATGGAGCATTGGCAAAAGGCAAAGGAGCTGGGTGGTGATTCCGACGAGCTGATGGAGAAGATCAGTTCTAAGTCGCTTCCGGAGTAGCTGCCTAATAGTCAATGAGGACTTGTAACCCTGAAGGTGTTTGACAGTCTTTCTATCATGACAAATATTGTGGAAATGCGTACCAAAGTCCTTCAATTACTCCTCACGCTCTTGCTAGTCTCTTTCTTAAGCGCTTGCTCCTGGACCAAAAAGGCAGCGAAGAAAAATCCGGTTCCAGTGCCCGAAGTACCAGTCGAACATGTTGCTGTTCCTCTGGAGGAGATCAAGCAACTCAATTTTGAGCCGGAATGGTTTTCGGCCTCGACCAGAATTGATTTCAAGGATCAAGGTAGCAGTACACAATTCAAAGCAAATATTCGAATGCGCAGAGACAGCGCCATTTGGGTATCTGTGAGTCCAACTTTTCTAAAGGTCGAAGTGGGCAGGGCATTAATCACCCGCGACTCTGTAAAAGTACTCGATCGTATGAACAAGCAGGTTTATCTTGCAGGCATTGATTATATTCAGGAGTTCACCAAATATCCCTTCAGTTTCGATGATCTACAGAATCTCCTATTGGGCAATGCGAACCTAAATCCTTCCACTGCAGCTGTTGAGCAAAATCGCGACGGATACCTTCTTACCGAACAAGACGGCAACCTACTTGAGACTGCAGTGTACCAGCCGGATCCGTTACAGCTCAACAGCCTGGCCATGGAAGACAGCGTAGCAGGACGTAAGGCGAACTGCAGTTTCGCGAACTATCAATCTGCGCCAGGAGGTAAATTTTCTACCAAGCGTAACATATTCTTGGATGCTGGCTATCTTTACGAAGTGAATCTGGCTTTTGAAAAGCTGGAATTTAATGAGGCACTTAACCTGCCCTTTAGCCACAGTAGCAAATATGAAATCATCCGTCCTTAGTTTTTTCCTTTTTCTTTCCTTTTTCTTCTTGCTTAACCTATCCGGAGTGTCTGCTCAGGATCGAGCAACTTTAGAGGCGGAGAAGGTGCAATTGGACAAGGAGCTTAAAGAGGCTGAGGTAATGCTTGCAGAAAACCAAAAGAGTAAAAAGGCATCTATGGCTGATTTGACTCTTCTGCAAAGCAAGATTGACAATCGCACGAAGGTCATCGATAATATCAAGAGTCAGTTAGCACTCGCGCAGCAAAAGCTTGATGCATTACAGGCACAAATCGATCAGCTGGAGAAGGATCTCGAAAAGCTGAAGGAGGACTACGCCAAGATGGTTCGCAATACTTACAAACTACAAAGCAATTACAATCGCCTTTTGTTCTTGTTTTCCGCTGAGAGTTTTAATGACGGATACAAGCGACTGAAGTACATCCAGTACTATAGCGATTATCGGGAAAATCAAGTTCGGTCAATTCGTATTAAGAAAGAGGAGATGCTGGACAAGGTAGACCAGATGATTGAGGAAAAGGAGATAAAACGAGAGCTGCTGGCGACACAAGAAGCTGAGCAAGGCAAACTGCTAAAGGAAAGAAAGAAGAAGGATCAAATTGTAAATACACTCAAGAAACAGGAGAAGGAGATTCGAGCGAAGATCGAGGCAAAGAAAAAAGCGCGAAGGAAGCTGGCTTCGGAGATCAAAGCTATCATTGCCCGGGAAGTCGCTGCTGCGGCCAAAGAGGCCAAGAAAGCAAAAGAAAACCCAAATATTAAAGCTGCTCCTGTAGCTAAGCTGGCAGCACTTTCAAAGGAATTTGCTGCGAATAAAGGAAAGTTGCCCTGGCCAGTGGATAATGGTGTAATCGTGAGCCGATTCGGCCAAAATCCTCATCCCTTGCTGAAAAGCGTGACCATCAATAATAATGGGATTGACATTAGCACTAAGGAAAAGGCTACTATAAGGGCAATTTTTGATGGTGAGGTTCGGGATATCTTTTTCAGTCCTACCATTCGGAATGCCATGATTGTAAAGCATGGTGAGTACTTCAGCGTTTATACGGGTCTTGAGGAAGTTTTTGTGGTGAAAGGGGATCAAATTGATACTGGTGAAGCATTGGGTATCGTACATACCAATAAGAGTGGAGAAACTGAGGTCCATATTGAAGTCTGGAAGGGAAATACCAAACTAAACCCATCTAGCTGGATAAAGAAGCAGTAGTTTTGGCTACTATCGGAAGACTTATTCGATCTTTTTGGCCCAGTTAGGGTCAAAAACTTTCAGATGGCAAGTAAGTCGATTACATTTGTAACAAACGATCGAGAATATGACAACGCTAGCATTATTGGGTACTCCAAGTGGATATGAGCTTCTTATTATTGTATTCGCTATACTATTGTTGTTTGGCGGCAAGAAAATCCCGGAATTGATGCGTGGCCTGGGTAAAGGCATCCGTGAATTCAATAGCGCGAAAGCGTCAATGCAAGAAGAATTGCAGCAAGGGATGAGAGAAGAAGCCAAGACCAAAGAATAATCCTAAGCCAGTTTTTATCTTTGCCTGATTTCTGAATTTTATTCACACCAACAGGCAACACCTTGCAGAAGAAATACAGCAGCCTACAGCAAGTCCAGGAAGCACTGCGCTCAGGTCAGACTTCTTGTAGAGAACTTGTGTCCTATTATCTGGGACAAATTCAAGAGAACAAGGCATTAAACGCATTTTTGGAAGTCTATTCTGCAGAAGCACTCTCCTATGCTGATGAGATCGATCGAAAGCTGTCCTCCAAGCAAGATCCAGGTAAGCTGTTTGGTTTGACGGTGGGCATTAAAGATGTCATCTGTTACAAAGGCCATCGGGTAACAGCAGCTTCTAAAATCCTTGAAAACTTCGAATCCACTTTTACAGCTACAGCGGTAGAACGTCTTGTTGCCGAAGGTGCTATTATCCTAGGTCGTCTCAATTGTGATGAATTTGCCATGGGATCATCTAGTGAGAATTCCGCTTTTGGCCCTGTCCGAAACGCTGCCGATCCAAGTAAGGTACCGGGAGGCTCTTCTGGCGGATCTGCTGTTGCCGTGCAAGCTGAAATGTGCCTGGCGGCACTTGGCTCCGATACTGGTGGCAGCGTTAGACAACCAGCTTCCTTTTGCAATGTTGTTGGATTGAAACCGGCTTATGGCCGAATTTCCCGTCATGGACTGATTGCCTATGCCAGCTCTTTTGACATTATAGGTACACTTACGAATTGCCTGGAAGATGCAAGTCGGATGCTAGAAGTGATGGCGGGCCCGGATGAATTTGACTCCACAGCTATACAGGAGTCATGGAAAGTAAATGAAGCAGCCTCGGAAAGAGCAAAGAAACTCGCCTACTTCCCTGCTGTAATGAACCATAAGGGGCTCGATCCGGAAATCAAATCAGCCGTGCAAGACTTTCTTCAGCAACAGGAGGCGACAGGAATAGAGGTTCACCCTGTTGAATTTCCCTATTTGGAATACATGGTTCCAACCTACTATGTGCTGACGACAGCTGAAGCCAGCAGTAATTTAGCACGTTACGACGGCGTGCATTTCGGTTTCCGATCCGAAGATTCCCGGGATATTGAAAGCATGTACAGAAAGAGCAGAACCGAGGCCATCGGTGAGGAAGTACGAAGACGTATCATGCTAGGGACTTTTGTGTTGAGTGCTGGGCACTATGATGCCTATTTCACGAAGGCTCAGAAAGTGAGGAGGCTGATCGCCGAAAAAACTGCCGACATTCTGTCTGAGTACGATTTTATAGTTACTCCTACTACCCCGACAACCGCATTTCCATTAGATGCAGGTGAGTACAGAGATCCAATCAGCATGTATTTGGCTGATATCTATACTGTCCAAGCTAACCTGGCCGGAGTACCTGCCATATCCCTTCCGCTCTTTCATCACTCTAATGGAATGCCGTTTGGAATTCAGCTGATGTCAAGCAAATTTGAAGAGCATCGACTTTTAGCTTACGGTCAGCAGATTATGAGTAACTTGCGGCCGGCTTAGTCATTAAATGACTGGCATATTAGCATTAAGCGAAAATTACTTATCTTCAAGAGATATGAAAGGGATCAGTAGATTGGTGGTTGTACTTCTCGTTGTTGTCTTTGCTATGGCTGATACTTTTGGGCAAGTGGGTTATGATCCGGCATTCCCAACTGAGGACCCTTCTGTGTTCTCGCGAAAGAAGAAGAAAAAGAAGCGAAGCCTGCTCAATTTAATTGACGGGTCTGCAGAATCCAGTGCGACTGAGAAGGAAGAGCCGCAGAATGATGATTCTGATCACATCCTGGAGTTCCAGGAATTGGAAGAGGATAAGGTTGCAGAAGAAAAAGCCATTGTTGCGCCAGTCGCTGAGCCGGCGGACAAAGTCGCTGTACCAGATAGTTCAGAGGCGTCGTCTGTAAAGCCTAAAGGCGATGGAAAGCGTTACATAAAAACGACAAATGTCTTTGGATTCGAAACCATTATCGTGGCCGATGATGAAAATCCGGCCCCTGAATTTCCGGATAAGCCGGTAACCAGCAAGGATATAGCCAAAGACACGTACGTAAATTTTCCGAACAGCTCAGACATTGGCTCCCCTTCTGGCAGTCAAAGCAGTTCCACTCCGGCTATATCAGCTCCAGTAACCGATGAGAAAATCAAAAAGTTTCAGTACGATACAGATGTTCTGATTCCTGACAATAAACCAGGTGGAGATGCTGTGCTTGGCACCTCATTATTGGCGCCGGGAGAAACGATTGAGGATTTACTCTCTACGCAAGAGCCGGATAACGATACCAAGAATGTTTCTTCTCTCTCTGTTCCTTCTTTAGAACCCTTCAAAACAGCAGAGAGCAGTCCTAAAGTCACTACAAGGGAGTTGATCCCTGCTGCTGAGTTGCAAAAGTCGATTGCTGTGCCGTCGGCCCTCGACGTAGAAGTAGTTCCGTCAATTGTATCAGTGATTCACGGTAATTTGCATGAAATAGCGAAACAGATTCCAGCTACCAGCAATAATCATGAAGAGATGTGGCCAGTTGCTACTGTGAAAACTGCTACTGAGCAAGAAGAATTGCCTATGCCCGTTAAGGATGAGGACACGAGTCTGAAAGAAGATAAAAATGGAAAATTCGATTTTGGTGAAAGTCAGATTCTTATCCCTGATCCTGTATTTGATCAGCAGCAAGAGCAAAAGATAAGTGAAGAAGTGATCTCCACTGAGGAGCTCAGGCCTGAGGAAGGGAAAAAGAGCAAATTTGATTTTGGTGAAACGGGTATTCTTATACCAGACAAGCATTTTGATGCTGAGAAGCCAACGGAGTTAGAAAAAGATGTCATCATTAGCGATCAGATGGACAATAAGCAACCTTCTGTTTCGACTCCGATTGCAGTTGCTGAGTCGTCTGTAGAACAGCCAGAGGCTGGCATGATGAATCAGAACCTCTTTGAATCGAGTTTTCTCCTCGAATTCGAGGCTAAGAAGCTAATCAAATCGCCTACTACGGATCGACTATTCGCGCCGGATGAACGGCCGGTTTATGGCGCTGATGAATATGAACAGCGGTTAGAGATGATTCCTTGCCAGCTTAGTCTTAAGTATGATCACAATGTCAAGAAGTATATCAATCGATACTTCCACTCAAATCGACAGCAGCTGGAAAAGATTCTTGGTCGGAGAGATGCCTACTTTCCGATTATTGAAAGCACTTTCATTAAATACGGCATTCCAACGGAGCTAAAATACCTGGCCGTGATTGAATCGGGATTGAACCCAAGACTGAATTCTCAGCAATTGGGAACAAGTGGTCTTTGGCAGTTGTCCGTTGAGAATGCTCGTCGCTTCGGCCTGGATTTGAATTCTTTTATCGATGAGCGAATGGATCCGTATCTTTCCACAGATGCCATGGCCAGATACCTCAAATTCCTATATCAGAGCTTTAACGATTGGCAATTGGTCATACTTGCTTATGGTTCCGGTCAAGGCGAGCTGATTAAGGCCATGCAAAGAGTGGAAAGCACGCACGACATAGATAAGATTGCAGCTTCATTGCCTAATCGTGACTATCTGTCATTGTTTACTGCCTCGATGTATGCAATGCATTACTATCCTGAGCACAATGTTCAACCTGGCAATCCACCTTATGGCTATTATGGTACTGATACCATCGTGCTTCGTAAGGAAACAGATCTTCGCGAAATTTCCCGGTTTATAGGAATGCCACTCACGGAAGTCCAGTATCTCAACCCTGCAGTATTGAATGATGTTGTTCCCAAGTCTGTCTCGGGATATCCTATCAATCTGCCAGTGGACAAATTAAGGCTCTTCTTCCAGTCAAAAGATGCCATCCAGGGAACAGAGGAGAATAAGATCGCAAAACCGAAAAAAGATGATGGCCGAGTTACAGACCTAGCCTATACTGTGGGAGCCGGGGAAAAAATCGGCATGGTCGCATCAAAGTTTGACTGCTCAATCGCTGATCTCAAGCGATGGAATAAGCTTCAGTCAGATATGCTCATCGAAGGCGAAAAACTGAAAGTCTTTGTGCCACTGCAAAAGTTTGACTACTACTATCAGTTGATTCGGCAGTGATCTACTCCAGGCATTTAGTCTGCTCCGTGCTACTCGATAATTCACCTACTGACAGAATGGCTACACTTAATGCTTGCATTAGCTCAGTTAGTACTTTGTGTTTGATACTTGACTTTTGAACTACTAACTTGAGGGCATAATCAAAACAGATCCCATATGTCCATTCGTCCGATCGCAGTAGTCGTGCTTATCGCATTTTCTCTCTGCTATAATGCTTGTAACCCCGTCCCGGTGAGTCAAGCGGAACTTCTACCCCAGTCAAGTAGCGATGTAGATGAGATCATGCTGGTCATGGATGATCGTGACTTCGAAGAGGGGATCATAAGAGACTTTATCAATACTAGCCTTCTTGAAGATTTTCCTATGTTGCCACAAGGTGAGCCTCGCTTTAATGTGCATCAGGTACCACCTGTCGATCTGATGCCATTGCTGCGTCAGGCATCTACTATAGTGTATTTTGCTGATCTTTCACGTAGTGAAGGGACTGCTGCTGTAGTGCAGAAGCAAATTGTAAAAGCAGGGGTTGATGGCCAGAATTTGCCATTCTTTGTTCGCAAGAATGTTTGGGCAAAGCCGCAAAATGTGATTTATTTCTACGGTGACAATCAAGCTGACCTAAGGGCAAAGTTGGACAAAAACAGAGAAAAATTGCTTTCGGTGATCTACGATTTAGAAGATAAGAAAGCCTACAATAATGCTTACGTTAGCGGCGTGAACGAGGGATACTCAGAAGAAATCAAGAGTAAGTTCGGAATCGATATGGACATTCCTCTCTCATTCCGAAAAGTAGGCCTTCCGGAGGATTCTCCCATCATGTGGTACCGGGAAGACCAAACCGAGAAGGTGTCCAACCTACTTGTCACTGCAGTTGATTACGATAAGCTTCCCACCAGAAGCCTGGATAAACTATCAGACCAGCTGCATGAAAAATATGGAGCCATTGTGCAGTCCGAAACCGAGGGTTCTCGTATGAGTAGAGATACCGTTCACTTCGAGACCCAACATCTCCCTTTGGACATTGACGGTCATAAGTCGAATCTCTCTCGTGGCATTTGGATCATGACCAAAGAATTTATGGGTGGACCCTATATCAATTTAGTGATTGATCAACCGGAAAAGAATCGAGTGCTATTTCTCGAAGGATTCATCTATGCGCCAAGCGATAAAAAGAGGAAACTTATCAGACGTGTTGAACAAATGCTGTTGAATGTTGAAGTCTAAGACTTCTCTGCTTCATTTTCTCTAGCCCGGGCCTTACCCTGTTCTAAGTATTGATCATGAGCGGCATAACCAACATGACCAATTCCCCACTACTGTTGTCATTCGCTGGTACTACAAGACAAGCTCGGCTTGGATGAGAAAGCTTCAGATGTACTTGACTAGATCCCACCGAATTCAAAAGCTCAAGAAGATAGCGAGCGTTGAAGGCTATCTGCATGTTTTCTCCTTCGTACTCGCAAGACATGGTTTCATGCGCCTCGTTAGAGAAGTCCAAATCTTGAGCAGACAGTCGAAGTACTTCTCCCTGAATGTCCAGAATCACCTGATAGGTGCTTCGGCTTGAGAATATCGAGATACGTTTTATCGCACTCTGGAAATCCGCTTGATCTACAGTCAGCAGATGTGGATTATTTGAGGGAATTACGGTATTGTAATCCGGATAGGTACCCGCGATGAGTCTAGAATCCAGTTTGATGCCGTCGAAAGAGAAGAACACGTTCTTTTCCCCCCAACCGATGTTCACTTTGGCATTTTCTCCGCCCTCAGCATTTGCCAACGCGTTTTTCAATAGGTTCATCGCTTTCTTAGGAACGATGAAGCTATTGCTTTTTCCATTTGTAATTTCGTGGCTAAACTTCACAAGTTTATGGGCATCTGTGGCTACGAATGTGATTTTACTTTCTTCCAGATCAAAATAGATCCCTGTCATTTGAGGGCGCAGTTCGTCATTGCTGGCTGCAAACAATGTCTTGTTGATAGCCAAAGTCATGACATCCAGATCTAAGTCTATATTGTCATCTCCATCCATTTGTTGTCTAGGTGGAAATTCCTCAGCGCTCTCCGCTGCTAGTTTGTAAATTCCATTTTGAGTTTGAATTGTAACTGCTAGTGTCTGTTCCTCTACTTCAATCGTGATTGGTTGTTCCGCTAAAATCTTAATGATATCGTTGAAAATCTTAGATGGAATAGCGACTCTTCCTTCGCGTTCCATGTTGACTGTGATAGTAGAACTTATTGATGTCTCAAGGTCGGAAGCGGAAATTGTTAATCGATCTCCAGCAAGCTCAAACAGAAAGTCCTGCAAGATTGGTATTACGGTGTTATTGCTAATGACACCACTTACAATTTGAACCTGTTTGATAAGTGCTGAGGTGGAAACGGTGAATTTCATATGTAGGTGTAATTTGACTGCAAGTTACGGATATAATCCTCTATGTGGTCAACCCATTTTTGTACCAATTTGCTGTCACTCCACTTTTATTTCGTACTCCGAATCCCAGTTTGGCTTGACCGAAATGCCCTTGAAGAATAGAATACCTTCAGGCTGACTTTTGAGAAGCAGGTCGCCGCTATCCCATTGCAGATTTTGGTTCTCATCCTTGCAGACACGCAATTCATAAGACCCCGGCTCTAAGTAATTGAATTGCAAGGTAGTATCTGTAATTGCAGCCTTTTCGATCATATGTCCTTTGCTATTGTGCAATTGATAAAACAGTGAGCTTGTATCTGGTCGTCCTGAAAGCAATAGTATCAGGTTGCCATATGATTCGAGAGATCGACTTTTCAAAGAAAATTTCAGCGTATCATTTTCCTTGCCAAAATAATCTGTAATACCGCCAGGATAGACTATAACATTGTACACGCTGTCTGCCTCCCATGGGTAGGACACAGAACATGTTGAGGTATGCAATTCTTCCAATTCGACAGACGCATTCAGTTTGATACTGTCTTTATACAACTCGAACTTTTCGGGATTCACCGATTCAAGAGGATGATTAGCTGTGAGTATCAAAGGAGTCTTATAGGGCAAAGAGTGCACCGCCGCTCCCTTCTGAGAATTTTGAACTTTGAGCTTTAGGCCTTTTCCAAGTTCGGGTGAAATCGTCTTTTTGAACTTGACCGTATCCGCTTCCAGGTCCTGGGCCTTGACAACCAGTGTAATTTTCGGCGGATGTATCTCCTTGTACCAGAGGGAAATAGTGTCATTTTCTGTCGAGTATTTGAAGATATGGTTATCCGATTCAAATAAGCTATCAAGCACCAACACTTCAGGATCGATTAAGGGCTTACTGTAAATTACCTCACAGCGACCATACTCTTCATGCTTTTTAGATAGCTGCTTCGGCTTCTCTTTTCCTTCATTGAATAGCCGAAGCTGTAAATTGTGATTGGCAGTAGAATCATTAACTACCAGCAAGGAGTCCAAAAAAGCAATTGATTCCGCATTATCATCAAAGAGATAATTGTTGTTCAAATCTTCAAGGCCGTACAGTAAATAATTCCCGGACTTGATGTGTTCGATTCTGAAGTTGCCAGCCTTATCTGTCCTCGCAAGGTAATCCGGCGTTCGTTTATAGAGTAGGGAATCAGCCTCAGAATCATGATGGTAAAGACTGACATAAACATCCTCCTTAGCTGCTCCTGTCGATGCCTCGATCAAATTCCCCATAACGAATAAGGAATCGATTTGATCGCCGGTCGAGAATACGAATTTCAAGCCCGTGGCAGGATTGCCTTCATTGTTGTCGACAATTGATCTGCCGAAATCAACAGTATAAGTTATGTTATCTTTCAAAGGTTCTTCAAAGGTGAGGACTACCGCTTTCCTCTTTAGAACGACCTTTGGTTTGTTAGCCATAAAGGGACTGATGAACAGTTCCTTTTCCACATCCTTGAGTTGCACAAACTCATCAAACTCCAGGCGAATTTCGTTGCCTTCAAAGTTCAGGCTTTTGTCTTTAGGACTTGAGGCAAGGATTGATGGTGGCGTTGTGTCTTTTGGACCTCCTGTTGGGCGAACCTCCTTTGCACAGCCTGCAGCAATGCATAGTAGCAAGAGTACAAGCAGGTATTTGATGCCAAAGTTCTTCACAGTCTCCCCTCCCCTCTCCTTTACCTTCCAAGATGAACCATCAGCACCGATACGTCTGCGGGAGAAACCCCACTGATTCGACTTGCTTGCCCGAGTGTTCTCGGTTTTACCTTTCGCAATTTCTCCCGAGCTTCTGCGGACAAAGAAGGCAGTCGTTCATAGTCAAAGTCGCCATTGAGCTTTATGTTTTCGAGGGTCTTCATTCGTTCGGCATTCTCTTTCTCTTTAGCGATATAGGAAGCATATTTTGCAGTAATCTCCGCCTGCTGGATCGCCTTATCCGAAAATTCATTGAACATTTCCTTGATTCTATCAACGCTCAACAAATCCTGCATATTGAGTTCTGGCCTAAGTAAAAGATTCAAGAGTTTGAATTTGTGAGGAATCTCCGGCGTGCCTTTCTCCGCGAGTGTTCCATTGATCTCCTCCGGCAGTATGCTCTCTTTGGCTAAAAGTCTGCGAATAGCTGCCAGATCCTCCTCCTGCTTTTCTACGCTTGATAGGCGGGCATCATCTGCCAGTCCGATACTAGCTCCTATCCTGGTAAGTCTCAAATCTGCATTATCCTGTCTCAACAACAACCTATATTCCGCTCGGGAAGTGAACATGCGATATGGCTCCTCAGTGCCCTTGTTGATTAGATCATCGATCAGAACGCCGATATAGGCTTCAGATCGCGACAAAATCAATGGCTCCTCTTCCTTGATGGCCCGATGAGCGTTGATGCCGGCGATCATGCCTTGACAAGCTGCCTCTTCATATCCAGTGGTACCGTTGATCTGTCCTGCAAAAAACAGATTCTTAACCAACTTGGTCTCCAGACTTTGTCCCAACTGTGTCGGAGGAAAGTAATCATACTCGATCGCATAGCCAGGTCTAAACATGCGCACCTCCTTAAAACCTGGTATTAGCCTCATGGCTTCATACTGCACATCTTCCGGCAAAGAAGTCGAAAAGCCATTTACATAAATTTCCACGGTATCCCATCCCTCAGGCTCTACAAATATTTGATGGCGGTCTCTCTCAGCAAACCGATCAATCTTATCCTCGATCGATGGGCAATACCTTGGCCCCAGTCCTCTGATACGACCATTAAACATCGGAGATCGATCAAAGCCCTGCTTCAACATATCGTGTACTGCAGGATTGGTATAGGTGATATGACAGGCTCTTTGTTCCTTAGGAATACTTGTGTCCTTAAAGGAGAATCTTCCTTTTGGCTCATCCCCCGGCTGTGCCTCCATCTCTGAGTAGTCTAATGATCGCCCATCCACTCTGGGTGGTGTCCCGGTTTTCATTCGCCCGGACTCAAAGCCCAAATCCACCAATTGCTCTGTCAAGCCTGTTGATGCTTTCTCCCCTACTCTACCTCCTCCAAATTGCTTTTCGCCAATGTGAATAAGACCGTTTAGAAATGTACCGTTGGTTAGCACCACTGCCCGTGCCCTAATGGCTAAACCAAGGCTGGTCTTTACTCCGACAACCTGCCCCTTCTCAACCAAAAGTTCTTTCACCATCTCCTGCCAGAAGTGTACATTTTCCGTTTCCTCCAACATTGCTCTCCACTTAGCCGCAAAGATCATTCGGTCGTTCTGTGTCCTTGGACTCCACATAGCAGGTCCTTTTGAGCGATTGAGCATTCTAAACTGTATCATGCTCTCATCGGAAACAATGCCGCTATAACCTCCTAAGGCATCTACCTCTCGTACTATTTGCCCCTTAGCAACCCCACCCATTGCAGGATTGCAAGACATCTGACCTATCGTTTGCAGATTCATGGTAACCAACAATACTTTGGACCCCATATTTGCGGCTGCGGCTGCGGCCTCACAACCTGCATGGCCCGCTCCTACCACTATTACATCATAATCTTGAAACATGATTTTGCCTAATTAAATGCCCACAAAGCTACTCAAATTTGACCCGTTTGCAGCATTATTGCGCCAAGTCGCCTAATGGTATTCAGAAGTGGTATATGGGATATAGGATTTAATGAAGCTCAGTGTGACAGAGCAAAGAGCAAAGAGCAAAGAGCAAAGATAAAGGTGCAAGGAAGTAAGTCCCAGTTCCACCCGGAACAAGGCAATGTTGTAGCAGAGCAACAGAGTTCCACGTGGAACGTACAACAGTGATAATGTCCATGCCATCCTAGATGAAGAAACATGTTCACGAGGAACAGCTGAAAAAAAGCATCAGAGGCCTACTGAGCAATAAACGGAAAACCTCAGCTAACCGATGCCCGCTAGCTTGGTTTGTCGTAAGTCTCTGTTTTGTAGACAAAGCATTCTATAAGGAGCGAAGCCATCACCATCGCGTCATCGGGCTCCCTGCTGTCCGCTATAATGCGGGCACTATGCAGGAGCTTCGCTGCTCCAGCGGGCGGGTCTTGCTAATGCAGCCCCGCCCGCTGGGCGCTCAGTCCCCTGCATAGCACCCGCATTCCGCTACCATCAGGGCTATTTTGCCAATGAGCTCCTCCGCGCTACCATTACGCCTTGTAGGATTTGGGATCACGGATTACAGCCTACAGATTCGAATCCCGACGCCCGGCGTGACGCCCCCAGTCGCGCCGTCAACTTGGCTAGCACCAGCTCAGTTGGTGAAAAATCGGCGTGGGGATTACAGGCTGCGGATTCGAACCCAATGCCCGGTGTGACGCACCGTCGCGCCGATCGCTTGCTTAATAATAAGTCTCTGTTTTGCACGAGTGTTTCACGTGGAACATCTGCCTTTTCGCGCTGACAGCTCGGTTGGCGATAAATCGGTGT